>JACQOI010000380.1 GCA_016202615.1 Betaproteobacteria bacterium
ATAAAGTAAAGAGCCGACCCTATGGACGCTGTCGCTACCCATTGCCTTCGCGCGCAATCGGGCGCACCGCGCACAGATCCGGCATCACTGCAGCGTTGCATAGTCACAGGACGCGGGCGACGGGCGCATTGGTTTTCCTGTTTCTTTATCTCGCGGGGAGTTTGTTGAATGCGGTCATACTGGAGTTTTTGTCTGCTGGCGATGCTGGGTAGCGCCAGCGCTCAAAACTATCCCGACAAGCAGGTTGCGATGGTCGTCCCCTTCCCTGCCGGCGGATCGACCGATATTGTGGCTCGCACGCTCGCGCAGCGCATGACGGAAATGTGGGGGCAGTCCGTCGTGGTGTTCAACCGTGTGGGAGCCGATGGTAGAATCGGCACCGAGTTTGTCGTACGTGCTCCCGCGGACGGCTATACGGTGCTCGTCGGAACCACGGCGCTGGCGATCGGCCCCGCGGTGTCCCTCAAAATGAATTACGACGCGCTGAAAGATCTGGCGCCGATCACCCAGTTGGTCGTTACACCCAACGTGCTGGCCGTCCATCCTTCCGTGCCGGCGAAATCCGTACGCCAGCTGGTCGCGCTGGCAAAGACACGGCCCGGCCTGTTGAACTCCGGATCGGGAGGCACCGGCACTTCAAACCATCTGGCTTTGATATTGTTCAACTCGATGGCGGGTGTAAACATCGCGCACATTCCGTACAAAGGCGCCGCTCCCGCCGTCATCGATACCGTCGGCGGCCATGTCGACATGACTTTCGCGCCTATCGTCGCCGTAGCGCAACTCACGCAGAGCGGGAAACTGCGGGCCCTCGCGGTGACGACTACGGTTCGGGCATCCGCAATGCCGTCCGTTCCGACGGTGGACGAAGCCGGCGTTCCGGGATATGAGGCCTCGTCGTGGGTAGGCTTGTTTGCGCCGGCGGCAACGCCCGCTGCAGTCATCGGCCGCATTCAGTCCGCCGCAGTAGAAAGCCTGCGAGCCCCCCAGGTGAAGGACATGTTGGGCAGGAACAGCGCAGAACCCATCGGCAACTCCCCTGAACAGTTTGCTAAAGGGTTCCGGCAGGAGATCGACAAGTGGGCCAGGGTCGTCAGGGCATCGGGCGAAAAACTTCAATAGGCGAAGAGCAGCATGAGCCAGGCAAAGGGCATTCGCGAAGTCGGCTATTTCGATTGGCCGGGCGGCGGGCAGGTCACCGTCGACCGTAATGTGGCCTACCTGGCGCACGTCGACAGCCCGCACGGCACGACGACGGTCGATGTAAGCGATCCGAAGCATCCACGTCTGATGGAAATGATCGAAATGCCTGAAGGCACGCACTCGCACAAGGTGCGCGTCGCCAACGACCTCATGGTCACCAATCGCGAGGTGAACCCTTTTCCGATCGTTTCATCACCCGACGTGGTGGTCGGAGGCGATGCCAGCTATCGGCTGACCGCGCCCGCGGACTTTCGCGGCGGGCTTGCGATCTATGACGTCTCAACGCCCGGCCGGCCAAAACATATATCGAACTGGGAGACCGGCGGCACCGGCATGGCCGGCGTCCACCGTTTCGACTTCGACGGCCGCTATGCCTATATTTCGCCTACGGTCGATGGCTATCTGGGCAATATCGTGATGATCCTGGATCTGATCGATCCCGCTCATCCGCAGGAGGTCGGCCGCTGGTGGATGCCCGGTCAATGGACCGCGGGAGGCGAGAAGTCGACCTGGAAAGGCACGGCGCACCGTTGCCACCATCCTCTGCGATTCGGCAACCGGCTGTATGCGAGTTACTGGCATGGCGGCTTCGTTATTCTCGATATCGAAGATATGAGCAAGCCGAGGCTCATCAGCCAATTCGACACCAGCCCGCCGTTCGCGCACCCGACGCATACGGTGATGCCGGTGCCGTTCAAGGTGGAGGGCCGCGATATCATGATCGTTGCCGACGAGGACGCGCAAAAGCTGCATCCAGCTCCGCCTGCGTTCGTGTGGATTTTCGACATCAGTTGCGAGACGCGGCCCATGCCGTTCGCCAGCTTCCAACTCGATTGCTTCGACGGCTCGCCTCAGCCGAAATACACAGGCTGCCACCAGCCTTGCGAGAAAATCATGGGAACTGAAATCCCTGTCGCCTGGTTTGCCCAGGGCTTGCGCGTTATGGACATCTCCAAGCCGCATGCTCCCACGGAAGCGGCGTTTTATCTGCCTGACGTTCCTCCGGGGTCGCAGCGAGTGCAGAGCAACGATGTGACCGTCGATGATAGCGGGCTGATCTATCTGTATGACCGCATACGCGGGCTGCACATCCTCGAGCGCGTTTGATGCCGGGGTGCCGAGGCCTGGCCGGTGCACGCCAGCCCGCCACTCACCTACCATCAGTTCCCAACATCGCCAGCGCAGTGCGGCGCGCCCCGCGCAATCGCCGCCGGGAGCGGCGCTGGATACGCTAAAATAGCGCCTGCGAAAACGGCAGGGAGAGCGACGTGAAAAAGCCGCTGGTAGGAATCGTGATGGGCAGCACCAGTGACTGGGAGGTCATGCGGCACGCGGCGCGGCACCTCAAGGATTTCGGCGTGCCGTTCGAAGCGCGCGCGCTGTCGGCGCACCGAACGCCCGATTTGCTGGTCGAATGGGTCGCATCGGTTGAGAAGCGCGGCGCGCAGTGTTTCATCGCCGGAGCGGGCGGCGCGGCGCACCTCGCAGGCGTGGTGGCCGCGAAGACCGCGCTGCCGGTGCTGGCCGTGCCGATACCGTCGCAACATCTGCAAGGGCTCGATTCTCTGCTGTCGATGGTGCAGATGCCGAAAGGCATACCGGTCGCGACTTTCGCGATCGGCGACGCCGGCTCCGCCAACGCCGCACTGTTCGCGGTCGCGATGCTGGCGTTGAATGATCCGGCTCTCGCCAAAAAACTGCAGGCGTTCCGCGCCAAGCAGACGGCGGCGGTCAAGACAGCCAGGCTGCCCGGATTGTCCTGATAGATGTGCCGCGCCGGCGGCCGGGTCGCCGGATTTTTCTTCATTCAACTCGCTAGGTGACTGCCGGACTTAGCCCCGACAAACTCCTAATGCAAAACCGGCCATAGGAGAATTGCAGAAAAGGATAACCGATATGCTAATTCACCCGCGCTTTTCCTCAAATTCGACCGCTTCGGCTGGGTTTTTTTCTGAAGTCTCAGCCGGTCTTGCTTTTAGCAGCCTTTACAGACTGTTAAGTCCGACAGGCTGCTAAAGCCATGAGCCACGCGACCCTGTTCGAATCCAGCCTGACGAGCCTCAAATTCCTGCACCGCGGCAAGGTGCGCGACCTTTATGCCGTCGGCGGCGACCAGCTGCTGGTGATCCAGACCGACCGCCTGTCGGCGTTCGACGTCATCATGCCCGACCCGATACCCGGCAAGGGCCGGGTGCTGACCGAGATGTCGTTTTTCTGGTTCAAGAAGCTCGGTCACGTGATCCCGAATCATCTGACCGGCATCGCGCCTGAATCGGTGGTTGCGCCGGCCGAGCGCGAGCAGGTTGCCGGCCGCGCGATGGTGGTGCGCAAGTTTAAACCGCTGATGATCGAGGCGGTGGTGCGCGGCTACATCATCGGCTCGGGATGGAAGGATTACCAGAAGACGGGGGCAATCTGCGGAATCAAGCTGCCCGCCGGCCTCAAGGAAGCGCAAAAACTGCCGGAAGTGATTTTCACGCCCGCCACGAAAGCGCCGGCAGGCCAGCACGACGAGAACATTTCGTTTGCGCAAGCCGAGAAAATCGTCGGCGCCGAGCTTGCCGCGAAAGTCCGCGCGGTGTCGATTCAGCTTTATAGTGAAGCCGCGGCGTACGCAAAAACCAAAGGCATCATCATCGCCGACACCAAGTTCGAGTTCGGCACCGACGAAAAGCGCGCGCTCTATCTGATCGATGAAATCCTGACGCCGGATTCGTCGCGCTTCTGGCCCGCCGGCGAGTACCGCACCGGCATCAGCCCGCCGTCGTTCGACAAGCAGATCGTGCGCGACTGGCTCGAGACGCAGCCGTGGAACAAGAAGCCTCCCGCGCCAGAATTGCCCCCCGAGGTGCTGGCAAAAACCTCGGAGAAATATCAAGAAGTGCTGCACCTTCTGACCGGTGCTTGATGAAACAGTGAACAAGTGAAGGAGTGAATGAGTGAACGGGTGAACACCGCCTCCCTAACCCTCCCCTTTGTCAAAAGGGTGAGGGAATCTTTCACTCTTTCACTCCTTCACTCCTTCACTCCTTCACTCGTTCACTCGTTCACTGGTTCTTGCCAGCGGTCCCGCCATGGTTTCTGATTCGGACATCGACAAAGCCGTCGCGATTCTCAAGCGCGGCGGACTCGTGGCGTTTCCGACCGAGACCGTCTACGGCCTCGGCGCCGACGCAGCCAATCCCGACGCGATCGGGAAGCTTTACGCCGCCAAAGGCCGTCCCGCGGACCACCCGGTGATCGTGCATCTGGCCGAGGTTGCGCAACTGCCGCAGTGGGTGCGCGAGGTCACGCCTGCGGCCCAAAAACTCGCGCAGAAATTCTGGCCCGGACCGCTGACGCTGATCTTGAAGCGCGCTCCGGGCGTGAGCGACGCAGTGACCGGCGGGCAGGACACGGTCGGGCTGCGCATTCCGTCGCATCCGGTCGCGCATGCGCTGCTCGAAAAATTCGGCGGCGGCATCGCCGCGCCTTCGGCGAACCGCTTCGGGCGCGTAAGCGCGACGACCGCGCAACACGTGATGCAGGAGTTCGGCGACAGCGTCGATCTGGTGCTCGACGGCGGCCAAAGCGAAGTCGGCATCGAATCGACGATCGTCGACGCGACGGGAGCGCGGCCGGTATTGCTGCGGCCGGGACACGTTTCGGCGCGCGAAATCGAGCAGACGGCCGGCGTGCCGCTCGCCGCACCGCATGGCGGTTCACCGCGCGCACCCGGTACGCTTGCCGCGCACTATGCGCCGGCAACGCCGCTGATGATAATGGAAGGCGATCTGCTGCTCGAGCTCGCGGCGAGCCTCCCGCGGCAGGGCAAGCGCGTCGCGGTGCTCGCGCGCAGCGCGCTGCAGCCGCTGCTCTCAGGGCTGACGTGGATCGCCGCGCCGCATGACACCAACGCGTACGCGCACGATCTCTACGCCAATCTGCGCGCGCTCGACGCCGCGGGATGCGATGCGATACTGGTGGAAAAACTGCCGCAGCAGCCGGAATGGGCCGCGGTCAACGACCGGCTTGATCGCGCTGCTGCGGGCTCTCGACCACCTTCAGCGTCTTGATGCTGCTGACGACGACGCAGTTGCGGCCGGCGTTCTTGGCTTCGTAAAGCGCCGCATCGGCGGCCTGCAGCAGATGCTCGCGGAGGCGGCCGTGGTCGGGGAAACACGCGACGCCGAGCGACAGCGTGACCGCGCCGAGCGACTTGCCGTCGTGGATCAGGCGCAGTTCCCGCGTCGCCTCGCGCAGCATTTCGGCGCGCTGGCGGCCGATATCGATATCGGCCTCCGGCAATATGATGGTGAATTCCTCGCCGCCGTAACGGCACGCGATGTCGCTGCCGCGAACATAGCGCTGCAGGATCCCGCCTAGGTCGCGCAGCACCGCGTCGCCGGCTTCGTGCCCGAAGGTGTCGTTGAAACTCTTGAAATGGTCGACGTCGATCATGATCAGCGACAGCGGCAGGTTCTTGCGCTCGAGGCGCGACAGCTCGCGGCCCAGGGTTTCCTCGAGGAAGCGCCGGTTATACAGTCCGGTCAGCGGGTCGCGCACCGATTGCTGGCGCAGTGTTTCGCGCAGCCGGAGGTTGGCGAGCGCCAGCGCGATCTGCTCGGCGACCGCGGCGCCGAGTTGCTGCCTTGCCTCGCTGAGCGGGGCAGCATCACCCGTCGCGGGCTGCGACTGCAGGTAGAGCAGCCCCAGGGTTTCGCCCTGCGCCGTCATCGGCGCGCAAATATAAGGTTGCAGGGTTCCGCCGTTGCGCGCGACGTGCTCGCATACCATCGCGGTATCTTTTTCACCGACGGCGTGCAGACGGCCGCGGCGCAGCGCCCAGCAATCGGAAGGCTGGAACATGTCCTCATGCGGGTTCGCCCCGCCCCAGGATGCCGCGGGCTCGACATAATTGCGCGACGCATGGAACAGGTAGATCACGCCGATCTCGGTCGGAAACAGCTGCGGTCCGAAGCGCGCGATCGCCGTGCACGCCTCCTCGGAAGTGGCGCAGGTTTGCAGGAAACTGCTCATCTGGCTCAGGAAGGTGATTTCCTGGTTGCGTACCTGCACTTCAGCCAGGCTGCGCGCGACTTTTTCGTTGGACTCGCGCTCCACGACCGCCAATTTCCTGCGTGCTACCGCGCCGCGGATGACCATGAAGCAGATTCCGCCGAACAGGCAGATATTCAGGAAAGTCGCCACCGCATAGGTGACTATCGTGATGTAGGCGTTGAATTCGGACTCGGCGGTGCGCAACGCGAGTAAGACTTCCTCCTTGTTCTGGATCTCGCCGACGATGCGCCGGATGCGGTCCATCAGCATCTTGCCCTGGTCGCCCTGAACGAGCGCGGCCGCCGCCTGCATTCCTTGCCCGCGGCGCGCGGCGATCGCGCCGCTCAGATCCTCGAATTTCTTGCCGATCAAAGGTTCGAGCAATGCCACGCGCGCGCTTTGCTCGGGATCGTCAGCGGTCAGGCGCGCGAGTTCCTGCAGCTTGGCGGCGGTCACCGGGCGCGCGCTTAGATACGACTCGAGATAGCTCTCCTCGCCGGTGATGATGTAGCCGCGCTGACCGGCTTCAGCGTCAACCAGGCCCGCGCGTAGCTCGCCGAGCAGCTTGAGGGTCTGTTCGGTTTGGGCAACCAGGCGGTTGGCGGCGACCAGTTTGTCCAGTGTCACGTACGACACTGCGGCATTCACCGTGAGCAGCACGAACGCGGCGATAAAGCCGGCGGCAATTCTGGTGGTCGAGGGCGCTTCCATGTTAAGGCGAGGGGAGTTCGAGCGCGAGCGCGCCGGACGCGGCGCCGCGGTCCGTGCCGGTCCCCTTACCGGCAAAGAGGGCTAAATATACCACCAAGCTTGACGCTTGCCACACGGTGATCGGCGTTGCAGTGCAACATCGCTGCGCGCTGTAAAGCAGGGGATGAGAACGGGGCGCGCAGGCGCGTCAGCCGATGCGTTCAAGAAAACGCTTGCAAGGCGCGTTTTCGGATTATTTCAGCCGCTGATCGAGGAATTGCCGCACTTGTTTGATCAATTCGCCCTCATGTCCGGCGAAGTAATGGTCGGCGCCGGCGACCTCGATCTGTGCCGAGCCCTTGAGCTTCTTGAGCACGGTGGCGCGCGCGTCGGCCTGCTTCAGTACTTGCGGGACGTCGCGCTCGCCGTAGATGTCGAGAACCGGCAACCGCAATTTGCCCGGCTCCGCGAACTCGCCGCTGCTGATGCCGATGGAGACCCAGGCGTCGACCCCGTTGGCGGGGGTGCCGGTGAGAAAGAAATTGCTCATGCGCGAGCCCATGCTGTGGGAAGCGAGCACGATTTTACGGTGGCCCTCGGTTTTGAGGAATGCGACTGCCGCCTGCAGCCTGCCTGCGGCATCGGGAAACAGCGCGAGATATTCCTTGTCCTTGGCGTCGGCCGCCAGCACCGGCATTTGCACCGACAGCGTCGCGTAGCCGCGGTCGGCAAGCCCGCTTCGCAGCGCGCCGATCAGCGCCCAGTCGGGATGCACCCCGAGGCCGTGCACCGTGATCACCGCCGCGCCTGGCGGCGCGACTGCGGTGTAAATGGCGAGAAACTTGTGGCCTGATTTCTGCGTGAGGTATACCGCGTCGCCGACCGCCAGCCCCGGCGTGATCTCGTCGGCCCAGCGCTTTTCGCGCGCGTAGTCGGCTTGCGCGAAACACGTCGCGGAAACCAGCAGGGTCAGGGCGGCGATAAGTAGTCGCATGCGTAATCTCTTAAAGCTTTACCGCGATGGACGCCACGGAAACGCAAAATTTTTTTATTATCCGGCGTGGTCAGCGATAGAACAGTTGCACCAGCCCCAAGCCGGTGATCGGCACGTAGGCGACCAGCATCAGCACCGCGAACAGCACGCCGATGAAGTAGATGTTGACCCGGGTCACTTCCCAGACCGTCGCCTTGGCGATCGAGCATGCCACCATCAGCACGCTTGCCACCGGCGGGGTCTGCTGGCCGATGCCGAGGTTGATCGTGACGATGAGGCCGAAGTGCACCGGGTCGATGCCGACCGCCTTGACCAGCGGCATTACCACCGGCACGACCAGGATTATCGCCGCTGCCGAGTGCAGGAACATCCCGAGCAGCAGGAACAGTACGTTGAGCAGCGCGAGCACGAACCACTTGTTGTTGGTGAACTCGGTGATCGCGCGCGCCAGCTGCTGCGGCGCCTGGATCTCGGTAAGGTGGTTGCCGAGCAGCGCGGAGGAGGCGACCAGCAGCATCACGACCGCGGTCTGCACGCCGCCCTCGATCATCGCCGCCTTGAGGTGGGCGAGGTCGAGTTCGCGGTAGATCACGAGGCCGATGAACAGCGCCGCCACCACTGCCAGCGCCGCGCCCTCGGTCGCGGTGACGATCCCGCCGAAGATCGCGCCGAGGATGATCACCGGCAGGAAAAACGCCCAGAAGGCCTCCTTGAAGGTCTGCCAGATGCGCGGCCACCGGAACGCCTCTTCGACCGGCAGGTTGTAGCGGCGCGCGAAATAGTACGCCATGCCCATCAGGCCCAGGCCGCCGAGCACCCCGGGAACGATGCCGGCGACGAACATCTGCACCACCGAAGTTTCGGCCATCACCGCGTAGAGGATCATCGGGATCGAGGGCGGGATGATCACCGCCAGCGTCGCCGCCGAAGACATCACCGCCGCGGCGACCGGACTGGGGTAGCCCTTGGACTTCATCGCCGGGATGAGGATAGAGCCGAGGGCGGAGACGTCCGCCACCGCCGAGCCCGAGATCTCGGCGAAGAACATCGAGGCGCCGATCGAGACCATCGCGAGGCCGCCGCGGATGAAACCGAGCACGGCCGAGGCGAACGCGATCAGCCGGCGCGAAATGCCGGACGCGTTCATGATCGCGCCGGCGAGGATGAAAAGCGGGATCGCGATCAGCGGGAAGCTGGTCGCGCCCTGGTACATCACGATCGCCAGGTTGGGGAGCGAGGCCAGCCCCTGTCCGATGACCATCGCGGACACAGCAACGACGCCGAGCGCCACCGCGATCGGCACGTCGATGAGGACGAGCGCCAGCACGCACACGAAGAGCAGCATCATCTCCATCAGTGCGAACCCTCCCCGGTTGCGGGAACGTGGGCGCCATGTGCGGTGCGTGCCTCCGCCAGCACCACGGGCAGCGTCAGTATCTCGGCGACGACGATCAGGACCGCGCTGATCGGGAGCACCGACTGCACGTAATTGACCGGGACCGAGGGGAGGCTCACCAGGCTGTCCGTCGCGAGCACGTCGAGGATGGAATAACCGACCCACGCGATGAGCGCGAAGAACGCGATTACCAGCGCCTCGGCGACGAGCCGTAGAGCGAACTTCACGCGCGGCGGCAGCATTGCCACCACCTCGGGACAGCCGATATGGGCGCGTTTCACCGCGGCCAGCGCCGAACCGTAGAACGTCAGCCAGGCAAGCAGGATGGACGCCACCTCGTCGTACCAGACGAGCGATTGGCCCGCCGAACGGAAGATGACGCCGACCGTGACCTCGGCTGCAAGCGTTGCCATCAGCAGGATTACGATGGCCTCGAGAAATTTCTCGTAGACGTTACGCGCGCGAGCAAGCATCACGATTCCCGTAAGCGGTCAGCGGTGAGAGGTGAACCGAGCAGCAGCGAACAGCAAGAGTGAGCTGAAGCCTCTCACGGCTTACCGCTCACTGCTTACTGCTCACTTGGCGAGCGCGAGCGCCTTGTCGATCAGTTCTTTGGAGCCCGCGACTTCCTTGCCGAACTCCTCGTATACCGCCTTGCTCGCCTGCACGAAGGCGGCCTTGTCGGCTTCGTTCACCTGGACGCCCGCGGCCTTGATCTTGCCGAGCAGCTCGTTCTCGTCCTTCTCGGCGGTGGCGTAGACGAAGGACTGCATTTGCCTGGCGGTGTCTTCCAGTATCTTGCGCACATCGGCGGGAAGCGACGCCCACTTCTTGGAGCCGACCGTCGCGTACGCGGGCGTATAAACGTGACCGGTGAGGGAGAGGAACTTCTGCACCTCCTGGAACTTGGCGCTGACGATCTGCGAGAAGGGGTTCTCCTGGCCGTCCATCACGCCGGTCTGCAGCGCGGTGAACACCTCGGAGAACTTCATCGGGCTCGGGTTCGCGCCGTAGGTCTGGAACATCTTCACCCGCCACTTGCCTTCCGGCACCCGCAGCTTGATGCCCTGCAGATCGGCCGGCACCTTGATCGGCCGCCGGTTGTTGGTAATGTGGCGGTAACCGTTCTCCCACACCGCGAGGACCTTCAGCCCTTTCTTTTCCGTTTCCGGGGCGAGCCGCGGCCAGAATACTTCTTTCTCGATCGCGTTCATGTGCTTGCGGTCCTTGACGAGATAGGGCATCTCGAACATGCCGAACAGGTCGGACTCGGACGACATCACGGTCGAGGGGAGCGCGAGATCGACGGTGCCGAGCTTCAGTTTCTGCAGCAGCTCCTTGTCGCCGCCCAGCTGGCTCGAGCCGAACACCACGACTTTTGCTTTGGCGCCGAGCTTGGCATTGGCGCGACCGGCAAATTCCTCGGCCGACTTGGCGAACAGCGAGCCCGGTTCGCCGACATGACCGAACTTGAGCTCGGTCTGGGCGTGGACGGCCCCGACGCCAAACATGCCCAACAGTAACATTACATATGCGGACTTTTTCATGACTCCTCCTGTGGTTTACAGCGCTAGTTCGCGCGTATGCCTGCGGTATTGATTACCTTCGAGCACGGATTGGTTTTAGTTGCGGGGGAAGCCTCAGTGCAGATCCGTTTTTCTTTCCGTTGGTCGGCTTGGAACTTTACCACATCATGGCCCGACGCATCCCGCGCCGAGCCATGGCCCCGGGTGGGGCATGCCTCACATCAGCGGAACGCCGGCCGCCCGCACCACCTTGCCCTATTTTTGTGTTTCCGATCGGGCGATGATGTCGGTGCCGCCGCCTGGCGCAGTATTACGCGACGCCGGGTTTCGCAGCCTGTTTTTTGCCGGCCGCTGCTTTGACGGCAATCAGGTAATCCATCGCAGCGGCAACGCCGCCTTTCTTGTGCGGCACGCCGGCGAGTGCGAGCCCCATCTCGACTCCGGCGAGCGTGCCGGCGAGCATCAACTCGTTGAAATCGCCGAGGTGCCCGATGCGAAACACTTTGCCCGCGACCTTGCCGAGCCCGCTGCCGAGCGACATGTTGAAATGGTCGAGCACGGCTTTGCGGAATTCGGCTTCGTTATGGCCTTCCGGCATCAGCACCGCGGTGAGCGAGCTCGAGTATTCGGCGGGGTTCAGGCACAGGATTTCGAGCCCCCAAGCGCGCACTGCGCGGCGCGTCGCCTCGGCGTGGCGGTCGTGGCGCCTGAACACGTTGTCGAGGCCTTCCTCGGCCAGCATCTTGAGCGCCTCGCGCAGGCCGTAAAGCAGGTTGGTGGCCGGCGTGTAGGGGAAAAAGCCGGTCTTGTTGCTGGCGAGCATTTCGTCCCAACCCCAGTATGATTTCGGCAGTTTCGATGTTTTCGCAGCAGCGAGCGCCTTGTCGCTGACCGCGTTAAACGACAAGCCCGGCGGCAGCATCAGTCCTTTCTGCGAGCCGGCCACCGTCACGTCGACGCCCCACTCGTCATGGCGGTAGTCGATCGACGCGAGCGACGAAATGGTGTCGACCATGTAGAGCGCGGGATGCTTGGCACGATCGATTGCCTTGCGCATTTCACCGATGCGCGAGGTGACGCCGGTCGAGGTTTCGTTGTGTACCACGCACACCGCCTTGATCGCGCGCTTGCGGTCCGCGGCGAGCCTGGCTTCGATCGCCGCGGGATCGGCGCCATGCCTCCAGTCCCCCTTTATAAACTCGGGCGCGAGCCCGAGTTTATTCGCCATGCCGTGCCACAGCGTCGCGAAATGTCCGGTTTCACACATCAGCACGCGGTCGCCGGGCGATAACGTATTGACGAGCGCCGCTTCCCACGCGCCGGTGCCGGAGGCCGGGAAGATTACCACCGGCGCCCGGGTTCTGAATATGTGTTTGAGTCCCGTCAGCACTTCCTGGCCGAGTTTCTGGAACTCGGGACCGCGATGATCGATAGTGGCGTTGTCGATCGCCCGCAATATGCGCTCAGGGACGTTGGTCGGGCCGGGAATCTGCAGGAAATGGCGTCCGCTCATTGCTCGCATGAAGGTTCCGTCGGATGAGGTTGGAGAGTCAGGCAGAATAGTAAAGTTGCGTTTGAGCGTCAACTTGCGTTAAAACGGCAACTGCGTGCCGTTTTAACTGCGCGAGCTGGAATGGACGCCTCGCGCCGTTCAACTCGCACGATATCATACCCGATTGCGCGTTCTGCAAAGGAGTGGCAATGACAATCGAGATTGAAATTGTCTCCGACGTGGTATTCCCGTGGTGTCACATCGGCAAACGCAATCCCAACGCCTGAGCCCATGCCCGCTGCCACCACTGCGGTGATCAAACCGCACCCGCGCACCGGCGATAGCCGCCTCGCCGCGCGGCTCGGGCGGGAAATCGAGGGCGACGTTCTGTTCGACGCCGGGTCGCGCGGGCGTTATTCGACCGATGCGTCGATTTATCAGCTCGAGCCGGTCGGGGTGGTGATCCCGAAAACCGAGCGCGACGCGCAGACGGCACTGCAGATCGCAATAGAGGAGGGCGTGCCGGTGCTCGCGCGCGGCGGCGGCACTTCGCAATGCGGCCAGACCGTGGGCGCCGCGCTGGTGATCGACCACAGCAAATACCTGAACCAGGTCGTCGCGTTCGACCAGGATGCGCGCACCGTATGCGTGCAGCCCGGCGTGGTGCTCGATCACCTCAATGCCTGGCTCAAGCCACACGGCCTGTGGTATCCGGTCGATGTCTCGACCAGCGCGCTGGCGACGCTCGGCGGCATGGCCGGCAACAACAGCTGCGGCTCGCGCTCGATCCGCTACGGCAACATGGTGCACAACGTGCGCGCGATCGACGCCGTGCTCGCCGACGGCAGCGAGTTCGCGTTCGGCGACGTTCCCGCCGATCTGCGCGACTTCAGCGCACCGCAGGGTTATCTAGAGCTGGTGCAGAAAATCCGCGCCATCACCGCGCGCGAAGCCGGGGAAATCGAGCGCCGCTACCCGAAAGTGCTGCGGCGCGTCGGCGGCTACAACCTCGACATGGTGAACGGCGCCGGTCACAACATGGCGCATCTGCTGGTCGGTTCCGAGGGCACGCTCGCGTATTCGAAGCGCATCCACCTCAACCTGGCGCCGCTGCCGAAGCACAAGGCGCTCGGCGTGTGCCATTTCCCGACGTTTTACCGCGCGATGGAAGCGCCGCAGCACATCGTCAAGCTCGGCCCGGCCGCAGTCGAGCTTGTCGACCGCACCATGATCGGGCTCGCGCGCTCGAACCCGGAGTTCAAACTCACGGTCGACCGTTTTCTGCAAGGCGACCCGGATGCGATCCTGCTGGTCGAATTCGCCGGCGACGACCAGGGCGAGCAGGTGGCAAAACTGAAGCAGCTGGTCGAATTGTTGGGCGATCTCGGGTTGCCGGGCAGCGTGGTCGAAGTCATCGACGCCGCGCTGCAACGCGATATCTGGGAGATGCGCAAGGCGGGCCTGAACATCATGATGTCGATGAAGGGCGACGGCAAGCCGGTGTCGTTCATCGAGGACTGCGCGGTGCCGCTCGAGCACCTCGCCGCCTACACCGATCGCCTCACCCGTGTGTTCGAGAAACACGGCACCCGAGGTACCTGGTATGCGCACGCGTCGGTCGGCTGTCTGCACGTGCGGCCGATCCTCAACATGCGCGAGGACGGCGCGCGCAAGATGCGCGCAATCGCCGAGGAAGCCGCCGCGATGGTGCGCGAATATAAAGGCGCCTATTCGGGCGAGCACGGCGACGGCCTGGTGCGCTCGGAATGGATCGCGCCGATGTTCGGGCCGCGCATCACACAAGCGTTGCAGGAGATCAAGGACATCTTCGACCCGAAAGGCTTGATGAATCCGGGCAAGATCGTGCGTCCGTCGAAGATGGACGACCGCACAATGTTCCGCTTCAAGCCGGGCTATGTGACGCAAAGAATCGACACCGTGCTCGACTGGTCGGAATGGGGCGGCTTCGACAAGGCGGTCGAAATGTGCAACAACAACGGCCACTGCCGCAAGTTCGACGCCGGCACCATGTGCCCCTCGTTCCGCGCCACCGGAGATGAGCAGCATCTGACGCGCGGCCGCGCCAACACGTTGCGGCTTGCGATTTCCGGGCAGCTCGCGTTGAACCCAAATGAGGATGCGTTCACGTCGCAGGAAATGTACGACACGTTGGATTTGTGCGTGTCGTGCAAGGGCTGCAAGCGCGAATGCCCAACCGGCGTCGACATGGCGAAAATGAAAATCGAGTTCCTGTACCATTATCGACAACGCCACGCGTTGTCGATAAGAGAAAGGCTGATTGCCTATCTGCCGAGATATGCGCCTTGGGCGGCAAGATTGGCGTGGGCGATGAATTTACGCGACCAGGTGCCGGGACTTGCGACCTTGAGTGAATCGTTGCTCGGTTTGAGCTCGAAGCGCAGTTTGCCGAAATGGCGGCGCGATACGTTCTATTCGACACCTTCCCCCTTGACGGGGGAAGGCCAGGATGGGGGTGGCGCGCAATTTTCACCCCCACCCCAACTCTCCCCCATCAAGGGGGAGGGAGTATTCAGCCGCGAAGTGGTGTTGTGGGTCGACACCTTCAACAATTATTTCGAACCCCACAATGCGCGCGCCGCGCTGGCGGTATTGCGTGCCGCAGGCTACCTCGTGCATCTGCCGCGCGCGCGCGACAGCGCGCGCCCGCTGTGCTGCGGGCGTACTTTTCTCGCTGCGGGCCTCGTCAACGAAGCCAAAGCCGAGGCGCAGCGCATGATAACGACATTGAAGCCGTTCATCGACCGCGGCGTGCCCGTGGTCGGGCTCGAGCCGTCGTGCCTGCTCGGCCTGCGCGACGAGTTCATTTCGATGCTGCCGGACGGGAATGCCGCCGAACTGGCCCTGAACGCATGGCTGTTCGAGGAATTCCTCGCGCGCGAAGCCGACGCCGGCCGGCTCAAGCTCAAACTCAAAGGCCTGCCGCAGAAAAAAGCGCTGCTGCACGGTCACTGCCACCAGAAAGCGTTTGCCGTGATGCCGGCGGTGCAGCGGGCGTTGAAGCTCGTGCCGCAGCTCGAGGTCGAACTGATCGAATCGAGCTGCTGCGGCATGGCCGGCAGCTTCGGTTACGAGGCCGCTCATTACGACATTTCGATGAAGATGGCGGAAGCGGGGCTGCTGCCGAAAGTGCGCGCCGCCGCGGCCGATACGCTGATCGTCGCCGACGGCACCAGCTGCCGTCATCAGATCAAGGACGGCGCGAAGCGCGATGCGCTGCACGTCGCGCGCGTGCTGCAGCAGGCGCTCGTATGATGCAAAGGACGTAAGCAGTAAGCGGTGAGCAGTGAGAGGTGAACTTCCAACGCCGCACTGGCATCCGATAGCCGCTTACCGGCTTACCGCTTACCGGTTTTTCTTGACCTTGGTGCTTGACAGCATCGCGGCCAGCCCCTAGCCTGCGCAGACTCTAAAAACGGAAACCGCGCCACATGAGCGCAGTGCTTCAATCTGCCGGGGGAGTTACCGCAAGTCCTGCCGCTGCCAGCGAATGGCTGCTGGAGGTCGAGGACCTGCACGTGCATTTCGTGACTACGCACGGCGTGGTACGCGCGGTCGAGGGCATTTCCTATCGGGTCAAGGCCGGCGAAGTCGTGGCGCTGGTCGGCGAATCCGGCTGCGGCAAATCGGTCTCCGCGCTCGCGATCATGCGGCTGCTGGCGAAGCCGGCGGGGCGCATCGTCGCGGGGCGTATCCGCTTCGATGGCCGCGATCTGCTGCGGTGTTCGGAGGACGAGATGCGTGAAATCCGCGGCCGTGACATCGCGATGATCTTCCAGGAACCGATGACATCACTCAATCCGGTTCTGACGATCGGCTTCCAGATCATGGAGCCGCTCTTGATCCACCTCGGCATGGATGAGAACGGCGCGCGCAAGCGCGCGCTCGAACTCTTGAAAAGGGTCGGCATTCCCGAGCCCGAGGGGAGGCTAGCCCAATATCCGCACCAGTTCTCCGGCGGCATGCGCCAGCGCGTGATGATCGCGATCGGGCTCGCGTGCAATCCCAAGCTGCTGATTGCGGATGAGCCGACCACCGCGCTTGACGTCACGATCCAGGCGCAGATCTTGAAGCTGATGAAAGACCTCTCGCGCGATCTCGGTATCGCGCTCGTTATCATCACGCACAATCTCGGTGTGGTCGCGCGCTACGCCGACCGCGTCAACGTGATGTACGCCGCGCGCATGGCGGAGCAGGGCACGGCGCACGAAATTTTCACTCAGCCGCTGCATCCGTATACCGCCGGGCTGCTGCGCTCGGTGCCGCGGCTCGATCAGCCGCGCGGCCTCAAGCTGGAAACCATCGATGGCATGCCGCCCAACCTGCTTGACCCGCCGTCCGGCTGCCGTTTCGCGCCACGCTGCCCGGCCCGGCTCGATGCATGCGTCGCGGCACCCCCACCGCTGGCAGAGATAGCGCGCGGTCACTTTTCGGCCTGCTTGCGCGGCGCTGAAATGGCCAGAGTCGGCGCGACCGGCCTCCGCCTGCAAAGCGCGAATCCACTGGCGCCGCAGCCGAAAACAGTTGGCAGCGGCCCGGCGCTGCTAAGGGTGCACGATTTGCGCACCTATTTTGAAGTCGGCGCTGGTGTCAAAGTATTCAAGCCAACCCACGCCGAAGTACGCGCCGTCGACGGGTTGTCGTTTGAGATTTTCCGCGGCGAAACCGTCGGCCTGGTCGGCGAGTCCGGTTGCGGCAAGACCACCGTCGGCCGCACCCTGCTCAGGCTCGAGGAACCGACGTCGGGACGGGTGATTTTCGACGGCGCCGATGTCACCCACGCGCACGGCGAACAACTGAAAGCCTACCGCCGCCACATCCAGGTAATCTTCCAGGACCCGTACAGCTCGCTCAATCCGCGCATGACGATCGGCCAGATCATCGCCGAGCCGATGCTGGTCTATAAGCTGCAGCCCGACCGGCGCGCGGCGCAGCGCAAAGTCGCCGAGCTGCTGACGCAGGTCGGGCTGTTCGACTACATGGCCGAGCGCTATCCGCACGAGCTATCGGGCGGACAGCGCCAGCGCGTAGGCATCGCGCGCGCACTGGCGCTGCAACCGTCGTTCATAGTCTGCGACGAACCGGTGTCGGCGCTCGACGTTTCGATCCAGGCGCAGATCATCAATCTGCTCGAAGATCTGCAGCGCGAGTTCAAACTCACGTATCTGTTCATCGCGCACGATCTGGCGGTGGTGCGCCACATTTCCGACCGCGTGATCGTGATGTATCTCGGCAAGGTGATGGAGATTGCCGATCGCGATGCGCTTTACAGCGACCCGCTGCATCCCTACACTAAGGCGCTGCTTGACGCAGTACCGATCCCTGATCCCGCGCTCGAAGCCAGGCGCGAATATCGCGTGCTCCGCGGCGAGGTGCCCAGCCCGTTGAACCCGCCGCGCGGTTGTGTTTTTCACACACGTTGCCCGCTTGCGAGCGCGGAGTGCAAAATAGCAGTGCCTGAACTGCGGGAAGTACGGCCGCGCCATTTTGCCGCATGCATCAAGCTGTAGACGTACACCCATAACAAAGGAGGACTTGCCATGAAATGGATCGCCTTATTGCTCGGTCTCGCAGCCAGTGCCATGGTTGTAACAGGCGTCCAGGCCCAGAAGCCGGTAGACGGAGGGTTGCTCAAGTTTGCGGTCGGCGCCGAGCCGCCCAATTACGATTGCCACGCCAACTCGTCGTTCGCGTTCATCCACCCGGTGCGGCCGCATTATTCGACCCTGCTCAAGTTCGATACCCCGAACTATCCGAAGATAGTCGGCGACGTTGCCGAGTCGTGGACGGTGGCGAAAGACGGCCTTACGTATACGTTCAAAATCAGGAAAGGCGTCAAGTTTCACGACGGGTCGACGCTGACCTCCGGGGACATCAAGGCGACTTACGACCGAATCCGCAAGCCGCCGGCCGGCGTCAAATCGCTGCGCGAGGAAGGCTACGCCGACATCACCGCGATCGAAACGCCGGATCCCCTGACGGTAGTGTTCAAGCTCAAAAAACCCAACGCGTCGATGCTCGCCAACTTCGCGAGTCCGTGGGATTGCATCTACAGCGCGGCCAAGCTCAAGCAGGACCCGCGTTTCCCCGAGCGCAACATCCTGGGCACCGGGCCGTTCACGTTCGTTGAGCACGTCGCCGGTTCGCACTGGAGCGGCCGCCGCTTCGAGGGCTACTTCGAGAAAGGCAAACCGCACCTGAACGGCTTTCTAGCGTTGTTCGTTGCCGGCGCGCCGATGGTGAACGCGCTCTCCGCAGGTGAAGTCATGGCCGAGTTCCGCGGCCATTCGCCGGCCGATCGCGACCGCATCGTCAAGGCGCTCGGCGACAAGGCGGTGGTGAAGGAGACCCCGTGGGCATGCAGCCTGGTGGTGACTTTCAACACCCGGAAGAAGCCATTGGACGACCAGCGCGTGCGCAAGGCCTTGTCGCTCGCAATCGACCGCTGGGGCGGTGCGCAGGCGCTGCAGAAAGTCGCGCTGGTGCGCCACGTCGGCGGGCTGCTGCGACCCGGCTATGAACTCGCGCTGCCCGAAGCGGAGCTGGTGAAAATGCCCGGCTTCAACAAGGACATCAACGCGTCGCGCGCCGAGGCCAAAAAGCTGCTCGCAGACGCGGGCCAGTCGAAACTGACTTTCACGCTCACCAACCGCACCGTCGCGATGCCGTACACGGCGGTCGGCGTGTTCCTGATCGACCAGTGGCGCCAGATCGGGCTTACCGTCAAGCACGAGCAGCTCGAGACCCGGCTGTACCTGGCCGCCCAGCAGAAAGACAACCCGACGTTCGACGCCGCGCTTGACTTCAACTGCGACTACATGGATGAACCCAATCTGGCGCTGCAAAAATTCCTGTCGCACGACAAGTCGGCGATCAATTACGCGGGGCAGATCGACCGCGTGCTCGACGACCTTTACGATAAGCAGTCGGGCGAGCTCGACAAGAAGAAGCGCATTGCGCTGCTGCGCGAATTCGAAAAACGCGCGCTCGAGCAGTCATACACCATCCCGACCATCTGGTGGCACCGCATCATCGTGCTCAACAAACAGCTCAAAGGCTGGCACATCACGCCGTCGCATTACGTCGGGCAGGATCTGGCCGACGTCTGGCTCGATCGCTGATGCGACGTGAACGGGTGAACGGGTGAACGGGTGAACACCCCTGCCTAGCCTTCGCTCCTTGAAAAGGAGGGGGCTTTTCACTCATTCACTTATTCACCCGTTCACTCGTTCACTCCTTCACAGCATCTATGCTGCGCTACATCCTCAACCGCATCCTGCTGATGATCCCGACGCTCGTGGGCGTCGCGATCCTGGTGTTCGAGATGCTGCGCATGATGCCGGGCGATCCGCTGACGATGATGTTCGAGGGCGCGAATGTCGCCAAGGATGTGGTCGAGGCCGAGCGCGCGCGACAAGTCAAATAACCACCACATAAACTGCCGAAGAAGAAAAT
>JACQOI010000360.1 GCA_016202615.1 Betaproteobacteria bacterium
CGGTAGGAGACAAGGTCACAGCGGAAGCGATACGGCAGTATATTCGGCGTCATCATGAGGAGCCTGATTCGCAGTTGGATTTGTTTTAGGTTCTAAAGCCCCGCCGCTTGCGGCGGGGTTCTTTACTCAGGTTTTTGATGAGGCAATGCGCGGGCTTGACTTGGCGCGCGCGGGGATTGCATAATTTGCCGCAACGTCCGTTGCGACGCGCCCCAGCAGCGCGGATCGGACGGTGGAGCACACGCGGGCATCCAAGATTGCGTGCCATCGGGCGCACCGAACACTGATCCGGCATCATTGCAGCGTCGCGTTGGTACAGGACGCCGGCGACAGGCGCATTGATTTTCGTATTTCTTTATTAAGGAGGATTTATGTTGATGCCCCGCTTTATTGTATCGATATTCTCGGTTGGCTTGATGGTTGTCGGCGCGGGTGTGGCCTACGGCCAGGATTATCCGAAGAAGCCCATACGCATCATCGCCAGTCCGCCCGGGGGCGCCACCGATTTCATGGCGCGTATAACCGCGCAAGGGCTTTCAGGCCGCTTGGGCCAACCGGTGGTAGTAGATAATCGACCGAGCGCCCTTACTGGGGAAATTGCGGCCAAGGCGCCGCCTGATGGCTATACTCTGCTTTCCACCGCTACCAATTTTTGGACCCTGCCGCTTGTACGAAAAACGTCTTACGATCCGGTGAGGGATTTTTCACCGATCACATTGGTGGCGACATCGCCTAACATTCTTGTTGTGCATCCCTCGTTGCCGGTAAGGTCCGTCAAGGAGTTGATTGCTTTGGCCAAAGCTAGGCCCGGAGAGCTTAACTATATGGCCGCTGAAGCAGGCTCTATACAACAGCTCGGGGGGGAATTATTCAACGCCATGGCTGGCGTCAAAGTGGTGGGTATTGCTTACAAATCTGCTGGAGCGGGTATTATCAGTCTGCTCGGCGGCGAAGTGCAGGTAATATTTGCTGCTAGCCCGGCTTCGGTGGCGCCGCATATGAAGGCGGGTACATTAAGGGCCATAGCCGTTGGAAGCTTGCAGCCATCCGCGTTATTTCCCGGTTTACCTACGGTGTCTGCCTCGGGCCTGCCTGGTTATGAATCGATATTGATACAAGGCATATTTGCTCCGGGTAGACCTCCTGCGGCGATCATCACTCGACTGAACCAGGAGATAGAGTTGGTTCTTAACCAACCAGATGTGAAAGAGCGGGTTTTAACCATTGGAGCGGAGGTCACTCCCAGTTCGCCGGAGCAACTTGCGGCCACGATGAAATCCGACATGGTAAAGTTGGGCAAGGTAATTAAGGACGCCGGCATCAAGGGGGATTAGAAGCGGTCTCAAAAATATGGAACGCTACGGATACCTCATCCTCCGTCCGCTCCCCTTGGGAGCGTGCGGACCGGGGACGTGGTTTACACATTTGATGTTAACGAATGCCGCACGGGGGTCCTATGAAAAAACCGCCTCATGAATTAAGCGCCACCGAAGCTGCGGCGGAAATTGCAGCCGGCCGTCTGACATCCGAAGCGCTCGTGCGCGATTGCCTGGAGCGCATCGCCGAGCGCGAAGAGACCGTTCAGGCGTGGGCGTACTTCAACGCCGAATCCGTCATCCGTGCGGCCCGGCAGATCGACGCGGGGCCGCGCCTTGGGCCGCTGCACGGCATTCCGGTCGGCCTGAAGGACATCATCGAAACCTGCGACATGCCGACGGAGTACGGCTCGCCGATCTACGCCGGGAATCGTCCGCGCGCGGATGCGGCGTGCGTCGTGATGCTCAGAAACGCCGGAGCCGTCATCATCGGCAAGACCGTCACCGTGGAGTTTGCGGTGCGGCACCCGGGGAAGACCCGCAACCCCCACAATCCCGCACATACGCCCGGCGGGTCCTCCAGCGGCTCCGCAGCAGCAGTCGCCGATCACATGGTGCCGCTTGCGCTCGGCACGCAAACCGGCGGCTCGACGATACGGCCTGCGGCGTACTGCGGCATCGTCGGGCACAAGCCGAGCTACAACGCGATCAACCGAGCGGGCGTGAAACCGGTCGCCGAGTCGTTCGATACAGTGGGGCTGATGGCGCGCACGGCGCAAGACGCGCGCCTCTTGTTCTCCGTCATGACGAGCACGAAGGCCGATCCGCCGCTCGAGCGGGCGCCGAGAATCGGCTTCTGCCGCACCCCGCAATGGAAGCATGCCGACGCCGCCACGATGGAAGCGCTCGAAACGGCGGTATCGGTGTTGAGTCGCGCTGCCGGGCCGATCCAGGAAGTGACCTTGCCACCGGCATTCGACGGCATGTTGAATGCCCACAGCGCCATCAATGAATACGAACAGAGCCGCGCGTTGAGCTACGAGCGGCGGCATTTTCCCGGCCAGATCAGCGCGACCTTGAGGGAGTTGCTCGAGAAAGGCGATCAGCGTTCCTACGCCGACTATGTCCGCGGCGCTGAAGTCGCCGCGGAATGTCGTCAACTGCTGAAGCACGTGTTCGCCGGCTACGATGTCCTGGTGGCGCCCAGCGCGACCGGCGAGGCGCCGCAGGGCCTGGAGACCACCGGAAAATCGGTTTTCAATCGCATGTGGACTGCGCTGCACGTGCCGACAGTGACGATCCCCGTGTTCAAGGGGCCATCGGGCCTGCCGATGGGGTTGCAGCTGGTCGGCGCGTTCGGCTCGGACCAGAAGCTCCTCGCATGCGCAGCATGGGCGCATCGCGCGCTCACGTGATCGCAACGGAAAAAGAGCGGCAAGCGGAGGGCCGCTCAGTACGGAGAATGGATGAACACACCGGCAGCGATCAGTGCAGGGCAGGCGACAGACCGCATTCAGCAGCGCCTGACGAGCTATGCGTGCAGCCTCGGTTACGATGACCTGACACCGGAAGCGATCCACGCGGCGAAGGTCCGCATCATCGACACCCTCGGCGGTCTCATCGGTGGTTTTTACGGTGAGCCGTTGCGCATTGCCCGCACGCTCGCAGCGCAGATGCCCAGCCCCGGCGGCGCGACGATTATCGGCACCGGGATGAAAACCTCGCCCGACATGGCCGCTTTCGTGAACGCGAGCGTACCGCACCAGCTCGAGGTGCAGGACATCTACCATCCGCCCGGCAGCTATGAAGGCCACCCGAGCGACGTCATCATGCCCGTACTCGCAGCCGCCGAGCATGCCCAGGCGAGCGGCCGCGAGCTCATCATCGGCGTGGTCCTCGCGTACGAGATTTTCTGCCGCATGTGCGACGTCTTTCACAACTCGGCATTCGACTACACCAACTTCGCCTGTGTCAGCACCGCCGTGGCGGCAGGCAAAGTGCTGGGCCTCTCGCCCGAGCAGCTTATGCACTGCATTTCGATGGCGGTGGTGCCCAACGTGATCCTCAGGCAGGAAAAGGACAACCGCCTCTCGATGTGGAAGGAAATGGCTTCCGGGCAAGCGGGCCGCGCCGGCGTGTTCGCGGCGCTCCTCGCGCGCGCCGGTATGGAGGGACCGCCCCGGCCTTTCGAAGGGAAGACGGGCTGGTCCGATCACGTGGCGAAGGAGCGTTTCTCGCTCGACACCCTCGGCGGCAAGGGGACGCCTTTCAGAATCGGCGACACGCTGATCAAGAACCGGCCCGCCGCCGCGAGCGCCGTATCGCTCATCCTCGCGGCCGAGAAGATCGCGCCGCTCGAGAACGTCGCGGACGTGCAGCGAATCACCGCCGAAGCGCACTACGGCCGCTACTACCAAGGCACGATTTCGAAGGAATACACCGGCAAAGGCGATCGTTTCTGGCAGCCGGACTCGCCGGGCAACGCCAATCACAGCTTTCCGTACGTGGTCGCTGCAACACTGATCGATGGGACGGTGACGCCGCGCTCGTTCGACGAAGCGCACCTCTCGAATCCGGCGCTGCGCGCGCTGATGCAGAAGGTCGACGTCGTCGTGAACCGGGCGTTTGCGCAAGCTTACGAGCGCGTGCCGCAGGAGCATCGCGCGCGTGTGACCGTCGAGCTGCGCAGCGGCGAGCGGCTCGTCGGGGAGACAGGCGGTGACGCGGACGATTTGTCGGCGCCGAGGACGAAAGCACAGATCGAAGAGAAGTTCCGCGGACTGACCGAAGAATCGCTGGGCGCGAAACGCGCGAGCGGCATCCTCGAGCGTCTGTGGCACCTCGACGACATGGCGAACGTCGCCGAGATTCCGCCGGCGCTCGCGTTTGCCTAGCTGCGCGGATCCGGCGCGCTCGTGCGCTGCCGACGGGAGCGCGCCCTCGCTCCGTCAGACCTCGGTGGCATCATGATCTGCATCTGCGTCCCGACCGCAGCGCGCCGGCCGTCGGGATTCTTGATCGCACAGTGTCTGACTTCGTGGAGCATTATCATACGGAACGCAACCATCAAGGGCTGGGCAATAGACTGATGCGAGGGCATCCGACCGCAGTTGACCATAACGGAATCGTCCAGCGCCGCCAGTGGCTTGGTGGAATGCTCAATTTCTACTACCGCAATGCGGCGTGAGCCGAATCGGTCGAATTTCTGGACAGTACGCCCGGATTTGCCTATTGAGATTTGATGTCTGCCGCTTTGATTACCTTGGCCCACTTGGCGGTTTCCGATTTCATGTGTTTGACAAAATCGGCTGGCGTGCTCCCCACAGGCTCGGCACCCTCCGCCACGAGGCGTGCTTTCATGTCGGGGCTGTGCACGATGCGCACGATTTCCTTGTTGAGCTTTTCCACGATCTCGGGCGGTGTTCCTGCCGGGGCCAGCCATCCGAACCACGAATCAACCTCAAATCCCGGAACGCCGCCTTCGGAAATCGCCGGGACATCAGGCAGCAGGCTCGAGCGACGTGATGTCGTGATCCCGATCGCCCGCACCTTGCCTGAGCGCAGATGCGCCATTTGCGACGGCACGTTGCCGAATAACAGGTCACAGTCACCGGTGAGCACGCCGATTTGGGCCGCGCCCGTGCCGTTATAGCCGACGCTCAGCACGTCGATCTTTGCCATCATTTTGAACAGCTCGGCCGTCAAATGCGTAGGCGTCGCGTAGCCGCCCGCGGCGAAAGTGAGCTTGCCGGGATGCGCGCTGGCGAGTGCGATCAGTTGCTTGACGGTCTTTGCCGGAATCGACGGATGTGAAACCAGAAGATAAGGATAGGTAACCGCGATCGAGAACTCCTCCTATTGTCGTTGATAAGGATCGGGCGGCGCGCGGTCCCAGGAGGTCATTTTCGAAGTGATGATGCCATCGCGCCGGCAAGGCCTTTTTGCTTCGCAGCGAATTTTGTTGTCAATGAAGAATTTCGAACAACAGGTCAGGTTTCACTCAATGGAACCTTGTGTACAGGCAGATATTTAATGTTATCATTTCTGGCAGCAGACGCCCGTTAACGCGCAGCGCAAGAGGAGACCCCATGAACGATCTTTCAGCGACGGCCGTGCAGTCCCGCTCCAGCCGCATGGTCGAATTCCTGCTTTCGCTCAAACTCGAAGACCTGCCCGCGGACTTGATTCGCGAGGCCCGCACCCGCCTTCTCGACGGTCTGGGGTGCGGCCTTTATGGGGCAGTCATGCCTTGGGGCAAGATCGCCGCGGAGGTGGTATACGAGGAGCAGTCGCGGGGAGCCGCGACGGTATATGGAAATTGGGAGCCGGTGGCGGCGGCGCGAGCAGCATTGGTCAACGGCACGGCGACGCACGGCATCGAACTCGACGATATATCGCCGGGCGCGCACGTGCATCCGGGGGCGGTGGTCATTCCCGCCGCACTCGCGACTGCGGAGCAGCACGATGCATCCGGGGCGCGGCTGCTGCTGGGCTTGATTGCCGGCTATGAAGCGATGACGCGGGTCGGCCGCGGCATAGGCGAGGCCGGATGGGGCTTTCACATAACCGGCGTTGCCGGGCCGATCGGCGCCGCTGTCGCAAGCGGTGTGGTGCAGGGGCTTTCTTTCGATGAAGTCCTGCGCGCGATCGGCATCGCATGCTCCAGCGCCAGCGGCATCAAGAGCTTTACGCAAGGCAGCGGCGGCATGGTCAAGCGCATGCATGCGGGGCGCGCGGCCGAATCCGGCGTCCTCGCATGTGCGCTCGCGCACCGCGGCTTTACTGCGCCGCTGGCCGCGCTGGACGGCCGTTTCGGCCTGTTGGAAGTATTCGGCGGTGACAAATCGCGGCCGGAGGCGCTTGACCATGGACTTGGAGAGAATTACGCGGTGAGTCGCGTCTGGACCAAGGTCTATCCGTGCTGCGGCGTGCTGCACACCACCGCGCAGGCTTTGCACGCGCTGCGCGTCGAGAACCGGGTGGACCCGGCTGCGATCAAGAGCGTGCGGGTGGGCACAAACAAGCGCGCGATAGCGTTGAACGGTGAAGTCGCGCCGAAGGAAACGATGGCGGCGCAGTACAGTATGCCGTTCACCGCGGCGGTCGCGTTGACGCGCGACCCGAAGGATCCCCGGTACTATACGGGCGATGCGCTGAACGATCCGGTGGTCTGCGAGCTCGCGCGCCGCGTTGAACTGTACGCCGATACTGAGATGGAGGCGCTTTACCCCCGTTATGGTACTCGCGCGGAGGTTCGTCTGAACGATGGCCGCACGTTCGACACGAAGCTCCTGGACGCGCATGGCACGCCGGCGGACCCGTGCAGCGAGGACGAAGCAAAGGAGAAGTTCCGCTGCCTGGCGGCAATCACGAACAGCGACCAGTCGATTCACGAAGTGCTTTCGGTCGTCGAGCGGCTCGACAAGCTGCCTTCGGTCCGGCCGCTTTCCGAAGCGCTGCGGTCCGGCGTTCGCGCGTAGAATCGGGGCGACGTTTACTGCACGTGCGTACCCGATTCAGCAATGGTCGGAACGTCAGGCGTGCTCGACAGGCGCCGTGCGCTCGTGACGCCCGGCGCGCGCAGTTTTCGGGCGGCGACGTGCGGAATCACGGCCGGCGGCGCGCTGAATGCGCTATGCCGTCCTGACCAGCAACTTCGCGAGCTTCGCCGCTTCGTCGAGTTTGTCGAGGCCGAGCACTGTGTCGCGTATCGCTGCGACTTGCTTGGCCGGGAAGACGTGCCTGCCGAGTTTATCAAATTTTTCGACGACCTCCGCTTCCGAGGCGAACTTCGTTTCGCTCCCGCGCTGGGCCTCCACCGTTTCTTCCATGCGCGTGCCGTCCTTGAGGAAAATCTCGACGCGCACGTAGTAGCGCAAGCCCATCTTGGTTATCTCGGGCTCGGCGATGAACTCCACCTTGCGCGAGTGAGCGATGCGCTGCGGGTCAGCCATTTTGTCTTCGGTGCACTGGTCGACGAAGAAGTCACCTTCGAGGAGCAGGGTGGCGACGATATAAGGCATGCAAAACTGCATGTTGGTCATGCCGGACGGCTCGTACTTCCAGAACACATGGTCCTTGGTGACTTGCGAGCCGTGGACGACGACTTTTTCGACGTCGTCCGCCGTGAACGGCCGGCGCTCGCGCATGATGCGGATCGCATCCAGCGTCGTATGGTTGCTCGCGGCAGCCGAATAGAACTTGAGGGAGTCGTACATCGTTTGCCATTGTTCGCCGAGGCCTTTTGTGAGTTCCTCCCATTTGATCCACTCGCGCTTACGTGAAAACGTCGTGCAGAAGCCGCCGTATTCGCTCTCGAATACGTTCTTGATCCCGGTGTAGCCGACGCTCGCGAGCAGGCCGGCGTACAATCCGTTTTGCGCGGAGCGGCCATGATTCATGCGCTTCACCATGGAGCCGTACTGCACGGCCATGATGCCCGAAGTCAGCGTGCCGGCGATGCCCAGCGCATCGATCGTGTTTGCCTCGGACAACCCAAGGGCAGAAGCTGAGGACGCCGCGCCCGCAAAAGCGCCCACTGTCGCGCCCGAGTGCCAGCCTTGTCCCAGGTGATTCGGTCCCATGCACATCCCGACGCGTGGTCCGATTTCGTAGCCCGCAACAGCCGCCGTCATGAAGCGCTTGCCCGAGATGC
Organism: Betaproteobacteria bacterium; assembly: GCA_016202615.1. Classification (GTDB taxonomy): domain Bacteria; phylum Pseudomonadota; class Gammaproteobacteria; order Burkholderiales; family SG8-41; genus PALSA-1004. The sequence goes on from JACQOI010000360.1 coordinate 7,972, forward strand.
CGCCGCGCACCTCGGACAGCGCAACGATCCCAGGCAGAGTGGTCGAACCGACGTGCATCGCGCCCTTGCGGTGAATATCGTCGAGCTCGAAACCCTGAACGAAGGTGCCGTTCAGGAGCGCCGCGTGCGGAGCGGAAACGCGCTGATCCGTGCCCCAGATGCCGCAGTTCTGGCTGTTGTCGACGGACGTGATTCCTTTGACGGCAATCTGGCTGTGCGCCTTGAGCGAGCCGTAGATTCCGCAGCCGAGCGAATCGAGTATGAGCAGCTTGATGCGTTGACGCACTTCGGCCGGAATCCTCTCGTAGGTCAGGCCTGAAACGAACTGCGCAATCTCGCGTGTATAGCGATTATCGGCCTGTTGCGTTTGGTGGCCGTCCTGCCGTTTTGCTGCGGTTGCATTTGCCATGCTTTAGTCCTCCTGGAAAATCGAGTGAATTCTTGGGGTGTGTGCGTGTAGAATTCCTGGCTGCTCATGGTTGAAGGCGGCTGCTCTGGCGAGGGTGGAGGCGCCGAGAAATCAGCGTCTTCTTCCGATAGGCGGAACTCTACGTTAAAAAGCCCCTCTCGTCAACTATTGGACCCAGTTCCGTTCAATAGAACCGCATCGGCGACCGCGAGTGTGGGCGTATAATGACCGGGAACCATGCAGTCTCTCCATTTTGTTCACCGAGGATAAGCCGCGATGAGACAAATCAAGATTCCGGCCGCGTTCATTCGTGGCGGGACAAGCAACGCGATCGTGTTTGACGAGAAGAACCTGCCGCGCGACCGCGCGTTGTGGGACGAAATTTTCCTGGCGGCGATCGGAAGCCCCGATCCCTACGGTCGCCAGCTCGACGGTATGGGCGGGGGGCTTTCATCGCTATCCAAGGTGTGCGTCGTGGGTCGCTCGAGCCGACCCGATGCCGACGTCGACTATACGTTCGCGCAAGTACTGATAAAGAACGCCAAGGTCGACTACACCACCATGTGCGGCAACATGTCTTCGGCTATCGGTCCTTTTGCGGTTGACGAAGGTCTCGTGAAGGTCGCCGGTAACGAGGCGCTCGTGCGCATTTACAGCACCAACACCGGGAAGCTCATCCACGCCCGCTTTCCCGTGGAGGACGGGCTCGCGGTTGTCGAGGGCGATCTCGCGATCCCGGGTGTTGCCGGAGCGGGCGCACCCGTGAAGCTCGAGTTCCGCGCGCCTGGAGGCGCAACGACGGGCAAGCTGCTGCCGGCAGGCGACGTCGCCGGCACGCTCGATGTGGCGGGTGTGGGCCGCATCCGCTGTTCGATGGTCGACGCCGCAAACGCGTGCGTGTTCGTGAAAGCAGCCGATGTCGGGCTTAAAGGCACGGAGATGCCGGAAGAGCTCGAGCGGAATGTCGAGGCGATGAAAAAGTTGGGGGCAATCCGCCTGGCCGCGTCGGTTGCAATGGGAATCAGCAAAAACACCGATGAGGCCGCCAAGAAACCCAGCGTTCCCTTCATTGGTTTCGTGTCGACGCCGCAGGATTCGTCCTCACTATCGGGCAATGCGATCAAGGCCGACCACGTCGATATCACGGGCCGCATGCTATCGAACGGTCAGCCGCATCGCGCATTGCCGCTGACGTGCACGGTATGCATGGCCGTCGCTGCCCGGATCAAGGGCAGCATCGTCCATGATGTAACGCGCGAGACCCACAACCCCGAAGGCGATCTGAGGATCGCCATGCCCTCTGGCGTGCTGACGGTTGGCGCAACAGTGCGTCTTATTGACGGGCAGTGGCATTCAGAGCAGGGCGCCGTTTACCGGACCCAGCGGCGCATGTTCGAAGGATCCGTCCTCGTTCGCGCGTCCAGGGTCCCGGGCTTGCGGGCGGCCGGCAGCGAAAAATTGCGGGCGGCGTGATCTCGACTCGACGATTGCGTTTCTTGCGAGCGACAAGACTTCCTGGATGGAGGACGGAAAAATGCAGGATATGAGGATCAACTGGAGGTTGTTTGCCGGATTTTTAGCTGCATTCGCGCTGTCTGTCTCGAGCTACGGGGCGGCCAGCGAGTATCCGAACAAGCCCATTCGCATCGTCACCGCAGCACCTGGAGGCGGCGCCGATTTCGCGGCGCGGGTAACGGCGCAAGGGCTTACCGACGTCCTGGGCCGGCAGGTGATAGTAGAAAATCGGGGGCTTGTCGCAATAGAAATTGTGGCTAAGGCGCTCCCCGATGGTTATACCGTGCTTCTTTACGGTAGCGCTCTTTGGCTCGCGCCGTTTACGCATAATGTGTCCTGGGAGCCAGTGAGGGATTTTTCGGCCGTTGCGGGGGTGACAAATACACCTAACATTCTCGTTGTGCATCCATCGGTGCCGGTAAAGTCCGTCCAGGAGTTGATCGCTTTGGCCAAAGCCAAGCCGGGAGAGCTTAACTATGCTTCGGGTTCGATAGCCACTACAACGCACCTCGGGTCGGAATTATTCAAGGCCATGGCAGGCGTTGACATAGTGCGTATCGCCTACAAAGGAAATGGACCGGCACTTATCGCTTTGCTCGGCGGCACCGAGGCGCAGCTGATGTTCGCTAACGTGGGTACCGTAGCGCCGCATGTCAAGTCGGGTAAATTGAGGGCTTTGGCGGTTACCACCGCGAAGCCGACCAAGCTGGCTCCCGGTGTGCCTACGGTGTCGGCCTCGGGGCTTCCCGGCTATTTATTGGAAACGACCACAGTCATAGTTGCGCCGGCGGGAACTCCTGCGCGGATCGTCAATTTCCTGAGCCAGCAGATTGTAAAGTCGCTTAACGAGCCGGCTACTAAAGAGAGGTTTTTCAACTCCGGAGTAGAGGTCGTCGGCAGTTCGCCGGAGCAGCTTGCGGCCGAGATCAAAGCCGATATGGTTCGGTGGGGCAAGGTGATCAAGGATGCCGGTATCCGAGTTGATTAGTCCACGTGCCGGAGCGCCCCACGCGATGCGCCTCGGCCAAACGCGTTGACCTTCCGCGCAGGATAGCCTAGCCTATGTCCCCTCGCGCCGCCTCGCGTTTTCACTACGTAAGGGACACGGCCTTTTTCTGACCTGAAGTTGGTGACCGAATGGATGCTACCACTGAGCGACTGGTCGATTTCGCATTGCGGGCCGAATTCGACGCCCTTACCGCGGAGACCGTACGCGAATGCAAGCGGCGGTTGATCGATACGTTTGCGGGCGCCATGGGCGCCTACAACGAGGCGCTGAGCCAGAAGGCTCGCGCGATCGCAAGATATTACTCGCGAGCAACAGGTGCAAGCGTTTGGGGCAGTGCTTTGCAAACGGCGCCAGAAGCGGCTGCATTTGCGAACGGTGTAATGCTGCGGTTCCTGGATATCAGCGACACGTATATGGGTAAGAGCAGAGGGCATCCCAGCGACGTGATTTCTGGAATTGTGGCTGTCGGGGAATCCGTGCATGCTGATGGGCGGTCAGTGATTAATGCGATCACGCTCGCGTATGATGTTTATTGCAGTTTCATGAATGCGGTTGATATCAATTCGAAGGGCTGGGACCAACCGGTTTATGGTGTGCTGGCTGGCGTGCTCGGGGCCGGTAAGTTATTGCGGCTTTCCCGTGAACAGATGGCTAATGCGGTGTCGCTTGCGCTGACGCCGAACATGGCTTTGGGGCAAACTCGTCAAGGCGATCTTTCAAGCTGGAAGGGATGCGCCGGTGCCAATGCAGCGCGCAACGCCGTGTTCGCGGCGATGCTCGCGCACGAGGGCTTTACCGGACCGACGGCGGTGTTTGAGGGCAAGCGCGGACTCTGGGATATCGTCGGTCGCTTTGAATGGCCGTTGCCCGCCAGCTCCGGCTCTTTGCACATGGTGACGCGGACGCACCTCAAGAGTTTGCCGATCTGCTACCACGGACAGTCCGCCGTGTTGGGTGCTCTCGATATGCGGGCGCGTTTGCGCGTGCAGGATATCACCGAGATCCAAGTCGAGGCGTACCGCGAAGCCGTGGCGATGATGGGGAACGACCCAACTCGTTGGGCGCCTACGACGCGGGAAACAGCCGATCACAGCATGCCGTATGTGATTGCAATCGCATTGCTGGATGGCGAGGTGACGGCCCGATCGTTCGCGCATGAGCGGCTGACCGATCCCGCGGTCGTGAACCTGATGCGCAAGGTGAAGGTCAGCGAAAGCGCGGCGTTATCCGCCCAATATCCGGAATCGATGCCGAGCCGATTGAGTATCCGTATGTCGTCCGGAGAAGTATTTACGGCGGAGGTTAGGTACCCGAAAGGGCACGCCAAGAATCCGATGGATGACGCGGAAGTAGAGCAGAAATTTCGCAGCTTGTTCCGGGAGTATGGGGACGAACGTCAGTGCGAGAGGGCTTTGCAGGGTTTGTGGGATTTTGACCGCGCCACGGATATCGGTAATGTGCTCAAGCTGTTTTTGCCGGTCATATTCACGAAATAGCAACTGTGATGAAACAAAATTGCGGCGTTCGGCCGCGCTGTGTCACGTCGGTGCCGGCGGTCAAGAAATTCCTCGCCGAAGCGCGCGCCAAGGGGATGATGGTCGTCTACACGACGGGGCCCGGCGGCAAGGTTGCCGACACCCTCCAAGACGTTGCGCCCACGGGCAGCGAGCCGGTATTCACGGCGGGGCCGGACAAATTCCCGAATACAGACTTCGACAAAATTCTGAAGGACAAAGGTATCCAGACCGTCATCACCATCGGCACGGCTGCGCAGGGCGCAGTGCTCTCCACCGCCAGCGCGGCGGGCTTGCGCGGAATGAAAGTCATCGTTCCGGTGGATGGTATGTCGGTCGAGGCCGAGAACACCTACGCGGAACAATACACGGCATGACACCTCGCCAACGCGCCGGTGTTTTCGCGTAACGTGACGCTGACGAAGTTCGATCTGGTGAAATTCTGATCTTCGTTACACTTGGCCGAGCGCTATTCACATCGACCTTGGCGGAGAGGGCGGGATTCGAACCCGCGGTACGGCTTTCACCGTACACACGCTTTCCAGGCGTGCGACTTAAACCACTCATCCACCTCTCCGGAGGCCATGCAGTATAGCAC
>JACQOI010000361.1 GCA_016202615.1 Betaproteobacteria bacterium
CGGCCTGAATCACATACCAGCCGCCGCGCACAATCTCCGCCTGCAATTGTCCGCGCGCCCAGCCCGAATATCCCGCATACGCACGAAACGCCGGCACCGCCATCTCGCCGCGCACGATTTTCTCCAGCAGCTCGCGGTCACCGCTCAAGTACACGTCCCGCAGCACCTGCAGGCTGCGCTCGGGTGGCTCCGGGCTGCGGATCAGAAACAACAACCGGTTGCGCGCAACCGGCCCGCCGCCGTAGATTTGATCGAATTGCTCCGGAACCGTTGCGGCGCCGGGAATGACTTCGCTCAGTTTCGCGGCGATCGGCCGGTTCACGATCACCCCGAGCGGTCCGCCGCCGACCTCGGGCTGCGTGATCAACACCACCGTTTCGCGGAAATTCGGATCCAGCAGCTCCGGCTTAGCGACCAGGAACACGCCGTTGGCGAGCGGGACATCCGCGGCATGAGCAACCACCGCAGCTTGCATTAACAGCGCGGCGGCGATCGCGCGGATAACCAATGTCATTAGGATCCGCACGCAAGCGGATCGGTAGTGGCCACAGCCGCCGCGGCCGGCTTTGCCGCCCGCAAGTCGAGCGCGACGCCGCGCCGCACCGCGGTCATTTCGGCGAGGATCGCGACCGCGATCTCGGGCGGGGTGCGGCTGCCGATCGGCAAACCAACCGGGCCATGCAGCCGCGCGATCTCGTCGGCGGCGAGATCGAACTCGGCGAGCCGCTTACGGCGCTTGTCGTTGTTGAGCCGCGAGCCGAGCGCGCCGACGTAGAACGCCGCTGATTTGAGCGCTTCCAGCAACGCCATGTCGTCGAGCTTGGGATCGTGGGTGACCGCGACCACCGCGGTGTGCGCGTCCATGTTCATCGCCAGCACGACGTCGTCGGGCATGCCGCGGTTGATGCGCACATCCGCGAGATCCCACCCCAGCGCATATTCCTCGCGCGGATCGCACACCGTAACCTGGTAGTCGAGCGCCTGCGCCATCTGCGCGAGATAACGCGAAGTCTGTCCGGCGCCGATGATCAGCAGCCGCCAGCGCGGTCCGTGCACCGTCTTGAGCAGCTTGCCGTCGAACTCGAGCACGTCCGACCACTTGGCGGACGCGAGCGAGATCTTGCCGCTTTCGAGATCGAGCCGGCGCGTGACCAGTTCGTGGCGCGCGACGATATCGAGCAGTTGTCTGATTCCGGACTGCTGCGTGAGCGGCTCCAGCACGATCTGCAGCGTGCCGCCGCACGGCAGGCCGAACCGCTCGGCCTGCTCCTTGGTGACGCCGTAGGTAACGACTTCGGGTTTGCTGCTCGCGAGCCGGTGCTCCCTGACGCGCTCGATCAGATCGTCCTCGACGCAGCCGCCCGACACCGAGCCCGCGACCTGTCCGTCGTCACGGATCACCAGCATCGCGCCGATCGGGCGCGGCGCCGAACCCCACGTCCTGACCACGGTCGCCAGCGTCGCCTTGCGCCCGGCATCGAGCCAAGCGACGGCGCTCTTCAGTACTTCGGTATCGACGCTATCCATATTGAGCCTTTTCAGGAATTTGCGGCGCGCCGGAGATGGCGCCCAAAAGATTAGATTAATGCATCGCGATACGACGGGTCAAGCGTTGACAGTCAAGAGAGGATTTCATAGACTGAGCAACGTCTTGGTTCGCCTTCCACTCCGGTCTGACAGGTATAAGCGCCGAATTGCTTTTAGGTATAGCCGCGGCTGGCGGCAGGAATCTTGTAGGGTGCGTTCCACGCACCATGACTGCCGGTGCGCACGGCGCACAATACTTCATTTTTGATTGCGAAATGGAATTACCACTTATATGACCGCAGCCATTTTGTAATCAAGGAAGCAGCAACGATGGAATACGGTGTTATCGTGGTCGGAAAAGGCAATGCGGCGTTATGTGCCGCGCTTGCAGCGAGCGAAAACGGCGCCAAGGTTCTGATGCTCGAAGCGGCGTCGGAAGAAGAATCGGGAGGTAATAGCCGATTTGCCGGCGGCCAGATACGCATCGCCTACGCATCGGTGGACGATTTGAAGCGTGTGACGGAACTCACCGACGAGGAAATCGCCGGCAGCGATTACGGCACCAATACCCAGGAAGAATTCTTTGACGATCTATATCGGGTGACCAGCTATCGCACCGATCCGGATTTGGCCGAAACTCTCATCACGCAAAGCTTGGACGTCATGGTATGGCTGCGCTCCAAGGCAGTGCGGTTCATACCGAATTACGGACAGTTCTCGGGCATGTTCAACGGCAAGCGCACTTTCTTCGGGCGCATGCCGCTGGAAGTCGTTGGAGGCGGAGCCGGCCTCGTACAATACCTAGATAACGCAGCGCGCAAAGCGGGCGTCGAAATCGCATACGATACACGCGCCGAGTCGCTTATCTATGACGGCGCCCGGGTAAGCGGCGTGCGTGCCCAGCAAAAGGGCAAACGCGTTGAATTCCGCGGCAAGTCGGTGGTACTGGCAGCCGGCGGCTTCGAGGCCAACCCCGAGTGGCGTGCGCGTTATCTGGGCCCGGGATGGGACCTCGTCAAAGTGCGCGGTACGCGCTTTAACCAGGGCGACGGACTCAGAATGGCGCTCGAGATCGGAGCGGCGTCCTACGGTAACTGGTCGGGCTGCCACGCCACCGGCTGGGACCGCTACGCGCCCGAATTCGGAGACGTTAACATAGGGGATCAGTTCCAGAAGCATAGTTACATCTTCGGTCTGCTGATCAATGCGGACGGCAAGCGTTTTGTCGACGAGGGTGTGGATTTTCATCTGTTGACGTACGCCAAATACGGTAAAGACGTGCTGCGGCAGCCAGGACAGTTTGCATGGCAGGTATTCGATTCGAAAGTGAAGCACTTATTGCGCTCCGAATATCGCATAAAATTCGTCACCAAGGTGACCGCGAATACGCTCGAAGAGCTTGCCGCCAAGCTCGAAGGAGTGAATCCGGAAGGGTTCCTCAAGACGGTGCGCGATTTCAACGCCGCAGTGCGCAAGGACGTTTTATTCGACCATGTCATTAAGGACGGCAAGTGCACGGTGGGAATCGACCCACCGAAATCGAATTGGGCGCAGCCGCTCGACGCCCCGCTGTTCGAAGCCTACGCGACTACATGCGGCATCACGTTCAGCTTCGGAGGCTTGCGCATAGATCGCACAACGGGCCAAGTGCTTGACGTACATCTGAAAAAAATCCCTGGCCTCTATTGCGCAGGCGAAATGGTCGGGGGAATTTTCTATTTCAACTATCCGGGTGGAACAGGCCTTGTATCAGGCGCCGTTTTTGGGCGCCTGGCGGGACGTGGCGCTGCAGCAGCTAATTAGCAACGTCCCATCGGCTGAAGCGCTAGAAGCTATCCCAAAAACAGCAACGGCCGATGAAACCACAGATAGACACGGATGAACGCGGATAAAGTCGACGCTAACCCGAGTTTGACACTTGCTAGTGACACGCTGGCTGGAAAGGCGCGTGGGACAAGGGTTTGCGGGCAGTAGCCGGAAACGGCCGTGTATCTAGGCCTCAGGCAAGGCTGAGGATTGGGGC
>JACQOI010000365.1 GCA_016202615.1 Betaproteobacteria bacterium
CAGGCCGCAGCACACACGGAAATCACGGCGCTAACCACAGGGAAATGCACGTTTTCCATGCTTGGGACTCTTAGCGTCGACCTTATCCGCGTTCATCCGCGTTTTTCTGTGGTTTCATCGGCCGTTGCTGTTTTTGGGATAGCTTCTAGTTAAGTTACAACGAAAGGATCGAAAATGAATGATTCGTCGACGCGGCGAACGCTTCGCCGATCATGGCTTCTCGGCATCATCCTGGACGACCACCGTTTCCAAAAGGCATTACAGAGTTGCGCGGACGTTGTGACCCTGGACCTTGAAGACGCGGTTACTCCGGATAACAAGCTGAAGGCGCGTGCTCGCGTTGTCGAATTTATCGTGAAAGAACGGGCATCCCTCGGCCATCGCGAAGCGTGGGTCAGGATCAACGACCTTTTCAGTCCGTGGGGACTGGAAGATCTCAATGCCATCGTAGGGCTCGACGTGGACGGCATCACTTATCCCATGGTGCGAGGAGCGGAAGAGGTTTGGGCCGTGCGTAGAACGCTGGACGCCCACGGCTGCAAGGCCAAACTGAAGCTCATCATAGAGACGCCCCAGGCTTTCATGAATCTCAATGACATTATGCGTGTGCCTGGAATCACCAGCCTCAATCACGGCGCAGCGGATCTTACTCTCGCAACCGGTATCTCACTGAACGACAGAACGAGTCTCGACTTCACTGCAATACAGACGGTGCTTGCCGCGCGCGCTTATGGCGCGTCTGTAACCGAAGGAATACACATCGATGAATGGCAAGACGAGGGAGCGGTCAGGGCTTTCATACAGCATGCAAAAATGCAGGGCTTCGACGGGTTGGAAAGTTTCTACCCGCTGCATATGGCGATAATCAACGAGATCTACCTGCCGACAGCGCAGGAAGTCGAGCAGGCGCGGCGAGAGATCACCGCTTACGAGACGGCTCAGAGACAGGGAAAACCCGCGATCGTCGTTGACGGCAAAGTGGTTGCCATCCACGAGTACGAGAAGGCGCTCAAACTCGTCCGTGATGTGGATGAGTTTACGCATGGCTAGGTTTTCTCGATCCGCACTTTCAGTCAATCAATGCGGATACCCGCGGTCTTGACCACTTTCGACCAGGTGGCAAGCATCCCTTTGATGAAAATCGCAAACTCCTCCGGCGTGCTCCCCACCGCCAGCTCGCCGAGGCCTAGGATACGCTCCTTCATCTCGGGAAGCGCCAGGGCTTTGGCGATTTCCCGATGCAGCCGGCTGATCACGGCAGCAGGTGTTCCTGCCGGGACCACCAAGCCCTGCCACTCGTACATATCAAATCCGGGCACACCGGCCTCGGCAACGGTCGGGATGTCTGGAAGCGTGGGGAAGCGCGTCGAAGTGCTTATTCCCAGCCCCACCAGCTTGCCGGATTTGAAATGTTGCAGCGATGACGGAATGGTAGCGAACAGGATCATGGTTTCGCCGCTGACTATTGAAAGGACCGCGGGGCCGCCGCCCTTGTAGGGAACGTGTGTCATGTTAACGCCCGTCATATACTTGAACAGCTCGGTGCCGAGGTGGTTGGAGGCGGCATTGCCGCCGGAAGCGTAATTCAGGCTGCCCGGCTTGGCTTTGGCGAGCGCGATCAGCTGCTTGACGGACCTCGCCGGCACCGACGGATGCACCGCCAGCACCAACGGCGACGTTGCCACCAGGCTGACCGGCATCAGGTCCTTCTCCGTGTCGTACGGCATTTTGCTGACCATGAACGGGTTGGCGACAAACGAAAGGGACGCCATTCCCAGCGTATAGCCATCAGGTTTGGACTTGGCGACCATGTCCACACCGATCGTCGCGGCGCCGCCGGGACGGTTGTCGACCACTACCTGCTGGCCCAGGTTTTCCGACAGCGGCGGCGCAAGAAAGCGGAACAACACGTCGGCCCCGCCGCCGGGCGCGTATGGAATAATGATGCGTATGGGTTTAAAGGGGTAGCTTTGCGCGGGCGCGGAGCCTGCATAAATGCACGACACGCACAGCAACGCGAACCAGGAACGATACAACGTAGCACTCATTTTCTCCTCCTTGTAGTGATGTAGATGTTCACCAGGCGCCCCGCTTTCCTTGGCAAATTTGCTCTAAAAACCGAAACTTGTCAACGCAACACGCGACACGCAACACCCGGGAATCGAAGACTGTTCTTTTCGTCTAAGCTAGAGCTTGGTTGACCCTAAAAACCGCAATTCATAACCGCAAAGGCGCAAAGACGCTAAGTAACGCAAAGGGAATCCGTAAATTGGCAGTTCACTCAAAGGAAGAAACGCCGGTTCTTTGTAATTCTTCCATTTCCAAATCAGAAAAGCATTAATAATTGGAGTAGGGTGCGCTTGCGCACCAACCGGCAATCGGTGCGCAAGCGCACCCTACACTGAAATGGAATTAGAATTCATTGTCTTTGCGAGTCTTTGCGCCTTCGCGTCTTTGCGGTTCGCTTTTTCCAGGTTGACCAATCCGGGGGCCCGGACTAATCATCTCGTCGAAAGGAGAGCCCGACAATGATGCTGAAGGACAAGGTCGCGGTCATCACAGGAGCTGCCTCCGGCATCGGCCAGGCGACAGCTATTCTCTTCGCCCGTGAAGGGGCCAGCGTCATTTGCATCGACGACAAGCCTGGCCGGGAAACCGTCGACTTGATCCGCCAGGAGAAACTGGACGCCTCCTGTTATCACGCCGATGTCGCAAATTCCGAGCAGGTCCAGGCCGTGGCGCGCGAATGCGAGAAGGCCTTTGGCAAGGTGGATATCCTCTTCAACAACGCCGGCCGCTCCCTCAAACAGGCCTTCGAGGCAACCACGGAAGAGACGTGGGCGGAGATGCTGGGCATCAACCTGACCGGGGCTTTTCTCTGCTCCAAGTACTTCCTGCCCCTGATGAAGAAGGCAGGGACAGGTTCCATCATCAACCACGCCTCGGTTGACGCCTTCCTCGGGAACCCCGCCATCGCCGCCTATGCCGCGGCGAAGGGAGGATTGATTCCGCTAACCCACGTCATGGCGCATGATCTGGGGAAATACAATATCAGGGTAAACTGTCTCTCCACGGGCGGCATACGTAGCGCGATGACCGCACCGCTGGGAGCGGCCTACCAATCGCGCATCTCCGTGACGCCACTGCAGCGCATGGGCACTCCCGAGGAGGTCGCGTACGTCGCGCTGTTCCTGGCCTCTGATTGGTCCTCGTTTGTCAATGGCGCCAACCTCGTCGTCGATGGCGGCAGAACGACAATAACACAGGGGACCTATCGCGGTTAGCCTCAGGCGACGTTCACCTCCCGGCCCGTATCCGATGCCTGCTTGATGGCATCTATGAAGCGGTGTAGCTCCACGGCGGTGTCGAAAACGGGCCGGCTGCTCTGGCCCGTGCGGATAGCCCGGGCCCATTGGTAATACATTTGGCCGACGTTGTAGGGAGCGCCCCGGGGCATCCCCTCCAGGACATAAACGAAGCGAGAGGGCACTTCCAGCTCCCGCAACTGATTACTGCCCTGCGCTCCTTGCAGACGCACCTCGTTTAGCTGAGGCGACTCGTCTGAGGTGGCGACCAGCGTGCCTTCCCGCCCGTATACCTCCATCCGGTAGCCGCTGTCGGCCCAGGGTATGGTGGCGATATGGGCGGAAGCCACCGCGCCGTTAGCCAGCCGTCCGCTGACCAGCACGTTATCGGGGGACGTAACGTCCACCATTCGCCGCGTGTCCGTCTCCCACCATTGCCGGGCCTGGGTCGTTACCACGGAAGCCACACGGCTAAAGTTGCCGGCGACAAAGCGCAAAGCATCAATGGTATGCCCGTTGGCGATGGTGAGAGTATTGGCGCCCAGGTCGGCATCTCGCTGCCAGGTACGGTTGGATGGACGTTCCAGCGCGCCGTCACGCACCAAGCTAACGAGGCAGGACATCACCTCTCCCACGTAGCCGGTCTCGATCAGTTCTTTCATGTAAATCAGAGCGGGATTGACGCGGGATTGCAGCCCTACCGCCGTCTGGACTCCCCTGGCCTTAGCGAGAGCGGCAAGCTCTTCCGCTTCGCCTGTGGTCCTGCCCAACGGCCACTCGGTATAGACGTGCTTGCCTGCTTCCAGGACGGCCTTCGTCGGCTCATAGTGAGAAGGAACCCGCACCACTACGGCCACTGCGTCTACCTCTGGCGAGGCCACCATCTCCCGGTAATCGTGAAAGGCCAGCCTGGCCCCATACTTCCGGCGTGACTCTTCCGCGCTCTCTGGTTTGGTGGTGCAGACCGCTGTGAGCTCGTATTCGGGGCTGGCGACTATCGCCGGCAGGTGGGAGCGGGGCGCCCAGTGTGCGCGAACGTTGGCGCCGATGATGCCCAGGCGAATTTTATCTGCCATAACGGCTCCTCCTCAGGATTGTAAGATTGGTGGTTTCCAGCGATTGACCGCCCATCCCACTCTAGCAGCCTGTGCGGACTTAAAAGTCCGCACAGGCTGCTAAAAGCAAAACCGGCCGAATATGCAGATCAAAAACTCCCGCGGCAATCGAACGGCAAGAAAAGCGACGGTAAATTTGCACGTTGGTCATCTTTTTGTCCCTTTTGCCCGCGGCCGGTTTTGTCTTAGGAGTTTGTCGGCGCTAAGTCCGACAAACTCCTGGGGGCCACGAGCTTTCATGCCGCTCCGCGTCAACGGGATAAAGTTCCAGGCGATGATAAACAGCCCCATGATACTTCCGCCATGATCATGTGACAAAGGGATAAGAAAATCACCACCGATCCGGAGTTCTGTCGAGCGGCGGCAAGGGTAGGGGCGTCCCGGCCGGGAGCGGCTTTTGGGTGACATTCAGGGCCATGGAAACGAGCGTGTAGTAGCCCGAAACGCCTATCAAATCCACCGCTCCATTCTCGCCAAACTGCTTGACCGCCGCATCAAAGGCCGCGTCGCTCACGTTCTTGTGTTCATGCAGCTCCGTGCAAAACTGATGTGCGGCGGCTTCGTCATCCTTCATTCCCGAAGGACGCTTTCCAAGGGCAAGCTCGGCCGCAACGTCCGGACTCAAGCCCGCCTTGAGCGCGTGGGGGTAGTGCGCATACCACTCGTACTGCGCGCTCCAGTATCGGGCGGTAATCAGGATCGCAAATTCCGTGATGCGGTTCGGCAGCGAACTCCCGAACCTGACGTATTCGCCGACCTTCTGCGTGCGGCTCGCGAGCTCCGGACAGCGCAGCAGCACGTTGGTTGGAGGGCCCATACGGCCCCTCGGACCCGCGCAGATTTCGCGGTAAACCGCCCGCTGAGGTTCCGTCATTTCGCCTTCATCCAGTTCTTTGAATCTCACTTCTTATGCCCCCTTGTTTGTTATCTCCCTCGCTAAGAAAAAGTATCGCCGATCTTCTTCTGACGAACCAACTCGAATATGAAGTTTTCCAGTTCCGGGGCGAAAGCGTCACGGGCGGAGACCATGCCGATGGGCCGACCATCCTCGACTACCGGCACATGTCGAAAACCGCTTACATGCATGAGGTGTAGCGCATCCCCGAACGGTTTATCCGGGTGGATTGTCCGGGGGTTGCGGGTCATGACTTCAGCGAGCCGGGTGGTCCTTGCAATGCGGTCCTCCGCGATTACCTTGTATAGTGCGTCTCGCTCGGTGAAAATTCCGACGAGCTTGCCGTCTTCCACCACCATTACAGCCCCGACCTCGTTCTGTTTCATCAGGCGGGCGGCTTCGACGACAGTCGTTTTCGCCGGCGTAGTGAGGGGTTCCTGGTCCTCGATAATCATTCTGATCGGTCGCGGCATGTCGGGCCTCCAGTCGCGGGGTATTGAAAATTAGAAACGCGTGAAACAGCGAGAGCGCCACACATGCTACGGACAAGGTCAGGCCGCCCGTTTGACGTAGATCAAACCGACTGAAATTCACCGTCAGCCTAGGAGTTTGTCGGACTTAGCCCCGACAAACTCCTAATGCAAAACCGGGGCCAGTAGAATTCCCGAAGAGGATAACAGATATGCGAATTTGCCGGCGCTTTTCCCCCACTTCGACCGTTAGCAGCCTGTCGGGCTTGGCACTCCGACAGGCTGCTAAGGCAAAACCGCAGCTTGAATCCGGGCTGGTTATCAC
>JACQOI010000366.1 GCA_016202615.1 Betaproteobacteria bacterium
AAGGTGGTGCTGGAAGTGCTCGACCGCGGACCCGGCATCCCGCCGGTCTAAGCAGAGCGCATGCTGCAGCCTTACACGCGCCTCGATGCCTCGCGCTCCGGCGCGTGCACCGGGCTGGGGCTCGCCATCGTCGACCGCATCGCGCGGCTGCACGGCGGCGGGGTGCAGTTGCTCGCGCGGGACGGCGGCGGTTTACGGGTGCGGGTGGAGCTTCCGCTTTGATCCCGTGAATGGCGGATGGCGGATGGCGGATCGAGTTCGGTCTAAAGGAACAGCGTTGACCTAACTGCTATTCACCACTATCCGCCATCCGCTATCCGCTAGTCACCGGGTTTAGGGATACATCGCCCAACCCACGCGATCGGTCTGCGCCTTGAAGAAGTGCCCTTCCACGGTGGTGACGAACAGCGTGGTCAGGTCCGGCCCGCCGAAGCAGCAGTT
The DNA here is from genome assembly GCA_016202615.1 of Betaproteobacteria bacterium. GTDB lineage: Bacteria > Pseudomonadota > Gammaproteobacteria > Burkholderiales > SG8-41 > PALSA-1004. The sequence goes on from JACQOI010000366.1 coordinate 442, forward strand.
GGTCGGGCGGTTCGCGGGCACCGGGTGCGTCTCCAGCACCCGCCCCGTGGGCGAGAACACGGTGATCATCGCACCCGGGCCGCTCACCTCCCAGCCGTTGGTGGCGACGATGTTGCCGTCGGCGTCCAGGCACATGCCGTCGATGCCGCGATGCACGCCCCTGGCGTCTTCCCCCCAGGTGAACAGCGTCGTATAGGCGCCCAGGCTCCCGTCGTCGCGGATGGGATAGGCGCGCAACTCGCGCGCGATGCCCTTCGCATAGCCGCTCTCGGCGACGTACAGCGTGCCCTGGTCCTTCGACACCAGGATGCCGTTGGGCTGAGTGGTGTCGAACGTGACGCGCGTGACCGTGTAGCTGCCGTCTTTCTGCGGATCGCAGCGCAGCACCGATTTGTTGTCGAGTTCCGTCTTTTCGGTGGCGTCGATATTGCCTTCGTTCCACGGGTTGGTGAACCAGATGCGCCCCTTGCGGTCGATCGCGAGATCGTTGGGCGTATTGAGCCTCTTGCCATCGACGCGGTCGGCAATGACGACGTTCTTGCCGTCGGGATCGAAGCGCAGGATCGAGCGCCCGCCCGAGCAGCAGCCGAAGAGCCGCCCCTCAGCGTCGAACGCGAGACCGTTGGTGCGGTTGGTGCCGGTGCGCGCCTCCGTGATCGCGCCGCTCTTCGGGTCGTAGCGCAGGATGCGGCTCGCGTGGATGTGCGTGAAATACAGGTGCTCGCCATCCCACACCGGGCCTTCGGTCAAGCGCACGGCGGGCGGCTTCATCAGTAATTCAAATTTCCATTGCATGATGGCTCACTCTCCACATTATCAAGCGTGCGCCAGAGGGCGCACGCCACGCAATCGCGCGCGAATTGCCCGCTGCGCCGTCTTGAGGTCGTAAGCCGCCTGCAGATTCAGCCAATATTGGGGCGACTGATTGAACGCCCGCCCGAACAGCAGAGCGAGTTCCGCGGTCACTGGCCGCGTGCCGCTTACGAGGTGCGAGATCCGCATCGCGGAAACCCCTATGGCGCGCGCGAATTGCGCCTGGCTCAAGCCGAGTTCTTCCAGTGCTTCCTTCAGAAATTCCCCCGGATGGATCGGGGATAGTCCGTTGGCAGTCATGTCACGTTTTCCGTAGTGGTAATCGACGATTTCGACATCGAACGCCTCGCCGTCCGCTTAAGAATCTGCGATTGCAAACGGCGCGATTTGCCCGTGGCAAAGAACCGCTCTATCTCGGTGCTGGCGAACGAGCGAATCATCGACTGGCAGTATAAACGATATGTTTACATTGGTCAAGCGCTCCGCGCCGCCGTAGTTCCATGGGGGACGCCGCTCGTTTGCTGCGGTCCTATCCCGCATTGATCCCCGCTATCGCCCGCAACCCCCGTCACGTCCTTGCGCTTGGATGTTGCCGGTCGCTCCCATCTGGGCGATACTCGCGTTATGGTGTCGTGTCCCGGAAATATTAAACATAACCCCGTAGGTCGCCAATCCCGTGGCGACGCTGTGTCGGCAAGGGGTTCGCGACCAACCGTTGATGCAACTAATTTACTGGACACCACACCAGCTCGCATTTAACGAGCGTCGCGCGGCTATGCGGGAAGCTTCCAATCGCTGACCAAGAGGAACCTGATATGAACTCTCGAACCGACGTCTCACGCCGCCGGGTTCTTGCCGCGGGCGCCGGCGCGGCGCTGGCTACCGTGCTTGCCCAATTTCCGCACGCGGCGCCGGCGGCGGAAGAACCGCTCAAGACGCGCCCGATTCCGCATAGCGGCGAACCACTGCCTATCGTGGGCATCGGCACCGCGATCATCTTCGATTTCGAAAACGATCCTGCAAAATACGCCGAGCGGCGCCAGGTCATCCAGACGCTGGTTTCCGGCGGCGGCAGGCTGATCGACACCGCTCATTCCTACGGCCGCGCGGAAGACAGGTTGGGTGAGCTCGTCGCGGATTTGGGCGTGCGGGACAAGCTTTTCCTCGCCACCAAATTCTCCTACAACGCGGACCGCGCCGCTGCAACGGCGTCGTTTCAGGCTTCGTTGCGCCGTCTGAAGACGAATCGCGTCGATCTGATGCAGGCCTGGAACGTCGGCGATGCAAACTACGACTTCGGCGTCCTGCGTGAATGGAAACAGCAAGGGCTTTGCCGTTACGTCGGCATGACGACGAGCTTCATCCGTCATTACGACGTGATAGCGAAAGTGCTTGCGCGCGAGAAACCCGATTTCTTCCAGGTGAATTACTCGCTCGGCAGTCGCGAGGCCGAGAGCATGCTGCTGCCAACCGCACGCGATGCCGGCGCAGCCGTGCTCGTCAATTTGCCCTTCGGACGGAACTCTCTTTTTCGGAAAGCAGGCAGCAGGCCGCTGCCCGATTTCGCGGCCGAATTCGGCGCCAGGACCTGGGCGCAGTTCTTTCTGAAGTTCATTCTCTCGCATCCGGCGGTGACCGCGGTTATTCCAGGCACCGACAAGCCGGAATACATGCTCGACAACCTGCAGGCGGGCCGCGGGCTGCTGCCCGACGCGGCGATGCGCAAGCGCATGGTTCAATACTGGGAGTCGCTGACGTAGGAGCTATCCCGAATAAATCGGAGTAACCGGAACTGGTGTATTCTTACGGCGTACAACGCGCCGTTGACATTCATCTAAGGAGAACTCATATGGCTGCTCTTCAGGCAGGTGCCCAAGCGCCGGAATTTTCTCTGGCATCCCATGCAGGCCAAACGCTCACGCTGAGCAGCTATCGGGGCCGCCGGACGGTAGTGGCTTTCCTGCCGTTCGCGTTTACCGGCGGATGAAAGAATCAAGTCTCCGGGTTCCGTGAGAACTACGAACAGTTCAAAGCCCTCAATGTGGAAATCCTGCAGCTCAGCGCAGACACCGTTCCGAGCCTGAAGGCCTGGGCGGATCAACTTGGCGGCCTGCCGTTCCCGCTGCTCTCGGATTACTGGCCGCATGGCGCAGTCGGCAAGGCCTACGGCATCTTCAACGAAGAGCGCGGCATGGACGGGCGCTCGGTATTCCTCGTCGATGCGCAAGGGGTCATTCGGCACTCACACGTCTGTGCGGCGGGCACAATACCCGAGAGCGGGGACCTGCTGGAGCGGCTCAAGGCAATGTAGCCGAGGACGCAGCCGCACCTGCCGGCGCCCGGCGTTGTCGCGCGGATCAGTTTTCTTCTGGATCGGTCCAGCGCGCATGATGATCGTTTTCTGCGCGATCTTGTACATCATGCTCATGGTATTCGCACAGGTACAAAATCTTATCGGCGGCATCGTGGTCCTCATGCTCGCCGGCCTGGCGCAAAGCCTGAGCATGGTTCCGATGTCGGTAATGCTGTTGCGCACCGCGGGCGAGCGGTTCCGCGGCCGCGTCATGGGGATACGAATGCTGGCGGTCTACGGCGTGCCGATCGGACTGTTGATCTCCGGCCCGCTGATCGGCGGCTTTGGTTATCCGGCGACCGCGACGCTCTATTGCGTGATCGGTCTGGTGTTCACCGTGCTGATCGCCGTGCGCTGGCGAGCCCATCTCTGGCGGCTCGAGGCCCCTGCGAATACGCGGTGAGCATATTTTGAACGCAAATTAGAATAAGTCCGACAAACTCCTAGCGATCAGCTATCGGCAATCAGCTATCAGCCGGAATCATCTCGCGTCAACGCCTGGTTTTGAGCTGACCGCTGACGGCTGAACGCTGCGTTGCAGCCGTCTTACCCGTTCTCCCGGCCGTCACGCCTTGAGCGCCTCCAGCATCGCGTTCAGGAGCGTTTCAGGCTCGTGCGCCCCCGATACGGCGGTGCGGCGATTAAAGATAAAAAACGGCACTCCGTTGACGCCGGCCTGCCGGGCGTCGATGTCAGCGCGCAGCACCGCGTCCCGATCCTCGTCGGACGCGAGATAGGCTTCCAGCGCCGCGCGATTAAGCCCCGCACGTTCGCCGATTGCGGCCAGCGCGGCCTTGTCGGTCAGGACGGCGCCCTCCTGGAAATAGGCGCGGAAAAGGCTCTCCGCAACCTCGTCCTCGCGTCCGAGCTTCGCGCCATAAAGCATGAGCCGGTGCGCGTTCAGCGTGTTGGGCTGCACCCTGATGTCGTCGAACGCGAAGTCGATGCCGACCTCCTTGCCGACGCTGACCAGGTGCGAGTAGTTGCGCGAGCCGCCGGGGCCGAACTTGCGTTCAATGTACTCCTTGCGGGAGATACCCTCTTCGGGCAGGTCCGGGTTGAGCTGAAACGGTAGCCAGCGCACGGCCGGCTGCTCTTCATCGGGCGCCTGCTCCCGGTACATCCGCAGCGCGGACTCCAGGCGGCGCTTGCCGATGAAGCACCAGGGTCAGACTACGTCCGAGACGATATCGATGGTGAACTTGGCCTTGTAGTTCATTCGCGTTCCTTTCTGGTTATGGCGATGCCAGTCTATCCCGGCGTGTCTCAGGAGGTCAGTCCATACCGGGGAATGTTCTTTCCTCCTCAAGTACGCCATTGAGCTTACGAACGATAACGGTACCACCCTGTCGCCCAAGCGCTTTCTGTAATGCTCCGGCACGAGTGGCGTCTTCCTTGGTATCGAAGATTTTCACGATCTTCTCATTCATATCGTTCTTAAGAATCCATTTTTCTCTTACGCTGTCAAACCGCAACGAATATTTCCGTTTAGCCATCATATTCCTTTACTATTTGCGCCATTTTACGGGTATTGCCTCTTTCAACCCTCCCGCTATCTTTATACCCGGGGCTTCTCCGCGGCGGCGTTTCGGCCTGAGATTCGGCCAAAAGCCATGCACTCTCCAAGGTTACCACCGCCCTGATACAGATAGCTGTGGATCGAGCCGAGTTCCCCCGCGCTGTACAGCCTTGGGATAGAACTTCCGTCAGGCCGCACTATTTGACTTCTCGCATTGCGCCTGGGGCCGCCCTGTGTTGACGAAAACGCTGGAGATATCTCAATAGCGTAGAAAGGCCCGTCTTTTATGGGTGATAGCATCTTTGTCCTGCCAAATTCAGCATCGTTGCCTGCTGAACAATACGCGTTCCATTTGTTAATGGTATCTTCCACTGCTGTTGGATTTAATCCTATCTTCCTTGCCAGCCCTGCTATGGTGGCAGCCTTCTTGATCCAGCCCTTTGCTAACTCGGCACTGTTGTCCTCACTCCAATTGTAGACCTTAAGTAACGAATTCCAACCATGATAGAGATTATTGTCATGAAGAGGACCTGCTGAGAATAGAGTGTGGTCAATTATCATGAACATAGGGTAGGGAGCGGGTGCTTGAATCCATTGGCCGGCAACTTTTATTTTTCCATGAGTAACATTGTGTTTGCCATAAGTAACATCGTGTTTTTCGCTCTTAAACCTCTTCCCGTCGGCAGCAACAATAATCATACCACCGGGAATCTCCTTGCGCTGGTGTTGAGGCACTAACTCCATTACTGATGGAAATTCAGGAACCTTCAGGTAATACCAAGGGCCTGATATATTATTCATGTGCCAAAGGTCAGCCCCAACCGCCATAGCCATCTTTATGCCGTCCCCGGTGTTATACGGGGTGCCCACGGGATAGCAGCAAACCAAGTTGGGAAGGAAGTCCCTGATCATCTCCTGGTTACTCTCAAACCCCCCACAGGTCAAGACAACGGCTCTCCTGGCCTTTAAGCTAAATGGAGCTCCTTTTCCTTCCGTCCTGACGCCGATTATCTCTTTTGTTTGACTATCCTGGATCAACTCTTTCCCCTGCGTTGCATACAGAACTTCGATCCTTCTTTTGTCTACAGAGGCTTTTAGCACCTTCCATAGCCGTTCATATCCCAGCGAACCGTCAATGGTGTACATACGGACACACTCTGCCCCGGGAAGGTCCGGAAATTCGGCTCCTTCGGGTCCTTTGCCTATTTCCACTGCGTTCCCCCCCAGGCTCTTGACCCAGTCGGTATTCCTGCCCATCTCCTCCGCCCATGCCCGAACTATTCCTTGCTCAACAGTGTAAGCGCCACAGAGCGCATTAAAGTAGGTGATTGCAGTATTGACTGGTGCAACAGTGCACCAACCTTGGCCTGCCACTCGGCTATTTCCGCCCTCCTCCCCCTTCGGCGCTTTTTCCAGGATGAGCACCCTGGCTCCTGCATCGTGGGCTGTTATGGCTGTCGCCGCACCGGCTGCCCCGTAGCCTACAACCACCACATCGGCTTCCTTGGCCCACTTTTCTGGAAGTAAAGTCTTCGATTTCACTGCTGTTCTCTTTCCTTATCCAATTTTAATAGCATCGTAGCAGGCGCGCCGCCGCGCTCAACCTCGCTTTAATTCACTTTCGCTCCGGATTGTTTGACTACTTTTGCCCATTTGATTGTGTCAGCTTTGATGTAAGCCGCGAACTCTTCGGGGGTACTGCCGACCGGTTCTGACCCGTCTGCCACCAGACGATCCCTGAACGCTGGAAGTTTGAGACTCTTGGATATTACTTCATAGAGCTTAGCCACGATCGCCCGCGGGGTACCAGCCGGCGCCACCAAACCTTGCAATCCAGTGACTTCGAATCCGGGAAATCCAGATTCCGCAACGGTTGGAAGGTCAGGCATAAAGACCGAGCGTTTGAGGCCCGTCACCGCTAATGCCTTCATTTTTCCGGCCTTTACGTAAGACAATCCGGCTTGCGACGTCAAGTAGGCATCGACCTGCCCTGCCATGAGGTCGACCATCGCTGGCGAAGCTCCCTTGTAAGGTACGTGTACACCCTCAAAGCCCCCGCGTGTTTTGAGTAGTTCCATCCCTAGGTGGCCAGCCTGGCCCGTGCCAGAAGAAGCGTAGGTAATTCCGCCTTTCTTCGACTTCGCCAGCGCGATCAACTCCTTGACCGTTTTCGCCGGCACAGTCGGATGCACGACGAGATAATAGACCTGCGCCGTATATTGCGTAATAGGCGCGAAGTCCTTTATGGTATCGAATGGAAGCTTGCTGTAAAGGCTCGGATTGATGAGGAAGCTCGTCGACATCACGAGCAGCGCATAGCCATCGGGCGGCGCCTTGGCCGCAACCTCAAACGCGATATTTCCACCCGCGCCCCCCCGGTAATCGAAGATCGCCAACTGGCCCCATGCCTCTGTAAAACTTTGTCCAATCATGCGCGCAGCTCTATCAGTAGCGCCGCCTGGAACGGACGCCACAATCATTCGAATCTGTTTGTCCTTGTCCGGATAGGGCTGTGCCAACGCTGCACCCGCAATGGATGCACATACGACTAACGAGAAAACAGTACACCATTGCGGCAACAAGCGATTACCTATCTTCATTTCTTCTCCTTGATTGATGGCAGCGGCGCCCATTTCACCGCAAAGCTCGCCTCATTGAACTCGGGACCGGCGCATGGCGCCCGAGATTGCTTCGCACCGCAGTGCAGACAATAAAGCACCGTATTTACATTACACCCTTCGCGAATCCAGTGTCAACCCGACCTGCTTTCCATTCTCAGTGCCAGCCTGAAAGTAGTAAAGTTCACTTTTGAAGCGAGAAGCGGACATGAAGAAGCGGATCCCGTATCAGCGCATGAATTTGCGCCCGAGCGTGCAAAAGGTCCGTGTCTATGAGAAACAGGTGCTGGATGGGTTCACCAAAACAGCGTAACATCGCTGGTACCAAACTAATTGGAGCCGAAGTCGTTTTCCGTTCGTGGAATCGACGCCCACTTTGTTTGTTTCCGAGAGATGTTTCAATGAATCCAAAGTAACAGATCGTCGCGGCGGCACTGGCTGTAAGCGCTGCCCGGCGAGAGACAGAGGAGGTTTTCATGAAGTTCATGCTCGGTACCGTGGCTGGAGTTGCCGCCGCAGGTTTGCTTGCGATGAGTATGTCGGCGGTCGCGCAGAAGCCCGCGACAGCGGCTAGCTACCCATTAAAGACGATACGCATGATCGTTCCGTTTGCGCCGGGCGGCGGCACCGATATCATTGCGCGACTCGTCGCTCAGGAGCTCACTCAAGCCTGGGGACAGTCCGTGGTGGTTGACAACCGGGGGGGCGGCGGCGGCACCGTCGGGACGCAACTTGCGGCGAAGTCCACCCCAGATGGTTACACCATGGTGCTGTGCAGCCTCGGAATGTCGTACGCGCCCGCGCTGTATTCCAAACTGCCTTATGACACGGAAAAAGACCTTTTGCCTATTTCCCTGGTAGCGACGCAGCCCTTTGTTTATGTCGTCATTCCGTCGTTGGGCGTAAACTCAATGAAAGATCTGATCGCGCTTGCCAAGAGCAAGCCGGGCGAGATTCGATATGGCTCGGGCGGCAGCGGCGGCTCGTCGCATCTGGGCACCGAGTTGCTGCGCATGATGACCGGCATTGATCTGGTGCATGTGCCGTACAAGGGCACGGGCCCGGCGTTGACCGCGATGCTGGGCGGCGAGATACATATTCAATTAATCGGCATATCGTCGGTCGTGCCACACATGAAATCCGGCCGCATGCGCGCGCTGGCGGTGAGTGGCGCCAAGCGCTCGTCCGCTGCGCCCGAAGTGCCCACTGTCGCGGAAAGCGGCGTCCCGGGTTATGAGTTCGATGTCTGGTACGGAATGCTGTTTCCCGCCGGAACACCGCGCGCAATCGTCGGCAAGGCCAACGCCGAAATCAATCGCGTACTCAGGTCGCCGGCGCTCACGCAGCGCTTTGCGGCAGTGGGCTTGGAACCGGCGGGCAACACACCTGAGGAATTCGCTAAAATGATACGCAGCGAAATCGTGAAGTGGCACAAGGTGGTTGAGAGCGCGAAGATTCGCGTCGAATAACCCCGGCTTCCGGGTGGCACCCTGGGCGCTGGTGATTCTGGAGCCGCCCATCGTTGACGGAGAACATCGCACTCCAGATCTGGATTGCGCGCCAGTTCCCCAAAGCGAGGGTCGCGAAGCTCAATGGCGAGGTGATGCGGGCACTGAAACAACCGGCTGTTCTGCAGTGGTTCATGGACGTCGGGCGGGAACCCGCACCCGAGAATTCGCGTGAATGGTTCGCGGACTACATCAAGCGTGACATCGTGAAATGGGCGCAGGTCGTCAAGGAAACCTGGGCGAAGGTCGATTAAAGATTAGCAGGTTGATGCAAAACGCTCACACATGTCATTGCGAGGAGCCGCAGGCGACGAAGCAATCTCGCAGTTCATTGATTTCACAAGAAACAAGATTGCCGCGCTGCGCTCGCAATGACAAACAGATGAGTTTTGCATCAAGCTGCTAGAAGCCATCTCAATATTTCTTATCGAAGTCCGCTCTCAGATAAGCTTCACCAACTGCTTGCCGAAGTTTTGCCCCTTGAGCAGGCCGATAAACGCCTTGGGAGCGTTCTCGAGCCCGACCGCGATGCTCTCGCGGTACTTGAGTTTGCCTTCGTGAACCAGGGCGCCGAGTTCCTTCAGCGCGGTCTTCCAGAGATCGAGCTGATCCGAGCAGACGAACCCGCGAAGCTGGATGCGGTTAACGAGGAAGGACCGGAAGTTCCGCACCGCCAGTGCGTCCGGATTGTCGTAGCCGGAGATCAGGCCGCAGAGCGCAATCCGCGAGAACGCATTCATGTGCAGCAGCACCGCATCGAGCACCACGCCACCCACGTTGTCGAAATAGACGTCAACGCCCTTAGTGCATGCCGCAGCCAGGTCGGCGTCTAGGCTGCCCGCCTTGTAGTCGACGCAGGCATCGAACCCGAGTTCGTTCACGACGTAATCGCACTTGGCGCGGCCGCCGGCGATGCCCACCGCCCTGCAGCCCTTAAACTTCGCGAGCTGGCCGACGACGCTGCCGACCGCGCCGCTCGCCGCTGAAACGACCACGGTTTCGCCCGCCTTGGGCCGGCCATGCTCGTTGAGCCCGATCCACGCCGTGACACCGGGCATGCCGACGGCACCGAGATAGGCCGAGAGCGGCACGTAGTCCGGATCGACCTTGCGCACGCCACCGCCATTGCTCTTACCGTAGAGTTGCCACCCCGTTCGCGTTTCAACGAAGTCGCCCGCCTTGTACTTCTCGTGGCGCGATTCGATCACCTCGCCGACCGCGGTGCCGACCATCACGTCGCCGACCACGGCGCTCGCCGCGTATGACCTGGCGCCCTCCATCCGTCCCCGCATATACGGGTCGAGCGAGAGGTAATGAGCGCGGACGACGAACTCGCCGTCGCCCGCTTTGGGGATGTCGGACTCGACGATGCGGAAATGGCTCTCCTCGACCGGGCCGCGCGGGCGGGCCGCAAGCAGGACTTGTATGTTCTTCACGTTGACGCGCCTGAAGTATGCCCGACGATGCGATGACGTAGTAAATCCTCACCCGCCATCGGTTTCGGAATCACGTTCCTGCGACGCTTATATCCCTGGACTGCGCTTGTGCTTCTTGAAGAAGCGCCTGGCTGGCCTCGTGCTCGATGCGGGCTCCCGCCGCCGCGCCTGCTCTGGACGGCGACCGGGTTCCTGTCGTCGGCCAGGTTCCTGATGGCGACCAACATCCGCTTGCGACGATGTGATGCGGTTTCCAGGAGCCAGCTGGATTTCGAGTCCGATGATCTCATCCCATAACGCGTCGGTGCGCTCGCGCTCAGGAATGGCGAGGAGTTCGCGCAACCGGCTTGCTGGATCTTGGGACCGGAGTACGAGGGGCTGTGCCTCGTCTCGCCGTACGTCATCCAGTGGCGCTTCGGTTGGCTGTTTTGTCGTGGGCTGTTCTTCGTTCATGAGGGCATTATCCTCCTAACATCGCTTACCCGCCATACTGAATCAATACCGACGGACGCTTTCGCCGCCGAAGCAGTCATTTGCGCTGGCTGTTAATCCGCACCAGAATCGGGCCGCGCTTTCTCATATATCCGGTTTCGTAATACGCAGTAGGTACGTTTATCGCTTTAACCCCCACGAAGGAGTTATCAGCGAAGCGACGGTCGTCACGCTTTACCTGCTGACACAGCTCAACGCCAAGCTGCGGCCCAAGCTGCTTGCTTCTTGCGCTAGGAGTTTGTCGGACTTAGTGCCGACAAACTCCTAAGGCAAAACCGGCCGCGGGCAAAAGGGACGAAAGGATGACCAACGTGCAAGTTTACCCTCGCTTTTCTTGCCGTTCGACTGCCCCGGGGGTTTTTGATCTGCGTATTCGGCCGGTTTTGCTTTTAGCAGCCTGTGCGGACCCTTAAGTCCGACAGGCTGCTAACCGAGGTCAGGCGCCGCGCACGACGATCTTGCCGAAGTGCGCGCGACTGGCGAAATAGTCGTAGGCGGCGCGGGCATCGCCGAACTCGAACTGCCGGTCGATCACCGGCTTGAGCTTCGCCTGCGCGATCGCTCGATTCATCGCCCAGAACATCTCGCGGCTGCCGACCTGAATGCCGTGCACGTTGGCGCGCTTCGCGAGTATTCGCTGCGGATTGACCTGGGCCGTCTCGGCAAGACTGCCGATCAGGTAAAGACTCCCGCCCGTGCGAAGCGCAGCGAGCGATTTCGCGAACGTTCCCGCGCCGCCCAACTCGACCGCGTGATCCACACCCTGGCCGCCGGTCAGCTCGAGTACCGCGCGCTCCCAGTCGGGTGTGGCGCGGTAGTTCACCACGTCGGTCACGCCCATCGCCTTGAGCCGGGCGATCTTCTCCTCGCTGCCCGAGGTGACGATCACGCGCGCGCCTGCCATGCGCGCAAACTGCAGCGCGAACAGCGACACGCCGCCGGTGCCCAGGGAGAGCACGGTTTCGCCGGCAGTGAGCCTGCCACGGGCAAACAACGCGTGCCAGGCCGTAAGGGCCGCGCAAGGAAGCGTCGCTGCTTCCTCGAACGAAAGGTGCGCGGGAATCGGAACGACGCCCTCCTCCGAAAGCACGACGCGCTCGGCGAGCATGCCGTCTGACGGCCCGCCGAGCGCCGAAGCCGCGTATGCCGGATCAATGCGCCCGCCGAGCCAGCGCTGCGTGAAGATGCCGGCGACGCGATCGCCGACCTTCACGCGCGTGACGCCGGGGCCGACTTCCACGATATCGCCGGCGCCGTCCGAGAGCGGAATCGGCCGCGGCTTGATTTCGGAGCGTTCGTAGGTACCGGTTGCGACCTTCAGGTCGCGGTAATTGAGCGATGTTGCGCGGATGCGGATCGCGATCTCCCGCAGTCCGGGGCGCGGCTCCGCCTCGTCGCCGAGCTTCAGGCCGTCGAGCGTGCCGATGGGGTCGAGTCTGTAGACTTTCATGCGCTGTCCTCCTTCAAGGATCCGAATTGCACCGGGCGATGAACCGCTGCGGCGCGCAGCGCTTCGATAACTGCCCGCGCGGCTGAAATTTTCGCCATAGCCAGGCGGCGTGGCGTTTCTGGCGGCGTCCGCCCGATATGAACAAAATGCCGAAAGCAGCTCATATAATTGTATTTTCCGCCACCCCTGCGATCCTCAGCTTTGACCAAGATCAACGCCGGGCACCTATCCCCATGTTTATAGTCTCATAGGGAGCAGCCGCTGCATGCGGCCGGGGAACATTAAGCGATGAAATACAAGGATTACTACAAGGTACTTGGGGTGGAACGTAACGCGAGCGCCGACGACATCAGGAAGGCGTACCGCAAGCTCGCCCATAAATACCATCCCGACGTGTCGAAGGAAACCGGCGCCAAGGAAAAATTCCAGGAAGTCGGCGAAGCCTACGACACGCTGAAGAATCCGGAGAAGCGCGCGGCGTACGACCAGCTCGGGCGTTATCAGCCGGGCCAGGATTTCCAGCCGCCGCCCGACTGGGGCAGGCAGTTCGGCGATACGCATTTCTCGTTCGACGACCTCGACCTCGCGGACTTGTTCGCGGGCTTGTCCGGCGGCCGGCGCGCGCACGCGCGCGGCGGCAGGTTCCCGATTCCGGGTGAGGACTACGAGGTTGCCGCGCAGATCACGCTCGAGCAGGCCGCTCATGGCGCCGAGCTCGACATAAACTTAAGCGTGCCCGAGTACGACGAGCACGGCGTGCCGCGCCGCGTGCCGCGCACGTTCAAGGCGCGCATCGCCAAAGGCGCATCCGAAGGCCAGCGGCTGCGGCTGCCCGGCAAGGGCGGCAAGGGCTGCAACGGCGGGCGCGACGGCGACTTGTATCTCAACGTCAAGCTGCTTGCGCACCCGCGGTTCCGTCCCAGCGGCCACGACCTTTACATCGATCTGCCGCTCGCGCCGTGGGAAGCGGTGCTCGGCGCCACGGTCGAGGTGCCGACGCTCGACGGCGCGGTACGGCTCAAGGTGCCGGCGGGAACGCGTGCCGGGCAGCAACTGCGGCTCGCCCGGCGCGGCTTGCCCAGGCCGCGTGAGGGTGAGGGCGATCTCTACGCGGTGGTGCAAATCGTCCTGCCCGCCGAACTGAACGAGCACGAACGCGCGTTGTTCAAACAACTGGCGGACGGATCCAAATTCAACCCACGCAGTCATCTGGAAAGAGAGGTCGCCCATGCGAGTCGAGCTCACTGAAGCCGTGTGGCTGGACGAGCGCCAGCAATTCTCGCTGGCGGAACTCGCGGATTTGTCCGGGATGTCGGAAGCGGAGTTGCGGCAGCTGATCGAATACGAAGCCTTGGCGCCCGCTGATCCCGGCGCGTCCGAGGTCAGGTTCAGCGCGGACTGCCTGATCACGGCGCGCACCGCGTGCCGCCTGCGCAACGACTTCGATCTCGATGCGGGCGGTCTCGCGCTGACGTTGACGCTGCTCAACCGCATTCGCGACCTCGAAGCGGAGTTGCGGGCGCTGCATGCGCAATTGCCGCATCGGCACGGATAGATACGCGGGCACCAACGTAAGGAATTGAATTTACGCGATTTGCCCCCATCTTCATATAGGCTAGGAAAGTGAGTACATATGCCATCGCGTAATCCGACAAGCTGGATGTGGGCGCAAGCCTGCGATCTGCTGGAGCAGGCCGAACGCATGCACCGGCAGTTCTTCCGCCTGACCGCGTCGGAGGGTACGCAGGCGGTGTGGGAGCCGCCGGTCGACGTGTTCGAGGACGAGCACGACATCGTCGTCGTGGTCGCCCTGCCGGGCGTGCCGGCTGAGCGCGTAGAGGTCGCCATCGAGTCGGGAATGCTCATAGTGCGCGCCGATAGCGGCGTCCCGTTCGACAGCTCAGGCTGCGCAATCCGGCGGCTCGAGATTCCGTACGGCTATTTCGAGCGGCGCATCCAGTTGCCCGACGCACGGCTCGAAGCCGGCACGCGCGAGTTCGTGGACGGCTGTTTGATAGTGAGGTTGCGCAGAACGGGTTGAACCAGACACTTATGAATAAAGAAGCCATCAATTCCAATCCGGTCAGCGCCGACGCGGGCCCCCGCGTCCAAGCGTCCACGCCAGAAGGCCCGTCGCAACGGGAAGGCACATCGCGTCATTTGCCGGAAGATGCATTAATCATCGTGCCGGTGCGCAACGTCGTGCTGTTTCCGGGCGTGGTGTTCCCGCTCACGGTGGGCCGCGAGCGCTCGCGCGCCGCAGCGCAGGAAGCCGCGCGGCTGCAGCGCCCGCTTGGCGTGCTGCTGCAAAGCAAGCCCGAAGCCGAGCTGCCGGGTCCCGACGATCTGCACTGGGTGGGCACCACCGCCAACGTGCTGCGTTACATCACCGCCCCCGACGGTACGCATCACGTGATCTGCCAGGGCGTCAAGCGTTTCCGGGTGCTGCAGTTCCTGGAAGGCTATCCGTTCACGGCCGCGCGCGTGCAGCCGATCGAGCAGCCCGAGCAGGTCGACGCGGACATCGAGGGACGCGCCCTTAACCTCAAGCAGCGCGCGGTCGAGATATTGCAGCTGCTGCCGCAGGTGCCCGAGGAAATGGTGTCCGCGCTGCAGGGCGTGGAGGGCCCGGCGCGGCTTGCGGATTTCATCGCGGGCCTGATGGACGTCGGCGCCGAGGAAAAGCAGAAACTGCTGGAGACTTTCGATCTGAAGGCCCGGCTCGACAAGCTGCTCGAACTGCTGTCGCACCGCATCGAGGTGCTGAAGGTTTCGCGCGAGATAGACGAGCGCACCAAGGAGTCAATCGACGAACAGGGCCGCAAGCATTTGTTGCGGCAGCAGCTGCGCACGATCCAGAAGGAACTCGGCGAGGGCGACGAGGGCGCGGCCGAGATTGCCGAGCTCGACAAGGCGATCGCCGAGGCGAAGATGCCCGAAGAAGTGGAAAAGCAGGCGCGCAAGGAATTGAAACGTCTCGAGCGCATGCCCGAAGGCGCCGCCGAATATTCGATGATCCGCACCTACCTCGACTGGCTGATCGAGCTGCCGTGGGCGGCCGCCGCGGAAGTGGCCATTGACATTGCAGAGGCGCGGCGCATCCTCGACGACGACCATTACGGGCTGGACAAGATCAAGAAGCGCATTCTCGAGTATCTCGCGGTGCGCAAGCTCAACCCTTCCGGCAAGAGCCCGATCCTGTGCTTCGCCGGTCCGCCCGGCGTGGGCAAGACCTCGCTCGGCCAGAGCATTGCGAAGGCCACCGGGCGCAAGTTCGTACGCGCGAGCTTGGGCGGCGTGCACGACGAAGCCGAGATTCGCGGCCACCGGCGCACCTACATCGGCTCGCTGCCCGGCAACGTCATCCAGAACCTGCGCAGGGCCGAGACGCGCAATTGCGTGATGATGTTCGACGAAGTCGACAAGCTCGGCGCGGGCGGCTTTCACGGCGACCCGGCCTCCGCGCTGCTCGAAGTGCTCGATCCCGAGCAGAACTCGACCTTCCGCGACAACTATCTCGCGGTGGCGTTCGATCTGTCGAGCGTGATGTTCATCTGCACCGCGAACGTGCTCGACACGATACCGGGGCCGCTGCGCGACCGCATGGAGATCATTCAGTTGCCGGGCTACACGGCGCAGGAAAAGCTGCAGATCGCGCGCCGCTATCTGGTTGCGCGGCAGCTCGAGGCCACGGGGCTTAAGGCGGAGCAGTGCGAGATCAGCGACGACGCGCTCTCCGCGATCATCAACGACTATACGCGCGAGGCGGGCGTGCGCAATCTCGAGCGCGAAATCGGCACGGTATTCCGTAACGTCGCCGTGCGTATCGCGGAAGGAACGGTGCAGCAGGTGAAGATAGGTCCCGATGATCTCGCGGCCATCCTCGGCCCGCGCAAATTCGAGGCCGAGGTTGCGATGCGCACCGGCGTGCCCGGCGTCGCGACGGGGCTCGCGTGGACGCCGGTGGGCGGCGACATCCTGTTCGTCGAAGCATCGCGCATGCCCGGCGCGGGCAAATTGATATTGACGGGCCAGCTCGGCGACGTGATGAAGGAGAGCGCGCAGGCGGCGCTGTCGCTCCTGAAAGCGCGCGCACAGCAGCTCGGCATCCAGCCGGAAGTGTTCGAGAAATCGGACATTCACGTCCACGTGCCGGCGGGCGCCACGCCCAAGGATGGCCCGAGCGCTGGTGTCGCGATGTTTACGGCGCTCGCGTCGTTGCTGACCCATCGGCCGGTGCGCAGCGACGTCGCGATGACGGGCGAGATCAGCCTGCGCGGGCTCGTGCTGCCGGTCGGCGGCGTCAAGGAGAAAGTACTGGCCGCGCTGCGTGCCGGCATCACGACGGTGATGCTGCCCGCGCGCAATCGTCGGGACCTCGACGAAATCCCCGCCGAGGCGCGCGAGAAGCTCAAGTTCGTCTGGGTCGAGCAGGTGGATGACGCGGTGGCTACCGCGCTGTCCGCCGCGCCGGCGGAGCCTGCATCGGTGTGAGGCTGTTAACCGCCGCCGCCGCGGTGGTAACGTCCGCAATGACGCGCACGTGCGAGCAGGCGAAGCATCGCTCGCCAAGTGTCGCCGTCGATTGCGCGGTTATGCACTCGCTCGGTGAAACTCAGCAACCGATACCGGCTTCCGCACGGCTACCGATTTTCGGAGAGCTTTGATGCGTTCGAGCTCGTGCATCGTCTGTGCGGTGAAATAAGACTCTCCGCAGTGCGCACAAGACCACATCGGTATTCCTTCAACCACAAGAAGGTCTCGCCC
>JACQOI010000038.1 GCA_016202615.1 Betaproteobacteria bacterium
CTTAGCCCCGACAAACTCCTAATGCAAAACCGGGGCCAGTAGAATTGCAGAAGAGGATAACAGATATGCGAATTTGCCCGCGCTTTTCCCCAAATTCGACCGTTTCGAGTAAGTTTATTATGAATGGTCAGCCGGTTTTGCTTTTGGCAGTCTGTACGGACTGTTAAGTCCGACAGGCTGCTAGGGTCTGGTCATGGAGTCTCATTGTTGCGGGATACCCGCAGCCTTGATCACCTTGGCCCACTTTGTAACTTCCGTCCTGACCAGGGCAGCGAGCGCTTCGGGCGTGCCCGCTTCCTGCTGGAGATCTTGTTTTTCGAGGATTTCCAATGCATCCGCTTGGCTCAGCCCTTTTCCCACTTCCTCGCTGATGCGCTTCACGATCGCAACAGGAGTGCCAGCAGGGGCAAACAAGGCGTTCCACCCAGTGGCCTCATAGCCCGGGAGGCCGGATTCAGCGACCGTCGGCGCATCCGGGAAGGCGGGGGAGCGCTTGGCGCCGGTCACGCCGAGCAGAATCAGCTTGCCGGTTTTGATGTGCGGCACTACTGTGGTGCTGCCGAAATGAAGCGCCACCTGGCCGCCGATCACGGCGGGTAACGCGGGGCCGGAGCCTTTATACGGGATGTGCGTCATCCGCACGCCGGCCATGTACGAGAACAGCTCGCCGGCTATATGCGTGGTCGTGCCACTGCCGGACGAAGCGTAGTTGAGGTGACCGGGTTGGGCCTTGGCCAGTGCGATCAGCGCCTTGACCGAGCGCACGGGCAGCGACGGATGAACCACCAGGAAAAGCATGTATGAAGTAAGCGCTGAGACCGGTTCGAAGTCCTTGATGGGATCGTAGGGGACCTTGCGGTAAAGACTGGGATTGACCGTGAAGCTGTTCGACACGGCCAGCAGGGTATAGCCGTCCGCGGCTGCTTTGGCGACGAGTTCGGTGCCGATGTTTCCGCCTGCGCCCGGCCGATTGTCGATGATGACGGACTGTCCCAGCCCAGCGCTCAATTTTTGGCCGACAATGCGCGCGACGAAATCGACTCCGCCGCCTGCCGCGAACGGCGCGACGATACGGATCGGCTTGCTGGGATAAGCCTGGGCCCATGCAAGGGCGGGCAGCAGGGCTGCAACCGTTGCCGTAAGCACAGAGCGTAACGAACTACTTGGCTGACGTGTCTTCATAGCGGTGGCCCCAGTCCTCTAGCCGGAAAAAATGCTGCCTTGAAGCGCCGCGCGGATCCGGCGAATGTCTTGACCCGACATGATAGCGCCGTTTCCAACCAATAACGATCCTCGTGTTCACCGCCGAGCGCGTGCCCGGCATGCCGCAGCCGTACTAGGCGTCGGCTTGCCGGCGAAATCCTTGACGCTGCGGATCGACTCGAGTCGAGCCAGCCGCCCGTAAAGCGCAGCCCCGTCGATGTACGCGGCGCCGGCAACGCAGTCGAGGAACTTCGCCTTTAGCTCCTCGTCGCGCAGAGGCAGCTTGGCGCTGCCGCGGGCAAAGCGAATATCGCCGCTGTCGAGCGTGCGTCCGTCCTTGAGCCGCAACACGACCCGATCGCTGAAAGCGAATAAGGGTTCGATCGGACACGATGTGTCGACGGTCGATATCTCCACCCTTTTCATCACTTCGCGCACGTCGGGACGGCTAACGAACTCGTCGGTGAGCTGCTCCAAGCTCACCGAGCGGGCGACCAGCGACGAAGCGACGGCGAACTCCAGGCTGAATTTGGCTTCGAGACCGGTCAGCGGCGCGTGATTGCGTAGCATCGATGCCTGCGCGACGCCGACGCTGGCGTGCACCGATTCCACGTCCTCGGGCCGCAGATCATGCTGGCGTGCGAGATCGATTACGGCATCGATAGTGCGGTGAGTCGCATAACAGATCGGGTATGTCTTGATATTGAGCCCCGCTTCCAGAATTCGCAGCGATTTGCCCAACCTGTCCGCCGGACGCTCTAAGTCGACCCTGCCTTTGGGCGAGATCGCCGCAAGGAAGCCAGCGCGGTGTTCGATCGCATCCGGCGCCGCGGTCAGTCCGCGCATGGCCAGCCGTACCGACTCAATGGCGGAACAGGCTGCCTGCCCCGCGTGGTAGGGCTTGGTCATGGTGCCAAAGTTCGCCACCAAGCCACCCGCCATGCTCGCGGAAAGAGCGATGGCGTGGCGACAGGTGTCAAGGTCAAGCTTGCGCAAAGAGGCTACGGCTGCTGCCGCGCCGACGGTGCCAAACACAGCCGTCGGGTGCCAGCCCTTGAGGTGGTGCCGGTCGGCATCGCGGCTAATGAGCTCAGCCCAGACCTCGTAACCTACCAAGTAGGCGCGCATCAGATCGGCGCCCGAGGCTCCGATAGCCTCCCCCTCGGCAAGCAACGCGGGAACCAGCACGGTGCTCGTATGACCCCCAAGCGCGACGTCATCGTAATCGAGCGCGTGCCCAGCCGTGCCATTAATCAGCGCCGCGTCTTGCGCCGAAGCACGCTCGGCGCCGAGCAGCACGCTTGCCTCCCTGGCATTCGATTGACGCGCCGCAACGTGCTGCCGGACTATTCCCACAACCGGCTCGCTTCGCCCCGCAATCATCGTCGCCATCGTATCGATGAAGCCGCTTCGAATGATCGGCATCGCGGTGTCCGCTACCTCCGAAAAGGCAGGAGCGCTCGCGAAACGCGCAAGCAATTCGGTCAAATTCGCCACTCAGGCTCCTCCATGCGGGTTCTCTTCAATCCATGGTTCGAACGTTGGAGCTGGCAACTATCTCCATCTCGGCGAGTTCCATCACCTCGCTTGGGGTGAACCCCGGCGCCACCTCTTCCAGGACAAATCTGCCGTCTTGCCAGTGCAACAGCGCCAGGTCCGTCACCACCCAATTCACGCATTCTTTTCCCGTCAGCGGATAGACGCACTCCCGTCTTAATTTCGGGCGGTTTTTGCTGTCGCAGTGTTCCATCACGATGATCAGTTCCGCATCTCCAACAACTAAATCCATGGCGCCGCCTATTCCACCTCTTTTAGCGTCGGATGTGCTCCAGTTGGCAAGATTGGCATGCTGATCGACTTCATACGCTCCAAGGATAACGGTGTTGATTCTGCCGCCTCGCGCCATCTCGAAAGAGATCACGCTGTCGAAGAACGACGCGCCGGGCCCCAACGAGACAAACTCGCCGCTGGCGTTATAGACATCCAGGTCGATATCATCGCCTGAAACCATCTCGCCGTAGCCGAGGATGCCATTCTCCGCATGAAGCAGGACATCGCGATTCTGAAGGAAGTTCGAAACCTGGGTGGGAATGCCCGTGCCGAGATTCACGTAGCTGCCGTCCTTGACCAGCCGGGCGGCGCGCTTTGCTATCCCTGCTCGCGTCAGGGCCGGCTTGCCGTTGTAGAGACGGGCCGTCTCCGCGGCGCGTCGCGGAGCCGACGACTTAAGGAGGTTCCGCACGTCCAGCGTATGCGTGCTTTTCACCACGCGCGACACGAATATTCCCGGCAGATCGACGAGGTCCGGTGGGAGCTCGCCGATCTCCACGATCCCGTCGACCTCGACAATGGCAACGCGCGCCGCCTTGGCGAAACTGGGATTGAAGTTCTGACTGCCGCCGCGGAATTGAAGATTACCGGCGCGGTCGGCGCGGTGCGCTCTCAGCAGTGCATAGTCCACGTGAATGGCGTGCTCGAGGACGTAGGGTTTGCCGCCGAAGTAACGAATGTCCTTGCCATCGGCAAGGGCGGTGCCGACGCCGGCCGGTGAATAGAACGCCGGTATGCCCGCGCCGCCGGCGCGGCAGCGTTCGACGAGTATTCCTTGAGGAACCAGTTCCACCGCCAGCTCGCCGGAGTTGATTTGCTGCTCGGACGCCGTTTTCATGCCGGGTCTGACGGAAAAGGCGGCTATCAACTTCTTTACCTGCCTGTTCTCGGCCAGAATCTGGCCGCGGATCTCTCCCGCCCCGCCCAGAGAGTTGCAAACGAGGCAAAGTTCTTTGGATCCCTTGTCGCGCAAAGCCAGTATCAGGCTCGAGGCAAAGCGATGCTCGCGGCCAAAACCCGCTATTGCGACGGTGGCTCCGTCAGGAATGTCGGCGACGGCCTCTTGCGGTGAAGCGACTACCTTGTCCATATGGCTCTCACTCTCACGAAGTTGGATAACGTCAGCAAGGGCGCGCATTTCATGGCCGCTGAATTCTCCAGTCAACCGGGGCAGCCGTTGGCTAATCCAGCTTGACGCCGGTCGCCGCCACGACTTTAGACCATTTGTCCCATTCGGCACGCACGTAGGCCGCGGTTTCCTCCGGTGTGTTACCAATAGGGTCGACGCCCTGGGTCTTGAGGTTCTCTCGCATATCCGGGCGGCGGAGTCCCTCGACGATGATGCCGTTGACGCGCGTAAGGATGTTTTGCGGCAAGCGTGCCGGGGCGTACAAAGCCCACCATAGTGTGACCTCAAACCCCGGTACCCCGCTTTCGGCGATTGTTGGCACTTCCGGTAGGGCGGAGGAGCGCTGCGCGGAACTGACCGCGATCGCACGCAGCCGCCCGCTGCGCACCAAGCTAACTGCAGACGGCGGGGTACCAAACACGATATCGATCTGCCCGCCCACAAGTTCCACCAAGAACTGTGCGGAGCCCTTGTACGGAACGTGTATCATCTTGATTCCCGTCGCATGCATGAAAAATGCCGTAGTAAGGTGCGCTATGCTGCCCACGCCTGCGGAGCCAAAATTTAGCTTACCTGGTTGCGCTTTCGCGAGACGTAGCAGGTCCCTCACCGAATAGAGCGGAACCGAAGGGTGTACAACCAGGACCAATGGAACAGATGCTACGATGGTTATGGGCGTAAAGTCGCGCAGCGCATCATAAGGTACACCGCTTAAGTGCGGCGCTATAGCGTGTGTACTAACCGCACCGTATAGAAGAGTGTGCCCGTCTGGCTCTGCTTTGGCGACTGCGGCGCTGCCGGTAGCCCCGCCAGCTCCCGGACGGTTTTCCACCAGCACCGTATGCCCTAATGAGTCACCCAGTATTTTTGCCATCAAGCGCGCCATATAGTCGAGGGAACCACCAGCCACGAACGGCGCGACAATCCGAATGGGGTTCTTGCCTGGATAGGACGCCTGTGTCTGCCCGAGCGTCGGCGAAGCGAAGCATATGACATAGAATCCAATGATTCCACAAGTCCGCGCACTGGACATGAACTCTTGCGCTTTGGTTATGGTCATCCGTCCTCCTAAGGCATTGGTTGCGCTGCGTAACGGGGGGCGTTTCGATGAACGTGCTGACGCTGCAAGCGGTCTCAAAAAACAGGTCGTACTAATCACGTGATTTCGAGCCAGTTGGCCACGTCCTCCATGCCCAAGCGCTTGATCGCCGCCTGCGTGGGACACCCGGAGTTCAAGTCCCAGCCCGCCGCGGCGTAGTAACGCTTGACCATTTCCTCCAAATACGGTGCCATGGCAACTCCTGCTGCTGGCCCCCCGGTCGGGGCTTCAAGCAGCCGCTTTCCCACGTCGAACTCGTCATTCTTTGTGAACCCGCGGCTTACGGCAATGAGACGCATCAAGTTGATGGTGCGCTCGCCAACCCGCAGCGCATCTTCTTCGGTGAAATCGTTCCATCCAGTCGCGGTGGCCACTGACTTCGATGCCAGCGGCAGGACATGCTTGACACCGGAACAAGCAAACATGCATACGCCCAGATTGTCTTCCCAAAGCTTCTTTTTCTGCCCATCAAAAACCTTTTCCGGCTTATTGCCGACCTCGCGTTTTAACTCATCAGCGTGGAGCCGTGGACTTTCGATCTGGTGACAGGCTCCCGTGCCGGCAACGATTTGACTCAACAGCTTTGCCCACCGCGGTCGCCAATCGTGTATGTTGATTGAAGCGCCCTTCACGTGCACGAGCAGGTCTTCCGCACCCAGGGCACGCGCGACGTCCTTCATGTCCCCGGTCAGTTTCCCGCCGAAATCGCGACGCTCGATCATCTGCTGGACGAGTTCCGTGTAAGCCTCGTAATTTCCCCACGTGAGGTCGAGTCCGCCGGTGTCTTCTTTCGTGATGATGCCCCGGTTGTAGGCTTCAAAGACCATCCCCATCAACGAACCGCCGTGACCTGCTTCCATGCCGATATCGTCGTAGAGATCGGTCAGGGCAATCATCTGGGCGGGGTCTATCACACCGACCATGCCGGCGGCGCCCTCGAAGGGTTCCCCGCCGCCGCACATGCTCGCCGTGAAGCCGGCGAACTGACCGGACGTGATCTTGAGATCATAAGAGCACGCAATCTTGCAGTTGTACGAAGGCATGGGAGTTACTGTCCATTCCTTACACGCATCCAGATAGGCCTGAGAAAATGCTCGGCCAAACTCATAATCGGTCAGATTCTTTACAGCGGTC
>JACQOI010000367.1 GCA_016202615.1 Betaproteobacteria bacterium
CTCCTTCTCCTTCCTCTCACATGCGGTCCGTCCGTCCCCCGTCCACGCAGAGCAACTGACCGGATATGAAACTTGATTCGTCGGATACGAGAAAGAGGACGCCGTTCGCTATGTCCTCGGGTTTGCCCGCGCGGTTTAACACGGCCGATCTTTTCCTCAGCTCTATATGCTTCTCGACCTCCTGCGCATTACGGGTCGTGTAGGTAATTGGCGTCAGTACGAAGCCGGGGGCGATACAATTTACATTTATTCCATGGGGGCCCAGCTCCCTGGCCAAAGTCTTTGTGAGCTGGATAACGCCAGCTTTCGCTGCCCCGTAGTTGGAGGTGCCGGCCGCAGAACCTCCGGCCCAATCCGGCGCTACCCCGGTACCCGCCACCGATGAGATGTTCACGATCTTTCCGTACCGCTGGTTGATCATGTACTCTGCCACGGCCTGAACGCCGTAGAACACGCCCTTTAGATCGACTCCGAGCACGGTATCCCAGTCCTCGTCGTTCATCGTGAGGAAAGGTCGGTAGCGTGTGACGCCGGCATTATTGACAAGAATGTCGATTCGCCCGAACTTCCCGGCCGTCGCCTTCATCAGCTCTTTGAGCTGGGACCGGTTCGTCACATCCACCTTAAAGCCCATCGCCGTTCGCCCCGCCTCCTTCAGCTCGCGGACAACCGTATCGATGGCTTCCTGGTTGATGTCGGCGACGACGACCGAAGCACCTTCTTCAGCGAGGCGCTTCACCATCGCCTTTCCCAACCCCGATCCCGATCCTGTCACAATCGCTACTCTGTCCCGCAGTCTCATCTTGTCACCCCTTTCACCTGCGTCCCTTCTCCGGTGCGGCGTGCGTCCCGGCGACCCGCCCAAAGGCGACGCACTCGGCTATGTTAACTGTGCAGCGTGAGCATAATCAGCATACCATCTTCTCGCCGCTTGCTGTCTGCTTATTGATGCTTACCTGGGCGCTTTGTCCTGCACGGTATACACGGGCCTGGGTTTGAGCCAGCGCAGGTCCTGAGGCCTGGCTGGTGCACGCCAGCCTGCCGCACATCTGCCACCCGGTTCCCGACATTGCCTGAGCGCGGGGCGGCGCGCCCCGCGCTTGACTTGGCACGCGCGGAGACTGCATGATTTGCCGCAACGCCCGCTGCGAAGCGCTCCGGCAGCGCGGATCGGACCGTGGAGCACGCGCGGGCAGCCCTGATCGCGCGCCATCGGGCGCATCGAGCACCGATCCCGCATCACTGCAGCGTTGCATAGTCACAGGACGCCGGCGACGGGCGCATTGATTTTTCTATTACTAAAAAGAGGAGGCGAAGTCATGCGGAAGCTAGGATGGAGTCTATTTCGGTTGGTCGCGGGAATCGTTGCGTGCGCTAACTGGTCGGTTTTTGACTCGTTGGCGCAAAGTTATCCCGTTAAGCCGATTCGCATAGTCGTGGGATTCGTCGCGGGCAGCGGGAGTGATATTCTCGCGCGCATGGTCGCACAGAGATTGCCTGAACACCTGGGCCAGCCGGTGGTCGCCGAAAACCGCCCCGGTGCAAGCGGTGCGATAGCAACCGAGAGGGTTGCCACGTCACCCGCAGATGGCTACACGCTGCTGCTGATGACGGCCTCTTCCACTATTCTGCCGGCGCTGCGTGCCAAGCTTCCGTACGACCTGGAGCGTGATCTGGCGCCGGTGTCGTTGTTGACGATCGTGCCGTTCGTGCTCGTGGTTCATCCGTCGGTACCCGCGCGTAACGTCAAAGAGTTGATTGCGCTTGCACGGTCACAGCCGGGCAAACTCAGTTATGCGTCTTCCGGTGTTGGCGCCACGGTGCATCTTGCAAGCGAGCTTTTCAACTCGATGGCCAAGGTGAACATCGTCCACGTGCCGTATAAGGGTGGGGGGGAGGCGGTCGTCGCACTCGCGGTCGGTCAGATCGACATGTATTTCGGCGTCGCCCCCTCGCTGTTGCCTCTTCTCGGGGCCGGCAAGCTCAGGGCGCTCGCGGTTGGCAGCGCGAAGCGCGCGTCGCTGATGCCATCGCTACCTACGATCGACGAGTCGGGATTGCGCGGGTACAATTACTCTAATTGGTATGGCGTGCTCACACCGGCAGGCGTGCCGAAAGACATCATCGCGCGGCTTAACGCGGCAATCGGCAAGGTAATAAACACCCCCGAGATGAAGGAATCGCTTGGTAAGCAAGGCCTCGAGCCGCAGACCAACACACCGGAGCAATTTGCGGCGCTTATTCATGGCGAGATCGTGCAGAATGCCAAGTTGGTCAAATTGATCGGATTGAAAACCGAATAGTGCGGCAGTCTCACTGCGTCGACTTGCCGAGCGCGCCAAGATTGGAGGTGCGCTCGGACAACGGGTCATCGTCGAAAACCGCCCAGGCGCGACCGGATCAGATAAGATCATGTAAATGATAGGTATTATTGATCAAAAAAAACCAAATAATATCGTTTGATCTAATCAGGGGTCGTTGTCATACTTGTCACGTTGCGGTGTCTCACGGGCCAATGACGGGCAAGAGAGCCACATGCGTTGAGAATTTTCAGCACGGCATTAACGGGTCACTTTGAACCGATTGCCACGAAGCAAAAACAACCGGAGGAGTCCATGTCAGCCATAAGTTGCAGTCGATTAATCATTGCGGGTGTGGCGGCGGCCGCTTTTGCGCACGCCGCGGTGACAGCCCAGGCGCAAACTACTTACCCCGTAAAACCCGTGCGCATCCTTGTCGGCATGGTCCCGGGCGGCTTTACCGACACTTCAACGCGCATCGTCGGGTCAAAACTCGCCGATGCGCTGGGGCAGCAGATCCTGGTCGAGAACCGCCCGGGCGCAAATGCTTTCATTGCGGCCGATATCGCCGCCAAGTCCGCCCCTGACGGATACACCCTTTTCATGTCTCATCCCGGACTGACGACCAACACGCTGCTCTTCGAGAAGTATCCGTTGAATCCGCTGAAGGATTTCACAGCGGTATCGCTGATTGCCTATATTCCTAACATCCTGGTGGTTCATCCGTCAGTCCCTGCGAGATCGATGAAGGAACTGCTCGCGCTCGCCCGCGCGCGGCCGGGAAACCTCACGCAGGCTTCGTCCGGCAGGGGTTCTCCCGGACATCTCGGGGGCGCGATGCTTCAGCAGATGACGCAGACACGATTCGTTCACGTCCCATATAAAGGCTCGGGCGCGGCGCTGATCGACCTGATAGGCGGTCACGTGGATCTCTCGTTTCCCACTATTTCCGCGGGGGGTTCCCATGTTAGGGCAGGGAGACTGCGGGTGCTGGGGATTACTTCCGCCAAGCGCTCGCCGTTACTTCCCGAGGTGCCGACGGTTGCCGAAGCAGGCGTACCGGGATTCGAGATCGTTGGCTGGTACGGAATTGTTGGCCCCGCCGGTATGCCCAAAGACGTGGTCGCGCGGCTCAGCAGTGAAATCGCTCGGGCGCTCAAGACTCCGGAAGTGCGCGAAAAGATGGACAAAGAAGGCGCGGAACTCATCGGCAGCACATCCGAGGAATTCACCGCTTTTCTGAAAGCTGACCTGGACAAGTGGACCAAGGTCATCAAGGCGGCCAAGATCAGTCCGGTTCGAATGTGATCCGCGGCGCAACCGCGGGAGGCGCCATGCGCCGATTGACGCGTATGCTGTGTGGGGCAGCCTTGCTCGGTCCGTACGCAACGGGCAGCGCAGCTGCGCAGGGCTATCCGGCGCGCGCAGTGCGCGTGATCATTCCCTTCGCGCCCGGCGGCGGCACTGACAACCTGACACGCATCATGGCGCCCAGGATGACAGAACTCCTGGGCCAGCAGATCGTGATCGACAACCGCGCCGGAGCAAGCGGCCAGATCGGGACTGAACTCGCCGTCCGCGCTGCGCCCGACGGCTACACCATTGTTCACGTCGACACTTCCTTTACCAGCAATCCAAGCCTATATCCGAAATTGCCGTATGACCCGATCAGGGATTTCACCCCGATTTCGTTGCTCGCGTCGGCGCCGGTGGTCCTGATTATCCATCCCTCGGTGCCGGTTAAGACGCTGAAAGAATTGATGGCGCTCGCGAAGGCGCGTCCGGGAGAGCTTAATTTCGCCACGGGCGGCGCTGGCAGTGCTACGCACCTCGGCGTCGAACTGTTCAAGGCCGCAGCAAAGATCGACCTGGTCCATATTCCCTACAAGGGCAGTGGCCCGGCAGCCGCAGCAGTGCTCGCGGGGCAGGTGGTCATGATGTTTGCCAGTCCCAGCGCGACAAAGCCGCATGTGGTGGCCGGCAAACTGCGAGCGATCGCAATTACGGGCGAAAAGCGTAATGCCGGGTTTCCCGAAATACCGACCTTTGTGGAATCGGGGTTGCCAGGGGTCGATTCCGGTACCTATTGGGTCTCGCTCGCGCCAGCGGCTACGCCGAGAGACGTTATCAACACGCTCAGCAGTGCGATGAGCAAAGTGCTGCAGATGCCGGGTATCCGCCAGCGCCTGATTGACCTTGGCTTTGACCCGATCGGCAGCACGCCGGATGAATGCGCCGCCAACATCCGCGGTGAAATCGCGAAATGGGCGAGAGTGATAAAGGAAGCGAAAATTCGCCCTGAGCAATAGCTCGGTTTTATTCGCCTGTTTAATTCCCGAAGAGGAGTCGATGTTGCCCAGGACGATGACCGCGATCTCCATCACCCGCGCAGGCGGCCCGGAGGTGCTGCGATCCGACACCCGGCCCGTACCGCTACCCGAGGCGGGACAGGTGCTCATCAGGGTCGCGTTCGCCGGGATCAACCGGCGCGACTGCGAGCAACGCCGCGGATTCCGTCCGCCCGAAGGCTCCGACATCCCCGGCCTGGAAGTGGCGGGCGAAGTCGTTGCGACGGGCGCCGGGGTGAGGCGCTGGAAACCAGGCGATCGCGTTTGCGCGAAGCTCGGAGCGGCGAGCGCGATCAACTACCGCGAGCAGGATTTCGTCGCGGGCGTGCAACGGGCCACGGACGGACACGGCGCCGATGTCATCATCGACATTGTCGGGGTGGGCTACGCCAGGCGTAACCTCGAGGCGCTGGCCACTGACGGCCGCGGGCGTTAAACCCCCGCCACGAGCTGCGCCGCCAGCCCCGCTTCAATCATTCCTCCCCCCAGCGTATGCGAAGCTCCCCATTCTTCGTATATTTGTTTCATAATACAGAACCTGTCGAGAAAAAAGGGGGAGGCATGGTCCGCATCCACTTGAGCGATTCAGGCACGACCAACGTACGATTTTCGTTGATCACGCTTTCCACGTTGTTTTTCCTGTTGATGTCCGGCGTCTGCAGCGGTCAGCAGTCTTCTTCCGCGGCGGCCTATCCTCAGCGGCCGATCCGTATGATCGTGGGGTTCCCGCCGGGCGGAAGCGTCGACCTCCTCGCGCGATTGGTAAGCCAAAGGCTTACCAGCAACCTGAAGCAACAAGTGGTGGTCGATAACAGAACCGGAGCCGGTACCAGCATAGCATCGGAGTTGACGGCGCACGCGAATCCTGACGGATATACGCTTTTTTTGACTCTCAGCAGTCTAACCACAACCCCGGCGATTAATCCCAAGACCTCCTACGACCCTGTCAGGGATTTCACACCTATCATGCTGATTGCGCGATCACCGTTAAGGGTTGTGGTTAACCCCAAGGTTCCCGCCAAC
This sequence comes from Betaproteobacteria bacterium, assembly GCA_016202615.1. Taxonomy (GTDB): domain Bacteria; phylum Pseudomonadota; class Gammaproteobacteria; order Burkholderiales; family SG8-41; genus PALSA-1004. The sequence goes on from JACQOI010000367.1 coordinate 5,672, forward strand.
ACGATCCAGGAATTGTTCGCATTGATGAAGTCCAAGCCCGGTTATCTGAACTATGGGACTTCGGGAACCGGCACTTCGGTGCATCTCGCGATAGAGTTATTCAGGATCATGTCCGGGGTGAACATCGTACACGTGCCGTACAAGGGAACCGGACCGGCCATGACCGATTTAATCAGCGGGCAGATTCAGATGATGTTCGCCGGCACTCTTTCGTCGATACCGCATGTCAAGGCGGGCAGGATCAGGGCGCTGGCGGTTACGAGCTTGCAGCGGCGCCCCGACAGTCCAGAACTACCGACTATTGCTGAAACGATATTGCCCGGTTATGAGCATATGGAATGGTTCGGCGTGCTCGGCCCCGCCGGGTTGCCGAAGCCATTGCTCGCCAGGATACATGCCGAGCTGACGCGGGTGGTGAAGGATACCGATATAGGGGATCGGCTGTTGGTGGATGGCATGGATCTGGTGGTCGGAGGTCCCGATGAGTTCTCGGCCTTGATCAAAAGCGATTTGGCGAAATGGAAACGCGTGGTGAAGGAGACAAAAATGACCGCGGACTAGGCAATCTGGCAGATTTTTCAGCAATCAGAAAAACCGATGTAAGACATATCGTTTGATCTGATAAATGATCCTATATCGATATTCGCTGTTTTTGAAAGTAGATCAAGGAGAAACCAGATGATCGTCGAAGAACGCATGTATACGCTGCACGTCGGCAAGGTGCCGGAGTTCATGGAGCTGTATGAGCGCGAGGCTCTGCCTATCCTGCGGCGCCACCTTGGCGCCCAGTACGGTTTTTTCATCAACGAGATCGGTGCGCAGAATCTGATCGTGCATTTTTGGGCCTTTGAGAACTTCGAGGATCGGGAAAAGCGCCGCGCCGCTTTGGCGGCGGACCCTGCGTGGCCGGCGTATCGCGCGAAAAATCAACCGCGCATTCTGTCCCAGGAAACCCGCATCATGCGTCCGCCCGCGTACTTCGAGCCTCTGTTGAGAGCGATGCTCAAGGCAGGCAAACCCTAGGAGTTTGTCGGACTTGGCCCCGACGAACTCCTAACGGACTGTTAAGTCCGACAGGCTGCCAGGATCATCGGTTTGCGTCGAGTTGAAAGCAGCGGCGCTGCCGCAATGGCGGCGGAGGGGAAGGTCGTCACGAAATGGCTGAAGAGCGAGGTTATGACGTAGTAGTGATTGGTGGCGGAGGCTCAGGGCTTGCGGCGGCGATCGCGGCGGCGGACCAAGGGGCGGGCGTGATCGTGCTGGAGAAGAACCCGGTGCTGGGAGGAACGACCGCGTTGTCGGTCGGCGTCATTTCGGCGACGCGCACACCTAACCAGACTCGCATGGGTATCGTCGATTCGCCTGAAGCGCACTACGAGGACATGGAGTTGTTCTCGAAGATTTACACTTCTCGCGCCGATAACGATGCCTTGCGCCGGGTGCTGGCCGAGAATCTCCCGGATACCGTGCAGTGGCTCTCTTCGCTGGGAGTCGAATTTTTCGGCCCGACAGAGGAGTCCCCTCACCGAAAGCCCCGCATGCATAATGCGCTGCCCGGCGCGCGCTCTTACATTTATCACTTGCAGCGGCGGGCGAAAAGCATCGGCGTACAGATACTCACGAATGCGCGCGCACGACGCCTGCTGGTGAGCGACGGGCGAGTCGTCGGGGTGGAATTCGACCAGCCGGGCGGTGCGGGGACGGTTGCTCGCGCGGCCCGGGGTGTGATTTTGACCACCGGCGATTACAGCGCCAATCCTGATATGAAACGCGAACTGATATCCGCAGCCGTGGCCGACGCAGCACCCGTAAATCCCAACAGCACCGGCGACGGCCAGCGCATGGCGCTTGAACTGGGTGCGAAGATATTGAACGGGGACATGTTTCACGGCGGCGCGAGATTCGTAGCTCCGGCGAAACCGTCGTGGATCAGCAAATTGCCGCCTTCGCGCTGGTTGATGCGCCTGACCAATCTCGCGTTGCGCTACGCGCCGACATCGATAGTGCGCAGATTCGTCATGGGTTTTCTCACCTCGGTATTGGTGCCATCTCACAACTTGTTTGGTGCCGGCGCAATCCTTGTAAACAAGGTGGGGGAGCGTTTCGCCGACGAGTCCAGAAAAACGGTTTTCGAACTCGCGTATCAGCCGGATGGTATTGCATATATCCTGCTCGACGGCGAGCTTGCCGAAAAATTCTCGAAGGCGCCCCACGAGATTTCCACCGCTCCCGGCTTTGCCTACGCCTACCTGGGCGACTATGAAAAAAACCGGCTTGACTTGTTTCACAAAGGCAGCACGCTGGAGGAACTCGCCCGGAGCATGGGTATCGATTCCGCGAAACTCGCGGCCACGGTTGAAAAATACAATACATCGGACGCCGACGACGCGCCGGCGGGTCCGCCCGCGCGTGGGCAGCGGCCACGGCTTCGCAGCCCGCCTTTTTATGCGCTCGGTCCGGTCAGGAATTACATCAACTTCACCGATGGCGGGCTCGCGGTCAATGAACGCTTGCAGGTTCTTGATGCTCAAGATCGTGCGATACCGGGTCTTTATGCGGCCGGTTCCGCCGGTCAGGGTGGATTGCTGCTAAAGGGGCACGGACATCATCTCGGCTGGGCTTTCACGTCCGGCAGACTCGCCGGCAAGTATGTAACCAACCGGGCGGGTGTCTGAGACAGTGCAGGCTTTCCGCGCCACGAACGATATTGCTGCGAGGCGCGCTTCCACCGCGCTGATACATAAAAAGCATTGATGCATCCATTTGCGGCGCGCAAATTCTCCGGCCATTTAAAGAGGATCTATAACATGGACTCGACGCTCAAGAAAATAACGGACTTCACCACGCAGTTAAGCTACAGCGACCTTACGCCGTTGGCGGTACATGAATGCAAGCGTCGTGTCGTAGATACTCTCGCGTGCGCGCTGGGCGGCTTTAATGCGGAACCCAGCAAAATCGCGCGGTCCATCGCGAGAAAAGCAACCAGTGAAAACTCCGCGAGAATACTCGGCACGTTGGAGCGGTCTTCTCCCGAGCTCGCGGCGTTTGCCAATGGTGTGATGATACGTTATCTGGATGTGAACGACGCAACCGGCAGTGGCGGCGGACATCCGAGCGATGCGTTCGCCGCATTGCTTGCCGCGGCCGAGACGTCAAAAATTGACGGCAAGACCTTTATTACCGCAGCAGTTATCGTTTATGAACTTTACCTGGGCTTTGTTGCGGCGGTACGCATTCGCAACCGGGGTTGGGACCACGTGGTCTATACCGTGCTTGCCGCCGCGGCGGGCGTCGCAAGGATAAAACAGCTCGATTACCAGGCAACGGCAAACGCGCTGTCCCTTGCCCTCACTCCGAATATGGCGCTTGAAGTGGTGCGTCGCGGACAGCTGTCCATGTGGAAGGGGTGCGCCGGAGCAAACGCATCACGAAACGCGCTTTTCGCTGTAGAACTTGCCGCTGAAGGTATGACCGCCCCGGGACAGGTGTTTGAAGGCGAGCAGGGGGTATGGAACGCGACCGGCAAATTCGAGTGGCCATCGTTCGCACGCCAAGACCGGCCTTTTCGAATTGCAGACAGTCAGATCAAGATATATCCATGCGAATATCACGGTCAGGCGCCTGTTGAAGCAACTCTGGCGATACGTTCGCAAATAAATCCGGAAGATATCGAATCGATCGTAGTGCGGACCTACTGGTTTGCGTGGAGCGAAATCGGCAGTGAGCCGGAAAAATGGAAACCGACGACTCGTGAGACCGCTGACCACAGCATTCCGTTTCTGGTATGCGCTGCTTTACTGGACGGCAAGGTGGACGCCAGTACGTTCTCCGCAGCGCGCATCTCTGATTCCTGTCTGCTGTCGCTAATACAGAAAGTGCAAGTGATTCACGATAAAGAGCTGGACAAGCTGCAACCGTTGGCGAACCCTTGCCGCCTGGAGATCACACTTAAGAACGGCGAGAAAAAGTTCAGCAGTGTCGACTATCCCAAGGGTCATGTAAAAAACCCGGCGAGTGACCAAGACATAAAAGACAAGCTGGTCAATCTGAACAACGGTTTGCTGTCACCTCGTCAGATATCCCAATTATTGGATATATGCTGGCGACTTGATGAACTTGACGACATCGGTGAACTCGTTTCCGTCATTCGGATTTAAACGTTTGAGTTCACCCGAGCAGATACGCGCGGCAAGTGTTGGCTTATCATTTGATCTGGTGAAGAGTCATTGTTATACTCGTACTGCTTCTTTCGTAGCGTGATCCAATGAATACAACTGCACAACCAAATCCCTTTGCGACGCGCGGTGAAAATGAACGCAAGATTCTCCAGCGCGATCCGAATCCGCACATCTTCCGGCCGTTTGCGTTGCGCTCGATCTCGACACGCAACCGCATTGTGGTCTCGCCAATGTGCCAATACTCCGCGACTGACGGCATGCCTACCGACTGGCACTTCCAGCATCTCGCGTCGCGTGCAGTCGGAGGGGCTGGGATTGTCTTCACCGAAGTCACGCACATTGAGCCGCGTGGGCGCATCACGCCCTATTGCCTCGGTCTATGGAATGACGAACAGCGCGACGCATTCGCTCGTATCACGCGCTTTATCAAAGCGCAGGGCGCATTGGCTGGGATTCAGATCGGGCACGCGGGTCGCAAAGCATCGACCGCGCGCGCGTATGACGGTGGCAAGCCCCTTACACCCGATATAGGTGGGTGGGAGGTGATCGCGCCATCACCGATTCCGTACGCGGATGGCCATCTCATGCCGCTCGAGATGGACCAGAAAACAGTCGACGGCACGCTGGAGCTGTTTGCCGCTAGTGCACGGCGCGCTCGGGAAGCGGGTTTTGACGCTCTCGAGATTCACGCCGCACATGGCTATTTGATTCACCAGTTTCTGTCGCCAGTGTCGAATCAGCGCACTGACCGTTACGGTGGAAGTTTCGAGAACCGAACCCGGCTCCTGCTCGAAACCGTCGACGCAGTGCGTTCCGAATGGCCGGGAAACCTGCCGCTATTCGTGCGCATCTCCGCCACCGATTGGATCGAAGGCGGCTGGGACTTGGAGGCGAGCGTGCAACTTGCAAAAGTGCTAAAAGCGGGAGGGAAGGTCGATCTAATTGACTGCTCAAGTGCTGCGCTCAGTCCGCGCCAGAAGCTTACGATCTACCCAGGCTACCAGGTGCCGTTCGCAGCAGCGATACGTAGCGGTGCCGGCATCCCAACCGGAGCGGTTGGGCTCATTAACAGCGCGGACATGGCGGAGCTAATTGTGGCAAGCGGCCACGCTGATTTGATCTTTCTCGGCCGCGCCATGCTTGGCGATCCATACTGGCCGATGCATGCGGCGAAGGCACTACGTAGCAGGTTTCCATGGCCATGGCAGTATGAGCGCGGTGATATTTACTGATCATCCAGTTCAGTTAGACGAGTAATAATTTGAAAACTTACTTTTGATGAGAGGGTGTTATCTATGGTAAAGATTATTGATATTCGGTTTCGTCCGCCCCTAGGGAGCTTTTTGAAGATGGCGATGTACGAAAACAAGGCTCGAAGCGCAGAAATGGCAAAGGCTAAAGGTTTGGAATTGGCGCCGTCTATGCTCAAGGATTCTATGGAATTGCTGGTCCAAGAAATGGACAGCATTGGGAGTTACGTAGGCTGCGTCTCCGGCCTGAAACGAGGAGTAGATCTGAAATGGGGATGGATCGAAAACGATGAAGTCTACGAAATCGTAAAAAAATATCCGAAGCGGCTTGTGGGCGTGGGGGCAATCGATGCAAGCGAAAGGCGTAAAGCGCTCGATGACGTGGATCGGTGCATTAACGAGTACGGATTTAAAGCCGTTGTTATCGAGCCAGGGACGCACAAAATCGGAATGTATGCGGATGACCGACGTTTATACCCGATATATTCGAAATGCGCAGACATGGGGATACCCGTGTTCTTAATGGTAGGTGGAAACGCCGGCCCGGATGTCAGTTATTCGGACCCGGTTCATGTGGAACATGTCGCAGTGGATTTTCCCGAACTGAAGATAGTAATTATTCATGGGGCTTGGCCCTGGGTCACGCATATTCTTCATGTGGCATACCGCCGGCCCAACATCTATATCTCAGCTGATGTATCCATGTTGTTTCCCGGCGGAGACCAATATGTTGCGGCCGTGAACAGTTACTTGAGCGATCGGTTCCTGTATTCGACCGCTTGTCCACTGACTCCAATCGTCGGTTACTTTAATAAGTTCAAAACTCTGGGCATCAAGGAAGAGTACATGGACAAAGTGCTCTACAAGAACACGGAAAAATTGCTCAAATGTTCCTGAATCGCTGAAGTCGGTTGGGATTCTATATATGCGAATTTGCATCACGGGTGGACTTGGCGTCATCGGATCATGGATAACCAGAGCAATAATCCGAAAAGGCATGCGTCCGGTCGTGCTAAGTCGCAATAAGGACTTCTCACTTCTCCCCGATTGTGTCGGTGCCTTCGATTATTTCCCTTGTGATATTCAAGATTCCGAGTTAATTAACAAGATTTTCATGCGGGAAAAGATAGAGCGTTTGATTCATGCTGCGGCCATTACCATGGCGCTGTCGGAACGGGATCCGGTCGAAGCAGTCAGGGTCAATGATGTTGGGACTGCGACTGTTATGAACGCCGCCGGGAAACAAAATCTGGAGCGGGTGGTTTTCCTGAGTTCTGGTTCAATATATGACCAATGGAGTAAATCAGCAGCCGACAGGAAAATTAGGATCGATGAAAATTTCCCGATACGGCCCATTCACATTTCAAGAATAACCAAGGTATGTGCGGAGGAAATTGGCCGGTATTTTTCAAGGCGTTACGGCTTTCAATTTGTTGCTATCCGCTCATCTACAATGTATGGGCCAGGAAAGCTGAGGCACCACGGAAGCATGGCGATACACAGTTTATTGATTGAAAACGCCATCCAGGGATTGCCGACAAAGGTATCTCAAGGTGGAGACCAAGAGGACGATATCATCTATGCTGCAGACATAGCCGAAGGTGTCGTCAGCGCTTGTTTTTGTGAAAAATTGAGCTACGACGTTTATAACATTGCGTCCGGTAAAGCAATAACTTTGTTGGAATTTGCAGATGCGGTGCGAACGGTATTTCCATTCGCGAGGATGGAAATAGGGGCCGGAAAGAATTACCTGGGTACCGGCTTGGTAACGGATCGAGTTTTCGATATTAGCCGCGCTCATCAGGATTTAGACTTTCGGCCCAAGTACGACACTCTTTCTGCTATTGACAACTATCGAAGTATGCTGGAACTATTTGAATCTAAGAGGCGTGTTGGCCTTTGAGTTCAGGATAAGATGAAGAAAAGTGCGTCCGAAGCCGCGGTGAAAGGTGGTCAACAATGCTGAACTTACGTTTGCTGTCGATGCTGTGTCTGAGCATGAGCGTGCCGTGGGCATGGGCTCAGGATTATCCAACCAAGCCTGTACGGTTGATTGTGCCACTCGCGCCAGGCGGCGGGGTTGACAACTTCGCGCGCGGCATCGCCGCCAGCCTCACCGAAAGCCTAAAGCAGACCGTGGTGGTGGACAACCGCGCTGGTGCCGCTGGCAGCCTCGGCGCCGGGCTGGTGGCGCGCGCCACGCCCGATGGCTACACGCTGTTAATGGCGAGCGCGTCCTTTTTGATCTACCCGCTCATAAATCCGGGCCCCTACGACCCCGTGCGTGATTTCGCACCCGTTACCCATGCCGTCTCGCAGCCACTCCTGCTCGCCATCAATTCCGTCGTGCCGGCCAAAACGGTGAGCGAGCTCATCGCGCTGGCACGGGCCAAACCGGGGACGCTCAACTATGGCTCTTCGGGCAATGGCGGCTTCCCCCACCTGGCCGCCGAATTGTTTAAGGCGATGACCGCAACCAATCTCGTGCACATCCCCTACAAAGGGGCCTCTGCGGCCTTGCCCGACCTGATTGCGGGGCAGATCCAGTTCATGTTCGGCGGCCTCGCTTTGATCATGCCGCATATCAAAAGCGGCAAGTTGCGCGGACTCGCCTTGAGCGGCCGCACGCGCTTAAAGAACGCGCCGGAATTCCCAACGCTGCACGAGGCCGGCGTGCCGGGTTTCGACGCTACGCAATCGTACGGTGTGCTGGCGCCCGCCGGGACGCCACGCCCTGTCATCGACCGCCTGCAACGCGAAATCGCGGTCGCGCTGCAGCGGCCCGAGCTTATTGCGCAGCTGGCGATAGACGGGCAGGAACCGGTTGCCAGCAGCCCCCGGCAGTTTGAGCGGCATATACGCAGCGAACTCGACAAGTGGCGCAAAGTGATCAAGGAGGCGGGGGTGCGCGGGGAATAAAATGACCTTATCCGGCTTCATGAATGCCATCGATTGCAGATATATATGTAATTTTGATCAAAAACTATCAGATAATATCATTTGATCTGATGAAAAGTCATTGTCATACTTATACGGTAACGGCATGAATCCGAACCGGATCGAAGGAGATAGCCATGTATCTTGAGAAGCTCAAGACAGCGGAAGAGGAATGGAAGGAACGCCACAAGGAAGAGATTTCGCAGGCGGAAGCCGTGAACGCGAGATGCGAGGACGGCATCCCGCTCAAGGTCCTCTACACCCCCTCCGATTCCAAGGCTGATTTTTACGCGGATATCGGTTTTCCCGGGGATTTCCCGTTTACCCGCGGCAACGATGCCGCGGGCTATCGCAAGAAACTTTGGACCATCAGTCATTACGCCGGTTTCGGCAGCCCGCGTGAAACCAACGTCCTGTTCCGCAAGATGATCGATCACGGCGGCGTGCCGCCGTACATGGCGCTCGACCTGCCGACGCAACTCGGGCTTGACCCCGACCATGCCATGGCCCGCGGCGAAGTCGGGATGGCCGGTACTTCCGTTACCTCGCTGCGCGACTGGGAGACCATTTTCGACGGCATAAAACTCGAGGACACGTTTGTCGGGACGGTGATCAACGCGCCGGCAGCGGTGTTTCTGGCGATGCACGTGGTGCTTGCCGAAAAACAGGGCGCAGACCTGAAAAAAATCCGCGGCAACCTGCAAAACGACATCCTGAAGGAGTTCACTGCACGCGGAAACTTCATATTCCCGGTCGGACCGTCGCTGCGTCTTGTCACGGATACGCTCGAGTACTGCGCGCAGCATCTGCCTTCGTACTGGCCGCTCAACGTCTGCGGCGGACACTACCCCGAAGCCGGCGCCAACCGCGTGCATGAGGTGGCCTTTGCGTTCGCGGATGCTTTCACCTACATCGAGGATGCGATCAATCGCGGCGTGGACATCGACAGCTTCGGCAAGGGCATTTTCTTCCTGATGAAGACTAATCATACGGATTTGTTCGAGGAAGTCGCAAAGTTCCGCGTCATGCGCAAGATCTGGGCGGCGCGCATGCGGGACCGTTATGGCGCCAAGGACGCGGAAACGATGAAATGCAGGGTCCTCGCGCACAGCGGGGGCTCCCTGCTCACGCGCGAGCGGCCGGAGCTGAATATCGCCCGCAC
>JACQOI010000390.1 GCA_016202615.1 Betaproteobacteria bacterium
CGGCGCCTCGATTCATTTAGAGACCACACCGTATCGATTCTGAGATGGCTGCATATGTCCACGTTGATCCAGGTCAAACGATTCGGCTGTGCGCACCGCAGCGGGCATCATGCCGCGCGTTCGACGGTCTCCTGTTGATCTGGATCAGCACGTGCTCTGCGTGGTGGGTCTCCTATCGCTCCCTTGCCGGGGGCTTGTCCTGCTTCTGGAACCCGCGCGCCTCTTGCAGCAGAAATTCTTCGTCTGTCGGCGAGAGGTCGAACCGCTGGCTCGCCCGCTCGATCAGTTCCGGCGTCCACGGCCCCTGGTGCGCCAGCCACGCGACCGCGCGGCGCAAAGCCTCGCCTTTCGGCACGATGGGTGGGGTGGTCATCGCGATAGGGAGGTAGCCGGTCGCTGAACGGGTCGATCGAAGCACACCGAACAAACCACTATTCCATTAGGTTTGCGGACGATCTGCGGAAATGCGCGAAGAAACCGGGCCCCGTCCGATATTCTGTGGCGGGCGCCAGCGATCGGTTACTCGAAGCGGATCAAAAACTCCGCCGGCTGGTCCTCGCCGTATTCCCGGATCAGCTCATCGATCTCGCCGAGCAGCACGCCCTCGTCGTCCTCGTCGAGCGCGCCGGTGCCGATCAGGCGAGCGGTGAGCCCGCTCAACATCGCCTTGCGCAAACCGCCCAACGTGGGCGCGCGCGGAAAGCGGATGTCATCCAGCGCCGCCTGGATCAGCCGTGACAGACCTTCGCTCGCGCGGGCCGCGACGAAATCGGCCGCAGCCGCGTCCCTGCCGTATTCCTCGATCAGGCGGTCGAGCTCGCCGAGCAGCGAAGAGTCTTCCTGCGGGTGCAGGTATTCGATGTCGCGGTTGCCGACGCGCGCGCTGCGTTCGAGCAGCACACCGCGCACTTCGGCGAGGGTCTGCGGCGGCTGCTCGCGGTCGGGATCGTTGACCAGCCTGTCGATGACTGCCGACAGCGCGGGACTGACGCGGGTTGCGACATCGATGGAGGGTCTGATGGTCATATGCGGCCTCGGTGGAGGATCGGCGTCGGCCATGACTCTGCCGCGTTCCCACACCTGCGTGATGATTTCTTCGGTTGGTTTCGTTCTGGTCTTCCTGTGGTACGGGCCGGCTCGCCGCCCGCCCGCACCGTCTTTGGCAAAAACTAACAGAGCGGGCGGCCTCGCACTTTGATTCGGGTCAATGTTCTGTCATTGCGCGGCCGCTGATCGCCATGCTTGATCCACGTCAAGCGCGTTTCCCTCATCCGGGCTATCGTATATTGGTTAAAGTTTGTTGAGCCCGACCGGCACCAGCGCGTCATGACGACCGACCGCCCGATCCAGGAGGCAGGGCAGCCGCAGCAACCCCAGCCCAGCGTCGGCAGGGATAATGACCTGATCGCGATGCAGTTGCGCGACGCCGCAGACCTGGTGCGGGCGCAGGGAGCAAACCCCTTCCGCGCCGGCGCATAGCGTCGCGCCGATTCAATACGAAAGGCGAAGCGTGTTTGCCGGTCATGCATGCGCCACGGCTCAATGCGGATGTGGCGCAATGCACCGCATGGGCGGCGCCGTTTCGGCGGCGGGCGGCGCGCGGTAAATGGCGCGTGCGCCGGTCCAGGATGCAAGGCCCGCACCTGAGGGCGGCAGCGTTTCATGCAACCCGATCACCAGCGCTCCGCCGGGCTCCAATCGCGCGATCACCCGCTTCATGACTTCCTGCTGCTCGGAGAGCAGAAAATAGGTGAGCACTGCGTTGCGGCAGAGGATGAGATCGAACAGCCCGTCTGGCATGCTCTCCCGGATGTCCTGTTGCACGAAATCCACGGTGCGAAACGCGGTGCGGACGCAATATTGTTCGCCGCTGCGTTCGAATGCTGCGCGCATCAGGTCCTCCGGCAGGTCTTTGATGCTGCTCGCCCGGTAGCAACCTGGGCGGGCGCGGCGGAGCATGGCCGGATCGATGTCAGTCGCGACTATGCGCAGCTTGAGTCCGGGGAAAGCCGAGGCGAGGCGCAAGTGCCACAAGATGGAAAGCGTGTACGGTTCTTCGCCCGAGGCGCAGCACGCGCTCCAGCACCGCAGCTCGTGCCGACCCTGCGCGATGGCCTCGGCCGCCAGGGCGGGCAGCACATCGCGTTCGAGCGACGCGAACACGGCGCGATCGCGATAGAAGCGCGAAATCGGGATACGGCACATCTCTTCGAGCTTGTGCCATTCGGAGGGATGGAGCTCCAAATACACGCGGTAGGCGGAAAAATCGGCCAGTCCGAGTTCTGCGAAGCGCTTTCCGAGGCGCTTGCGGACGAGCCCCCGCACTTTGCGGAACCCGGCCCAGCGCAATCCGAGCTCGGGCAGCGCTTCCTGCAGGAATTCGGCACATTCCACGGTTCTCACGGGTTCCTCGCGTCGCTTACTCGTACCCCTCTATGAAGCTCGGCGCGGGCCGCGACACCGACGCGCGCTTCTCGCCAAACGAGATCAACTTCACTCGCTGATGCGTCGGACCACAACCGCACCGCATTCCTCACGTGAAATGGATCGCCAACTCCAAAGCAACCGCTGGCGCTTTGTCGGCGCCTTCGGCGGTGGGACGATCCAGCCACGCGTGACAATGCTTATTAGAACCCATCTCAAAAATCTGAAAAGCAATGGCTAACCACAGATGAACGCAGATAAACACTGATAAGAATCAGGCGCTTCCAGGCCGCAGGACACACGGAAATCACGGCGCTAACCACAGGGAAATGCGCGTTTTCCATGGTTGGGACTCTTAGCGTCGACCTTATCCGCGTTCATCCGTGTTTATCTGTGGTTTCATCGGCCGTTGCTCTTTTTTGGCATAGCTTCTAATAC
>JACQOI010000397.1 GCA_016202615.1 Betaproteobacteria bacterium
TCCATTTCGCAATCAAAAATGAAATATCGTAGGGTGCGCCGTGCGCACCGGCAGTCATGGTGCGTGGAACGCACCCTACGAAATTATTGTTGTTTTAAACGCGAATTGGAATAACTCCCGGCTTGCTTCCCATCAGCGCGCCGCGGCTGCCGGCCTGAGTTCCCACACTTGTGGTTGATAAGGCCACGCGCCGCGCTCGATGACGCGCGCGCCGTCAAACACGACGTAGCTTTGTCCTCCATAATGGGGCAGCGGTCCCGCAAGGGCCGCAAGCGATGGCGCATCCCGTACCGAAACGAGCACGTTGGTACGGCTGTCGCCTGCGCGAACCGTCCAGACCTGCGCAGTGCCCCGCGCTGCCGCAAGCATCGCCGGCCGTGGTGTCGTTCCACGGCTTGCGAGCCAATCGTCGATATCGGCATGCAGCCCTATGACGAGCAGCACGGGCGAACCGCCACGATCCGCACGCGGGCCCTCGAACAGCTTAGCCGCAAGTTTGCGTGCCGCCGCCTGCACGGCAGCGTCCGCGGAAAGCACGGAAATGGTCGGACTACCCGCGAGCATCGCTTCGCGCAAAATCGGCGGCGCTTCCCCCGCCACCAGCCTGCGGAAGACGCGCAGCTCCGGATCGAGCGTGACGGCGAAGGGCTCCGCCGGCAAATCAAGCGTCAGTGTTTCACGTTCGCGCGTAAGCTCCATGCGATGCGTGATCACGCCATCCGAGGTGCGGATCGCAATCGGCACTGAAATCGCATAGGCGGGCGCTCCTTGCGCGAGCGTCACCTCGAGCCGCCAGCCGGCACTGACAGGCGCCGCCCGAGCATCGGCGATGCGCGGCTCCGGTGCACCCGGACGCTCCAGCCACTGCGCGAAAAATGCGGCGAGGCGTTTGTCCGAAGCACGCTCGAATGTATCGCGCAAATCGTCCCACGAAGCGACCCGGAAACGGTGCGCGCGCCAGAAGTCGCGCACGCCCCGGTCGAACGCGGCCGCACCGATCGCGTCGCGCAGCATGAAGAACACCATCGCCGCCTTGTGGTAGCCGACCACCTGCGAGGCGCCGTGCGTGCGCGCGGTAAAATGAACGAGCGGCGCGTCGTCGCCCGTCGGCATGGCCGCATAATCGCGCAGCCACGCCAGGCGCATGGCGCTTGCGGCCTCAGCGCTCTCGCGCTCGCGGTAGGCGAAATCGGCCATGAACGTGGTGAGACCCTCGGCCCAGTTGCCGCGCGCATAGTCGGGGTAGACACCGTTGCCCCACCAGTTGTGGAGCACCTCGTGGCCGAGCGAGGTCGCCCGGATGAACGGAAGCCGGAGCACGTCGATACCCAGATACGTGAGCGTCGGCAGGCCGAATCCCGTGGGCGTGGGGCTCGACACCACACTGAATTCCGAAAACGGATAGGCGCCGATCCAGCGCTCGTACAGGTCGAGGTATCCGGCGATCGAATCGAGATAGCCGCGCGCGAGTTCGGCGATCTCGGGATGAAAGTAGGTACGCAGCCGCACACTGCTCCCGGCCGCGGTGCGCAGGCGGCGCTCCTCGATGCGGTAGGGACCGGCCATGAGCGCGATGCCTTCGGAGGGCTCGCGGAACTCGAAGCGCGCGATATAGCGTTCGCCCGCCTCGCGCTCCTCGACGAGCCGTCCCGGGACGAGCCCACGCTGCCCGGCAGGCAGCTCGAGCGCGAGGTCGTAGCGCTCGAACGACCCGTCCACCATCGGATACCAGCCCGACCCCGCGGGAAGATAAGCGCCCTCCGTGCCGCTTGCGGGCTCGCCGTAAGCGAGCACGCCGCGATGGTCGAGACTTGGATCGAGCGCGGCGAGCGTTCCGCTCCAGCGCACAACGATCCGGCGCGCCACGGGCAGCACGATCCGCTGCAGTCTTGCGCTGGGCTTATCCGGTGCACGGATGCGGCGGCCGTCGGCGACAAGCGTATCCACCCGGAAACGCGCCGACAAAACAAGAGTGGCCGCGCGCGGGGAGTCGAACGTGATGGTGTCGCGGCCTTCGAGCAGGCGCGTCTGCGGATCGACGCGCACCGAGATCCGGTGTGACGCCGGCGCGGCGACTAACCCCGTCGCCGCAAGCGAAAGCACGCAAATCAGCGACGCGACGCATCCGGACAGCCTGATCATCACCGCGCGGGAAATTTGGCGGTCAGTTCGACGAATTCGCGCTGACGCTCGGCCTTGAGCGGAAGCCAGGTCCCCGGCACCATGCTGTCGACGATGGCCCTCACTTCAGCGGGCACTTTGACCGGCGTGCCCGCGATTTCAATGAGCACGTCCCCCACGCGCAGCCCCGCCGCTTCGGCGATACTGCCCGCTTCCACAGCGGCTACGTGCACGCCATCGGACGCCGTTTCAACCGTGATGCCCAAGCGCTGCCGGGGCGGCGCATCGCCAGGCCGCGCGGCCGGAAGCCCGAAGACAGCCGTTGCCAGGCCCGCGGACAACTTGTCGCAGCCAGCGTTCGGATTCCAAGGTAAGAGCGAAGCAACGTGTTTGACGCCGAGTTGCTCGAGCTGATACGGCACGCCGTCGCCGTGAGCGACGTGGGCGTTGCCCATGATGCCGATGACGAGCGCATCCGGATAACGCGCGGCGGCGTCCGCAAGCGCCTGCGCCATCGCGCGATCCCAGACAAGCTGCGCCTCGACGAAGCGCAGAAACTCCAGGTCGCTACGCGCCGTGGCGCGTCCCTTCGCCTGCGGATGCTCGGAGTAGGACGCGAACAGCCGCCCGAGATAGGCTTCGCCCGGCGGGGCCGGTCGCGAAACGCCTTCGCGCTTTTCCGCCGGCACGCCGTCAAATCCCTTCGCGCGGACCGCCTGCACGAAGTCACGCTCGACGTTGAGCGCAATCATCGGTATGCGGTTCAGGCGCGCAAAGTGAAACAGCGGCAGATAGGAGGCAGTCGCGGATCCCCAGACGCGGGACCAGTCGGAAGCCTTGAGAAACTCCTGTTCGCTCAGCTCGCCCGCCACCCAGCGGTCCAGTTCGCCCTGCACCCGCCGCGGGAACATTTCGAATCCGAGCACGACTTTCGGCCGCAGGGCCGCCAGCGCGGCCATGGTCTGCAACTCCCAGCGATGGTGATCCGCGTTGCCGTGGCTTTCACCGAGCAGCACCACCTGCGCGCGTGCGGCGCGCGCAAGGATTTCCGGCGCGGCGATTCGCCCGGCGCCCGGCACGGACCATTCACCCGCCGGGACGCAACTTTGCTGCGCGCCGGCCGGCGTTGCGGCGGTGATTTCCATTGCGATGAGGCCGAGCGCGCACAGGCCGGTGCGCGAGGCGGCAGGACTAAAATGAGGCACGATCGAATTGTACCTGACGTTACCGAACATGCCCGGGCACGCTTTACTACGGGTTTGCGTATCAGTGGCGTATTTTCGCGATCCGCGTTACCCTCGCGAAATCGTGGAGTCGGGAATCCGTCCCAAGTAAGCGAAATCGTGGCGCCAAGAAAGACACCGGGAAAGCGCGCCGGCGAGCGCGGCAAACTGCGGATCGGCGACGACTGGAACGCGATCACCATCATCGCGCTGTCGCAGTCGAATCCGCTCAAGGCGATCGCCGAGCTGGTGGAAAACTCGATCGACGCGCGGGCGAACCGCGTGACCATCACGCGCGGCCGGGAGCACGGCCGGCATTTCCTGTCGATCCGCGATGACGGCGAGGGCGTGCCGCGCGATCCCGACGGGCGGCCGGATTTCCGCTATGTCGCCACGCACATCTGCGATTCGATCAAGCAGCGGCTGAGAGAGGAAGGCGCCGCCGGCCTGCAGGGCGAGTTCGGCATCGGGCTGCTTTCGTTCTGGACCGTGGGCGAGGAGCTGGCGATGACTTCCACCGGCGATGATCAGCGCGCCTACCAGATGATGATGCGCAAAGGGGATCCCGGATACGCCGTAGTGCCAAAACGCGCGCTTTTCGCCGAGCGCGGCACGGAAGTGAAGATCGCGCCGCTGTTGGACGGCATCCGCACGCTCTCGGGAGAAAAAATCCAGTGGTATCTCGCCGCGGAGTTGAGGGATCGCATCCGGCAGTCGGGCGTTCGCATCAGCGTCGTCGACAAGCTCGCTCGCAAGCAGTACGCGGTCGAGCCGCGCCAGTATGAAGGTCGGCTTTTGCACCAGTTGCCCCCGGTACGGGCGCCGCGCGGCGACGTTTACGTCGAGCTTTATTTGAACGAACCCGCCGAAGAAAACCGCGTCGCGCTGTTCCGCAACGGCACGCGCGTGCTGGAAGACATCGCACTGCTCGACGATTTCGCGCACGCGCCGTGGGCAACGCGCTATTTGCAGGGCCACGTCGACGCGCCCTTCATCAATCTGACTCCGGGCACGCGCTCGGGGCTCATTCATGACGATGCTTATTCGGCGTTGCGCGAGGCGATCGCGCCGCTGGAAGCAAAGCTCATCGAGGTGATCGAGGAGCAGCGGCGGGCCGAGGAGGAACAGGCGAGCCGCGAGCTGCTGCGCACGATCCAGCGAGCGTTTCGCGAAGCGCTGCTGGCGCTGCCGGCTGAGGAATATGATTGGTTCGACATTCAGGCGCGCGCGCAGCGCGCAGGCAGCGGTGCACCGGGCGCAAACGGCGCCGCGGCAGCGGGCGAATCGACCAACGGAGCGATGCCGGGCGCGCCCGAGCCGGAACTGGGCGAGGAGCGGCAACGCCACTTCTTCGAGTTCGCCGGTCCGCTCTTCAGCGTGACGATATCGCCGGCTTCGAGCATCGTGCGCGTCGGCGAATCACGCGAGCTGCGGGCGCTGCCGCGCGACCGCTCGCGGCGCAGAGTCGAACAGGATCTTGAATTTCTCTGGCGGATCGCCGAAGGCGCCGGCGCGATCGAAAATCCGCGCGATCAAGCCGTGCGCTTCGTCGCGGCGGCCGAGCCGGGCCTGACGCGCGTTTGCGTCACCGTACGGCAAGGAGACGTGGTGTGCGAAGCCGAGGCGCTCATCACCGTGACTCACGAGCTTCTGCCCCAACTTGGGACCGCGGCAGTCGAGACGCAGGGCCTCCCCGGCTATACATTCGAGCGCGCTGCCGGCGAGTCCTGGCGCTCGAAGTTCGATGCCGCGCGCAACCTGATCGTCATCAACAACGGTCACCGCGACTTTGTGTACTCGGGGCGCAGCAAGGGACTCAAGCTGCGCTACCTCGTGCGCCTCTACGCCAAAGAGCTCGTGCTGCGCAACTTCGTCGGCCTGCCTTCGGATCAGTTGCTCGAGCGCATGGTGGAGCTGTCGCTGCGTACCGAGGAACATCTCTAGCCGCGGCGATCGCAACCGTTACCTGATATACGGCGCAACTGATCAAAGAGGGTGACGACGAAGTTTGCCCCCAAGCGCCTGGCTCTGTTCCCGATCCGGTGGTGGAAGGGGATTGAGATGCAGCGGGATCATGGAACCTTGCATCGAGGGCGCGCGCGCGGAGCTGCTGCGGCTGTACGAATTCCTCGAGCCGGTCAATGCCGCGGCGGCGGCCCGCATCGCGCGGCAGCCGGTCGCATCGACTCAGCTCATGGTCACGAAGCTGAGGGATTTTCACCAGGTCATCAGGGCGGATTCCTCGGGAGCCCCCGTTGACTGATGGCGGTGCTGGTACCGATGAGCCGCGCCGAGAGCCATTCCACGCCTCATGTGTTGCTACTCACGGGCGTGCCCGGGGTGGGCAAGACGACCGTGATGCGGCGCGTAACCGAAGCCCTCGGTGAACGTCGCAGCGCCGGTTTCCTCACGGATGAAATCCGCGAGCGCGGCGAGCGCCGCGGATTTCGCCTCGTGACGCTGGATGGACATGAATGGATCATTGCCCACGTTGAGCTTCCCAAGCAGGCGCATGTCGGCAAGTACGGTGTGGACATCGCTGCGCTTGATGCTGCCACTGCAGCAGCACTGGCGCTTCGCCCGGACCGCGATGTTTACCTGGTGGACGAGATCGGCAAGATGGAATGCCTCTCGCCACGCTTCATCTCGGCAATGCGAGACCTGCTCGGCTCGGGCCGGGTTGTGATCGCGACCATCGCGCGGCACGGCGAAGGCTTCATTCGCGCGGTGAAGGCACGGCCCGACTGCATGTTGTGGGAAGTCACGCGGGAGAACCGCGACCGCTTTCCGGCAGAGATCCTGGCCTGGCTCACGGAACGCACCTCTCGAAGCCACGATAACGGTCCCTGACACCTTCGAGGAGTGATACCTCCGTTGGGAACAGAAAATAGCCAAGCACGGTTGCTACGATCTGTTGCTCGCCGCAGGGAACCGCGAGCCAAGCCGCGCCGGTCTAATTGGATGATGGCGAGGCGACCGGGTGGCGATCTACGCGTCGACGATCGGCTCCCGGTGCCGGTCCCGCGGGGCCGCGGCCGGCGCGAGTTGCTCGAGATCTCGCCGGCAAAGCAGCGGCTCGCGCGGCAGCGTCAGCCACGGCAAGGCGCCGGGCGCAAATCGACCGATTTGGGTGGACGCGGGGCGACATCTCTTTTGCCTATTCCCTCGCCTTTCTGGTGGGACTTCCGGTCGTGGTCATCATGGGGTGGCTGGGTGACCGCTACGGGGCCCGCCAGCTCATGCTGGGGGCGTCCATGCTGTCGAGATGCTGGGCGCCAGCACCGGCATGGCCTTGGGGGGCTGGCTGGGCGGCGGCCTGTTCGACATGTCCGGAAACTATACCTGGTCGCTTCTTGCGTCGTTGTCCATAGGGCTCGTGGGGCTGCCGCTGGCGCTCGCCCTGCCGCGCCACAAAAAACCGGCCGCGGTCCGGATCGCAATCCCTGCATAGGGCCTGAGGAAACTTGAACGGTCCGCATAGGCTGCTAGCGAGCCTTGGCAGCGAGAACCCGGCCCGCTCTCGGCACGTCGTCGCGGTTTACCCAGAGGATCGCCCCGAAGCGCCCTTCGCCGGCGCTCACCGCATCGATGCCGGTCACGTTGATGCCAACGGCGCCCAGCTTCCCGAGGTGCTCGGCCAGCGCACCGGGACGGTCTTCACCCTGGATGAGGAAACCGATCTTCTCGCGCTTGAATCTCAGCCTCGCTTTCTTCACAGCGTTGCTGAACTTGCGCGCATCGTCCGGGACGACGTCGATTTCGGCGCGGCGCCCCCGCGGTTTGCCGGAGCACGCAAGCAGGTTCACTCCCGCGCTCACCAGCGTCGAGAGCACGTTGAAGGCCTGTGCGGGCTTGTTCGGAACCCATATCGAGTAGTAATTGACCTTGCGTACCGTGTCGGGCATGGCCGCCTCCTACAACGTGAAGCGCAAAGAGCGAAGCAGCGCTCCCGGCAGATGCGCGCTGGCGGTGGAGCGCTCTTCGTACGTGGAGCCGTCCAGCAGCAGCTCGCGATCCGCGGTGAGGTCTGCGAGGTTATCGCCGAGCATGCGGTAGATTGTATCGTCGAATCGCATCGCGTTCACCGGCGCCGCGATGCGGCCGCCTTCGACCCAGAAGCTGGCAAAGCGCGTCGTGCCCGTGATGCGGCCGGCGGCGCGGTCGGAGAAGTTGAGATACCACAGGTTGCCGATGTACAGCCCCGTTTCGAGCGCCGCAAGCGCGTCTGCGGCACGGAGGCTGCCCGGCGCCATGTCCAGCGCTTCCGGGGTTTCGCGCCCGTTCGCGGCATTCGCCGCAAGCCCGTATTCCCGGGCCGAGCGCGGCGAAACCAGCGCATCCGCCAGCTCGCCGCGGGCGATCAGATCGACCTTGTCAGGCTTCGCGAAGCCGTCCTGCTGGAAGGGTGGCGCGATCGATTCGCGCGTGTTTTCCGCGAGCGAGACCATGCGCGAAAGCGTTTCGCCGTGCTCCATCCGCAGCAGCGGGCTCGTCCGCGTGGCGCGCGCTCTCGCGGAGAACCCGCTCCAGGAAAGCAGCCCGGTCACCTCCTCGAGCGCGCGCGGCGCGAGGTAGGCGCGATACTCGCCCGGTTCGAGTGTCCGCGACGGGCGGCCAAGCAGCTCGAGGCGTCGTGCGCCATCCTGCAACAGCGATTCGAAAGCCGATGTGTCCCAGGCGAAACCCGCATAGCTTTGCTTCACCGCCTTGTCGGCATGCAGGTAAAGGCTCCAGTCGCAATTGAAGCTGTCGACCTCGTGCCAGTTACGCTGGCCGAACGAATTGGCGAAGCCGCGGTAGATGGTGCCCGCCGCGTAAAAGCCCACCAAATCGAGGCCATGTGCGCTCGTGGTGACCGCGCTCACCACCTCTTCGGGCGCGGGCAGACGGCCGCGGCGCCCGGTCGAGGTCGAACGCGGCTCCTCGGCGATCAGCAGCCAGGGATCTTCAGGCAATTGCGCAAGCGTCTCGCGCAAACCGGCGAGCGCGGCATGCGCGGTTTCCAGATCGTCCGCCCTGCCGGTGAGCGCGAGGCTCGCGGAGGCCTGGCGGCGCGCCCGAATCAACCGGATGGAGAATAAACGCTGCTCGACGCTGCCTGCCTGGCGCACGCGCGCATGGTTGAAACGCGCGAAATCGGAGCGTTCGCCAGAGAGACGGCACAGCAGCGTCTCGTCGCGGCGCAGCGCCTCGCACAACCCGCTGGCGATCTCGAAAAACTGCTCTTTCACGGGTTCTCGCCGCCGAACACTTCGACGGCTGAAAACAGGCACGCCGGGGCAGCATGACCGACGTCGATTGCCTGGTTGGGCTCGCCCTTGCCGCAGTAGAGCGTGCCGTGCACTTCGAACGTCCGTGCGTCGCCGACCATGCGCAGGCTGCGCCAGAAAGCCGAGGACACGCCGCGATAATTCGGGTTCTTGACCACGCGTTTGATCACCCCGTCCTCGATCAGCTCGCCCCATTCGCAGCCGAACTGGAACTTGTTGCGCGAGTCGTCGATCGACCACGAGACATTGGTGCGCATGAGCACGCCGCGCTCGACGGAGGCGATCATGTCGGCAAGCGAGCTCGTTCCGGGCTCGACGTTGAGATTCGCCATGCGATCGATAGGCGGGCGGTTCCAGTCGCAGGCGCGCGCGTTCGCCGCGCCTCGAAGGCCGGCGCGCAGCTGCGACAGGCGCCCGCCCAGCGGGCGCTCGAGCAGCCCGTCGCGGATAAGCCACACTTTTTGCGCCGGCGTGCCTTCGTCGTCGTACGCATAGCTCGCCAGCTCCGCGTCTATCGTGGGATCGAAGGTGACGTTGAGCAGCGGCGAGCCGTACTGATACCGGCCGAACATGTCCGCCGTGACGAAGCTCGTGCCGGCGTAGTTGCGCTCGTCGCCGAGGATGCGATCGAGCTCGAGCGGATGCCCGATCGACTCGTGGATCTGCAGCGCCATCTGGTCGGGCATGAGCAGCAGGTCCATCGTCCCCGCGGGACAGTTGGGGGCGGCGAGGAGTTTCAGCGCTTCATCGGCGAGCCGCGCGCCGCAGCCGGGAAAGCCGCTGGTCCCGATCGTCTCCACGCCACCCTGCCGAGCGTGCGCGAAGCTGCGCGTCTGCGTGTCCGTGCCCTCGTTCGCAGCGACGTGGGCATACGGCGCGGCAGAGCTGGACCGCTGGCGCACATCGCCGCCGGTGTTGGTGAAATAGACCTGCTCGACCTCGCGCAGCTCCAGCGCCGTGTAGCGCTCGACGATGCGCGGGTCGCCACGCGCCTGGCGGCATTCATCGGCGAGCAGATCGAAGATCTCGCTGCGCGATGGCGACGCGCGGACGCAACCGGAGCCGACGCGCTCGCCGCGCGGCGCGCCCATGTCCTGGGGCGAATGGCAATGCACGCTTCTGTCGCACGTGGCCTCGGCCCACGCGCCCGCGCGGTCAAGCGCCGCCTGCAGTCCCGTGTGCGACAGGTCGCTCGTCGCGCAGTAGCCGTAGCCGCCGTCGGTGACCACCGTGAGCATCGCGCCGCGGTTGAGCGAGATCCGCGGCGGCTCGATCGTGTCCTGCCGCACTGCAAGCAACTCGCGCGTTTCTTCCACGCCCCGGAGCGACCAGAACGGCGCCGAACAATGAAGGCTGCGGAAGCGGCCGTGGAAGAACTCCGCCATCACTCGACCGTAGACGGTTCGAGGACCTCTTCGGCGACGGCGCTTTCGGCCTCCGCCACTTCGGCCCCCGGCATTGCCGCAGGCGTTTCGATCGCGCGCTCGGCGATGCGCTTTGGATCGAAGACGGGAACCCGCCGGTAGATGCGCGGATAGTGCTCAGGACAGTAGCTGGCCCCGTGCCTGGAACGCCGCCCGCAAAACAGCGCCAGGCCCTTTCGATCGTAGCCCTTGATGAACTGGCAATGCCGGACATAAACGTCCGGCCGGAACCCCACACGCATCGTAATCACCAGACAGAGACATATACTTCTAAGACAGACTCGGTCGATGGCCGCTGAGTTCCATCAGGCGACGTGCTTCCGGAAGAGCGGCCATCCCTGCGATCGCGCGTAAGGGTTATTCGTGAGTTGCTGCCGAGATACACGCGTCTGGTGCGTTCCGGCAAGCTGGGACGCGGCACCGGGAGCACGCGGATCGTGTCCGAGGACCGGGACGGTCGGTGATATCTACTTCGACTCGGCGTACATCGCCAAGTTTTACCTGACCGAGCCCGACGGCGCGCGCGTCAAGGCATTGGCCGAGTCCGAGGGACAGGTCTGCTGCAGTATCGTGGGCCGGGTCGAGGTCGCGCAGGTCTTGCACCGCAAATTCCGCGAGGAGCAGATTAACCGGGAGGAGGCGCGTGCCCTGTTCGACCAGTTCCGGCACAAATGCAGCGGTACATTCCGCTGCCGCCGCATGTATTCCTCCCGCGTCTCACCCAGAGCGCGGAGCAGCGACGCGGATGGTTTCTCAGGTTCGGTGTACGCATCGATGTAACAGAGCGGCCCACGGAAACGGATATCCAGGCGGGCGAATTTTCCGGCGTAGCGGGCCTCCGCATGCGCTCGAATGCGCCGCTCGGTGCGCTGCCGGACCGAAGCGGGAATCTTGACTCCGCCGGAGTGAGGATCGTAAACCCATCCACGCACACGCATGACTCGTCACCCCCGAATTTCTGTGTCCAGGCCGAAGAACCGACCGCCGAGGAGATCGGCCAGCTTCGCCTCTCTTGTGGTCTTGCCGACGTAGGCGACACCGGTTAAGAAAACCCTCATTCGCTAAACTCTGTTTTCGTCTTTGCATTGCTCCAAAAGATCCCCTCAGCGGGGCGGCGATTGAGGCGAGTCCGCTGCAAGGACTTGTTCGGCGGCAGAAATGAGCTCGAGCAGATCAAAGCGCTGAAAGTAGCGGCCTTCCCAAAATGCTGCATTTAGTGAGTCAAGAGTTCGCAGCGCTGGCGCATCAACAAATCCCTTGATCCCTTCAGGACTTCTCCCGGGTGCGGCGGATTATGCATGCGCATTGCGGCTTCCCTTCTCAGTGGTATTCCTTGGACCGACGCTTCTTTTTAGCGGTTGTGACGAGACGGCAGGCGGCGTCGATCGAGGTTCGGATGCGTTCGAGGTTTCCAACGTAGACAGGCAGCGCGGACACGGCGCGGCGCCGAAGCGCGGCCGCCTCGACCAGTGTCGCGCGGGCGAGCGCGCGGATGTCATCCTGATCCTGAGCGCTGAATCGGGAAAGTTTGGAAACGGCGAGATCGAGCGGCGCGAGGAGCCTGACCTCGAGACGCCGCGAATCGACGCCTTTCACGGAAATGGTCAGCGCATCGTCGTAGGCGTTCCGGTGGAGCAGCGCAAAGCTGTCGTTGTATTGCGTGTCGAAATAAAGCAGCCGCGCGTGCCCGTCCTTCCCGCGGTAAGCGACCTGCAGCTCCTTGGGGTCGAGCATCACGCGGGCGAGGATCTTCGCGTCGATGTCGTTCGAAAATCTTTCCCCGGTGTAAAAGTGCATCGCGGCGCCGCCAGCGACGCAGATGGTGACGGGCTTCGCGGGGCGCTTCGGTCCCAATGCGCGTTCGATCCGCGACATGATCTTCGCGAACGCTTTCAGGTACTCGGGATCCGCCCGCAGCGCCGGAAGCTTCGCGGTCATGGCGAACGCAATTCCGGATCACGCATTCGTGCTTCGAGCATGGGCAGGAAACGCGCTGCCTGCACGGGTGAGCGGGCCAGCCAGCGGCCGAATCCGACGGGCGTGCTCATTCCCGGACGAAGCTGCTCGGCGAGCGCGAGCATGCGCGTCCGATCGAAACCCTCCTGCGAGGCAAGCATCGCGGCCACTCCCGCAAGCACCTCCGGATCTCCCGCGCGCAGCCAGCGCGAGGGTCGATAGTCGCCGCGCGCGCAAAGCTCGACGACGCGCTCCTCGTTGCGCCGGTTCCAGCGCGGCCCGGGCCGGCCGGTTCGCGTCTTCCCCGCGTGCGCCTTGCCGGCCGCGGGAGGAACGAGGTACGCCACGACCCGTCCGTGCCGTTCGACGGCAACCGGCCCGAGGGCGGCCTGTTTCAGGACCTCGCCCAGCCGGTTCTTCAGTTGTGTCGCATCGACGGTTTTCATGGCCGCCAATATATGCCGTTTTAGCTAAAATGGCAAGATATCTACAGCGTTCCCCTGCCTGCCGTGGCTAATAAATGAAGCAGGGTTATTTGTGTTCGGCCAGCTCGCGCATCACCACATACAGCGCGTTCTGCGCCTCGAACCCGATGCCCGGCCGGTCGGGCAGCTTGAGGTAGCCGTTCTCGACCTTCGTGTCGTCGGCGAAGCCCGCGAAGATGCCAAACACGCCGGGGTACGCCTCGCAGCCGCCGAGGCCGAAGCCGCCGACGATGGCGAGTGTCATCTGGTTGCCACCGTGCGGGAAAATCGACTGCCGGCCCCAGCCGTGACGCTTGAGCATGTCGAGCGTGCGCGAGAACTGCACGATGCCGTACGACTGCGGCACGTCGATCTGGATGATGTCGCGGTCTGCGCGCAAACCGCCGAAGCGCACGAGGTTCGCGACGTCCTGCGTCGAGCCTGGCGCGAATTTCGTCCTGCAATTCCTTCAGGCCCTTGCCCGGCTCGCACCAGCCGCCGCCCACGTAGCACGGCACTTTGTCGATGACTTTGCCGCCGCGCATGAAATCGGTGATCACCGCGACCACCGACGTCGTCATTTCGCCGCGACAGTGGGATGCGCCACGAACACGTTCGGCGAAGCCGCCATGTTGGAGACCGGTGCGAAGCTCTTGTACGGATCGTAGGGAATCTTGGCATACAGGCCCGGATTCACCACGAAGCTCGAGCTCACGACGAGTATCGTATGTCCGTCGGGGGTTCCTCCTTGGTTTCGAGTTTTGGGTTTCGAGTTCAAGGTTTCCGATTTCTGAATCCTGAACCCTGCTTTTCACTCGGCTTCTACTTGATTGCGTACGGATTGACCGGCGAGCCGACCGCGCCGGTGATCGGCAGCGCCGGTGCGACGAACATGAACTCGTAGCGCTTGTCCTGCGCGCAGTCCCTGGCGAGTTCGCCGAGATCGAAGATCTCGCCGACCGTGAGCCCCATGATCGGGATCGCGATCCAGTGCCACGGCTGGTTGGTGTCCTCCGTTTCGTTCGGCCGCACTTCGACGCCCCAGGTGTCGGTGACGATCGCCGCGACTTCCTTCTTGTGCAGCCAGTCGAGGGTCTCGAACGCGAGCCCCGGCGCGTCGCCTCCCGAGTAGCCGTCCCAGTTCTTGTCGGCGAGCTTGCGCTCGACGTGGCCGGTGCGCACGATCAGGAAATCGCCGCGCCGCACTTCGACCTCGTGCCTGGCCGCGGTGTAGTCGAGTATTTCATTGGTCACCGCGAAGCCGTCGGGCAGCCACTTCTTGCCGAGCGCGCCCGCCACGTCGAGCAGCACGCCGCGGCCGATCATTTTTTCCTTGATCTTCTCGATGCCGCCCTTCAGCGCGCCGCCGCTGGTGACGTTGCGGCAGTCGTAACCGTTCCACATGTAGTCGTAATACATGATGTGGCCGAGGCCGTCCCACTGCGTGCCGCACTGCAGCGGCATGATGATGATGTCGTCGGTGCCGCGGATCTTGCGGTGATCGAGCACGCCCGAGTAGGCATCGGTGCCGGTGCGCGTCATCAGGTGGATCGGATTGAAGCGGCCGAGCGCCGGGTATTTGGTCTTGCCGCCCTGCGGCCCCTGCTGGTCGTAATTGAGCGCAAGCGACATCACCTTGCCCTTGCGCACCAGGCTCGCGGCCTCGACGACGTGATCGGCCGTCACGAAATTGAGCGTCCCGATCTCGTCGCGCCTGCCCCAGCGTCCCCAGTTCTTGAGCCGTTTGGCGGCCGCGTGTATGTCCCTGCGCGTGAGCCTGCGGTGTTTCTTCTCGGTGGTGTTCCTGATTTTCGGTTTGCGTGCCGCCACGACTTCCTCTTTTCGGAGGAGTTTGTCGTGGCTAAGTCCGACAAACTCCTGGATTGTGTGTCCTCTGTGTTCTCCGTGGCTATCGTTTTTGTCTAATCCCCGGAACCGGGGCCGCCGTATTTGATGCGCGGCATCTCGAAGTGATCGGTGATGCGCGTGTAGCCGCCTTTGCCGGCGAGACGGCCGATCGGATTGATCCTGCCGACGTCGACGTGGAAGCGCTCGTTGACGATGCCGTCATGGTAGTGGAAATAAACCACTTCGCCGATCACCAGGTGATAGGGTTTGCGGCCAAGCTCGATCATCTGCGTCAGCTTGCACTCGAGCGCAACCGGCGCCTCGGCGATGCGCGGCGGCCGTACTTTCCTCGACGGCAGCGCGGTGAACCCCGCCTTCTCGATTTCGTTGACACCGCGCGGATAATCGACCGCGCAGATGTTCATCTGTTCCTTGATCGCGTCGCTCACGATGTGCACCACGAACTCGGGGCACTCGCGGATGTTGGCGACGGTGTCCTTGGCGCCGGTCTCCAAAGTGCCGACCGAGAACATGAGCATCGCGGGATCGGAGCCGATGGCATTGAAAAAACTGAACGGCGCCGCGTTCGGTCCGCTTGGCCCGAGCGTCGTCACCAGCGCGATCGGGCGCGGCGTGACGGTGCCGATCATCAGCTTGTACTGCGCCTGCCAGTCAAGCAGCGCTGCGTCGAATTCAGCCATCAAGAAAATCCCCCCTCCGGCGCAAGCGCTGCGCCGGTCATTGGACCGCGATATTTCCCGCCTCGATCACCTTCGCGTACTTGGCGATCTCGCGCTTGAACATGGCCGCCAGCTCTTCCGGCGTGCTGCCGACCGGCTCACCGCCTTCCTTCGCCAAGAATGCCTGCACATCAGACGCCTTGAGCGCTTTCAGGATTTCGGAGTTGAGCTTGTCGACGATGGGCTTGGGGGTTCCCGCCGGCATGAACATCGCGTACCAGTTGTCCACATCGAAGCCCGGGTAGATCGAAGTCATGGTCGGCAGATTGGGGTACGCCTTGGCCCGTTTCGCGGTCGTCACGGCAATCGCCTTGACTTTACCCGATGCGACGTGCGGTGCAACAGCAAGCGCAGTACCAAACTCGAAATCGACCTCGCCGCTGATCAGCGCGATAACCGCGGGGCCGCCCCCCTTGTACGACACGTTCACCATGCTGGCGCCGGTGGCCTGCTTCAGCATCTCGACCGCCAGATAGCTGGTGGTGCCGGCACCGTTGTTGCCGGCATTGAGTTTCCCCGTTTTTTTCGCCAGCGCGAGGAGATCCTGCACCGACTTGGCCGGCACGCTCGGATGCGTCACCAACACCAGCGGCACCGAAGAGATCCAGCTCACCGGCGCGAGGTCCTTGAAGGGATCGAAGGTCAGCGACTTCTTGTAGAGGGTGACATTGACGGAGAGCGACGCGGTCGTAAACAGCACCGTGTAGCCGTCGGGCGGCGACTTCGCCGCCTGTTCGGCGCCGATCAGGCCCGCCGCACCCGCCCGGTTGTCGACGACGAACGTCTTCCCCATGCTTTCATAAAACTTCTTGCCGAGCAGCCGCCCCTGAATGTCGGTGCCGCCGCCGGGCCCGAAGGGCACGATGACACGCACCGTCTTGTCGGGCCAGCTCTGCGCGTGGACCGCGCCGGATGCGCCAAGCGTAACTGCTGATATCAACAGGCCTGCAAAACGCGTATATGAAGCCAAGTTCATGATTTGTCTCCTCGATAAACAATCAGGATGCAAAAACACCACATCAGTTAAGACCGCTGCGACTCTTATTAGTTTGGGTCTTGTGCCCGTTTTTAATCGGTATGCGGAACCCATACTAGCCTGCTTCGCGCTTATTGCCCACTGGCTCGCGGCTAACCGCGGTAAACCGGCTCGGGCTGGGAGAAAAACGCACACAGGATGTGATACACCATCAGGTAATTGATCTGCTGGAAGCTCGCGTGCGAAATGCCGGCCATCACGCTGAACTGCTTGTCGGAATTCGGCAGGCGCTTGAAGAATTCGACCAGGTCGTCGAATCCCGCGATGCCGTCGAACTCGCCGCGCATGATGAGGGTCGGCACGGTGATCTTCCCGGGGTCGACTATCGGCAGCTTCGAGCACATATCGACGTAGGTGCCGGTCGGCACCGAGTCGTCGAGCGCGCAGACCGCGTCGGCAAACGCATTGATCACTTTTTCTTCGGCACAGCCCGGGTGATCGCGCTCGAAGATGCCGTGTATGAACGCCTTGTCAATCGGGCGCCGCTTCATCTTGAGGAACTGCGGCAGCTTCTTGCGGCGCTCCTCGAGCGTCGGGCTGCCCTCGCCGGTCCACACGAACGCATCGAGCGCAAGCCGCGCGACCCGCTCGGGATGGCGCTGCGCGAACATCGCCGCGCGCAGCGCGCCGGAGGAAATGCCGTAGACCAGGAACTGCTTCACGCCGCGCGTTTTCATGATGTAGCCGGTCGCCGCGGCGATATCGTCGGCGCCGTTGGCAATGTCGCAGGTGATGTCGCGCTTTTTGTCGGAACGGCCGTAGCCCTCCATGTCGAAGCACCACGTGTCGTAACCGCGCTCGGCGAAGAAATCCATCGCCGACGAGTACGGCCGGCCGGGGACCTGCAGATCGAAGGTCGGCTGCGACGCCATCGACGAGCCGTGCACGAACAATACCGTGCCGAGCTTGTTGTCCGGTTTGCCCGCAGGCTTTTCCCACAAAAAAAGCCTGACGTCGCCTTTTTGGGTCCAGTGCTCCTGGCCGGAGATGACAGCCTGGGTGTTATGCTGATTCATTGCGTTCCCTGGAACTTTGGATGGGCATGGCCGGAAAAACGCGCACATAAGTCTAGTGCAGAGCGCCGACGAGCGCAATCCGAGCGGTGCGTTTTTCTGTGGTGGCCAAGGAGCGCTGCGATTTCGTTACCCGCATCGTACGGCGCTTGGGCTACGCGCACCTGAAACGAGTCGACGAGGGCGTGGTGCCGCGTTTTCTGGGGTGCGTGAGCGGTTATTCGCGCGTGGTCGTAAAAATATTGCTTGACTCTTTGCTTTGACCACCCAGCTTTGGCAATAGTCTCGGCAATTTGTTGATTTGTTCACATGATTTGCTAATCCACCTTTGCGCCAGATGCCTTGACGATAAGAGCATATTTAGCGATTTCCGAATTTATAAATGCCGCAAATTCCGTGGGAGTATTGCTAACTGCTTCCGTGCCCAGGTTACCGAGCCGCTCAACCACATCTCCCAAACGCATGATCTTAACAAGCTCGGTATGTAACCGCGTGATGACTGCAGGAGGGGTTCCCGCGGGAACCATGACACCATTCCAAGAATAGGCGTCTACGCCTGAAATCCCTGACTCATTTATTGTCGGCACGTCCGACATCAAATTTGAGCGTTTTGGCGTTGCCATTGCAAGCGCCTTCACCCTTTGCGTTTTGATATGTGGCAATATGGGAGGTATTGAGCTAAACATGAAATTAACTTCGCCACCGAGTAACGCTGTTATCGCAGGCGCAGCGCCTCTATAAGGCACATGCATCGTTTTAACCTGTGCTCTTAGATTCAGTAGTTCTCCTAAAAGGTGGAGTGAACTTCCGTTCCCCGAGGAGGCAAACAATAATTGGCCCGGTTTCGATTTTGCCAACGCCACCAGATCGGCAACTCCATTAACAGCCAGTGACGGATGAGCGACTAAGACAATGGGGAGATTCGCAATCAAGCTAACCGGATTAAAGTCCTTGATAGGATCATAAGGAAGATTTTTAATAAGGCTTGCGTTTATTGCGTGCGTAGTCGCCGTACCAAGCAGCAGCGTGTATCCGTCAGGTAGCGCTCTTGCAACTGTTACAGCGCCAATCACCGTTCCTCCGCCCCCACGGTTGTCTATGATCACTTGCTGGCCCAGTGCTTCGGTAAGTTTTTGCCCGACAGTTCTCGCGACGATATCAGCCCCCCCGCCGGGTGGTAATGGGACTACGAAACGTATCGGCCTATCGGGATACGTCTGCGCTATGCACAGAGGCACGGATAACATAGGTGCTAATACAATCAGCGATATTCGGAAATATCGCAGAATTATTGGCTTCATTAGGTCCTCACTTGTTCTTTCCAATTAGACTTAAACGCAGGCGCCGCTTCTTATAGTCTAATACTTCGTTAAACCGCGGTTCTGACTTACGCAAGCAACGAGGCTGAGAGTTCTCGTTTACCCACACGGCGCGGTCTTTCGTGTTGCGCATCAAGCCGATCACCATAATGTCAAATTCTATGCTCGATGAACTCGTTCGGGCAAGAACCAGCCTTGTCCATGTCGCGGGTTCTTAGCCTTGTCCGGTTCCGTAGCACATGAATTGTCCGCTTTTTCTGCCGAGGGCGGGAAGCGGCGCAAGGCGTAGCCCGGAGCCGGTTTCCGCCCTCGGCGGCGCACCTGGCGGACGGTTCAGGCGGCCTGTTTCGAGTTGCGGGTAATCGCCTTGCCTTTGTCGTTGTAGTCGGCCAGCTTGCGCGGCCCGTGCAACACAGTCAAGCGTTCAGAACAATTCGGAAGTAAAGTTAGGATGCTCCAAGCGCCTTGATTACAGCTTTCCGTGTCAGGTTTGGAGCAAACATTTCAATGAAATGAAGAACGTATCTTCTTTATAACATTATTGCGTAGGTAAGCGCAGGCGAGTATCATGTTTTTATAAGTCTCTTACGTAGATGCGCACATTACCGTCAAGGAATCAAGCGGATTCTGGTGTTGGCCCGGTTTCGATCGTCTGAAAATGAATTCAGGAGGGTATCGTGGATATAGTGGAGATGGTGCAGACAAATGGGATGGGGCAGATAATAAATACGGGCTTACTTGGTAAGATTGATCAAATAACGCTAAGCGAGAGAGCCAAGTCAGTCAGGAACCAATATTTCAGTGCTACTCCAGGAGTTGCCGCTGAACGGGCGGTCCTTGCTACCGAGTCGTGGAAGGAGACCGAGGGAGAGCACATTACATTACGTCGTGCCAAGCTGTTTGAAAAGGTATTGAACGGCATTCCTATCGTTATGTTTCCGGGGCAACTATTGGTGGGCAGTGAGACCAAATACTTCCGGGGAAGCCATCCACAAGTCGATTTTGATGGTTGCTTCTTGATCCCCTTGCTTGCTGAAGAGGAAGGCAAGCTGACATTAGGCGGGCCAGTCGAGAAAGGGCTGGTGCCCAAGGAAGACTGGGATAACCTTATTAAGGTCGCTCAGTTCTGGAAGGGGCGAACAGCCGTTGAGAGGGCGAGAGAGTTGGGAAGCGTCGTCATGGGAAGTTGGTACGATGACCTTGTGGAAGCCGGCGTCCCTCGTTATGACTGGAAGGCCCAACTGCCGGGAGCCGCTCCTCTCTTTGACAGGGTAGTCAGTCATGGTCTCCGTGACTTTGTTACAAAAGCAGAGGAAATGCAGCGGGCGTGGGTGGAAAGGCAGGAGCATGATTTTAAAAAGCTATATTTTTGGCAGGCTGCCATCAGGTGTTCTAAAGCAGTGATCAATCTTGCCCATCGATACGCTGGGCGTCTCAGGGAGATGGCTGCCGCGGAGAAAGACCCCGATTGGCGGAAGGAGCTGGAGGAAATGGCGCAAATCTGTGAATGGGTGCCAGAAAATCCGGCGCGGACCTTCAGGGAAGCGTTGCAGAGTATCGTCTTTATCCACTTGGCCATAAAGCTAGAGGCTCCTCAATATCCGCCCACCGGGTGGAGATTGATGGACCAGTACCTTTATCCTTACTTTAAGAAAGACCTGGAGGAAGGCCGTCTTTCCTTGGACAAGGCAGTTGATCTACTCAGTGATTTTGTGACATACAATGCTCGTCAGGAGTGGATTGCAGAAATAAGCTGGCGCGATTATTTACAGAAAGGCGCCATGAACAATATCGGTCTGGCAGGAACAAATGGCAAGGGTGAAGAGATCAGCAATGAACTGACATATCTGATCCTGCATGTCGCTGGACTGACGGGTTATGCGGAGCCGCACTTTACCCTCCGGTGGACTAAGGATACTCCTCACTGGATTATGCGCAAAGCGATGGAAACGAATATCAAGGTAAAGGGAGGGGTGCCCCAGTTTCAGAATGGGGATACGACAGTTGAATATATGGTTAAGCGAGGCGTATCGCCAGAAAATGCCTACGGTTGGGTCACTCACGGTTGCTCACAGGCCTTACCAGCCGACGAGGGGACTAGCATGGCGACGGATTACTTGAATGTTCCGTTGTGCGTTGACCTGACATTGCACGATGGTATTGCTTCGAAGACGGGAAAGCAGATCGGCTTAAAGACAGGCGATCCTCGCAACTTTAAGACTTATGACGAGTTCTACAACGCCTTCAAGAAGCAAGTGGAATACGTGTTTACAAGGCAAATGTGGTACGACAATCTGGTTGACCAGGCCAAGGCCGAGTTCTATGGCCAGCCGTTTGCATCCACGGTCATGCTTGGCTGCTTGGAGAAAGGCATGGACTTCGGACAAGGGGGACTGAATCACTACCGCATAACACTCCGGAAAGACCGCGGTCTCGTATCTGCGGCTGATTCCTTAACCGCCATAAAGGAGTTGGTTTACACGAGAAACGGCAATAAGCTGACAATGGAAGCGCTATTAAGGGCCGTGGATTCAAACTTTGAAGGGAAACTTGGGGAAGAAATAAGGCAAATGTGCCTGGCAGCTCCCAAGTATGGCAATGACGTCGATGAACCCGATTTTATATTACGTGACGTGGCCAAGTTCACGGCAAGTGTAATCCAATCGCACAAGAATATCTGGGGGTTTCCATACGCCATCAATCGTAACGGGCAATCCTGGCACTTCTTCGGCGGCAAGCGACTGGCTGCTCTTCCCAACGGGCGCAAGTCCGGGGAACCGTTAGCCGATGGTTCGCTGTCACCCTCGCAGGGTTTAGACAGCAAAGGGGTCACGGCAACCCTCAACTCTGCCCTGAAATCAGAGTTCAAGAACGACTCGCTGTTTGGTGTTCTGAATATAAAGTTTCCATCTTCTCTGCTCCAAATGAGCGAGTCACAGGATAAGGTCATCGGCCTTATCGAGAACTTTTTCAAGGCCGGGGGAACGTATATCCAATTTAACATCATGGATGCCAAGACATTAAGGGAGGCAAAATCTAACCCTGAAAAATATAGAGACTTGGTCGTCAGGGTTGGTGGATACAGTGCTTACTTCGTGACGCTTAGCCCTGAAGTGCAAGATGAGATTATTAAGCGGACGGAACATGCACTATAGCGATATTTTAGTGTCCCTATCGGGATAGCGGGAACTCCTGACCTTGAGGCGAAGCAAGGTTCGGCAAAGTGGACAAGTGGACGCATGTCCACGAGGCAGGGTTTTCTGCGATGATCAACCACGGCGATCGGGTCGGTTTTGGTTTTCAGTCGCCTTCAAGCCGACAACTTACGAAGCCACCGGATTATAGCCGGTGGCCGATCAGCTATGGAACCAAAAACCAAGAGAAATATAAAGGGTACCATATTTGATATCCAACGCTTTACAATTCATGACGGGCCGGGTATCCGAACCCTGGTCTTCTTGAAAGGTTGTCCACTTCATTGTCCGTGGTGTTGCAATCCAGAGTCTATTCATCCCCA
>JACQOI010000370.1 GCA_016202615.1 Betaproteobacteria bacterium
GATATCGCGGCCGTATTTCCGACCGCCGAGGCAGTAAACGGCGCACTTCGGGGGCTTGTCCAAGTCGCAAAGGAGTCGGCACGTCTAACAACGCGCTCAAGCGGACGCGGCAAGAAGCGCCGCGCCGCTTAGCTCCGCGTTGAGCCTGTAGAAAAAGGCCCCGCACGCGAACTTTGCGCAATGCCTAAAAAATGCGACCTCATAGAACGCGCTAGAATCCACGCAAAAGTTTTTGGAGGGGTAAATGCATACCCAAAATAGAGCGAAAATGGCAAGAGTCGGAGGGCCCGAGGTTTTTCTACAGCCTCGTTAGGCGCGAGAGACCCGGATTGGGAGCCGTCCTGTGCCGACAGTACTGAGAACCGGCCCTTATCGTTTCTTCTTCTATGCGGGAGACCGTGACGAACCTCCACACGTTCATGTCGAGCGGGATGATAGAATCGCGAAATTCTGGCTCAATCCAATTCGGCTGCAGAGCAGTGGCGGGTTCTCGCGCGTAGAACTCGGACGGATCGAAAGACTGGTGAGCAATCATCGTGTTGAGCTTATGGAGGCCTGGAATGAGTACTTCGGCCGTTGAGATGGAAGTGCCCTTTGCCGAAAACGTAACTGTTTCGGTCGACACGCTTCGCGTCGACTTGAGCGATGGCAGAACCATATCGGTTCCCCTCTCGTGGTATCCGCGGTTATTGCGTGCCACCCCGGCA
Source organism: Betaproteobacteria bacterium (assembly GCA_016202615.1). Taxonomy (GTDB): domain Bacteria; phylum Pseudomonadota; class Gammaproteobacteria; order Burkholderiales; family SG8-41; genus PALSA-1004. The sequence goes on from JACQOI010000370.1 coordinate 708, forward strand.
GAACGCAAGCGTTGGCGGCTGATCGGCCGCGGTTTGGGTATTCACTGGGAAGATCTCGACGAAGATATAAGCATCGAGGGACTGCTGGCCGGCAAACCGTCGGGCGAGAGCCAAGCATCCTTCAGAAACTGGCTTGCGAAACGGTCTGAGCGCCTAACAATGCGCTCAACTCGGACGCGCGCAAAGGCAGCGCGCGCCAGTTAGCGCGGACGTTAGACCTCGCCCACATGAGGCATCGACAAATGGCAGATGACGAAATGATGTATCAGATCAAGGTGACACTGAATGGGATCAGACCACCGGTTTGGCGGCGGTTGCTTGTGCTGAGTTCTCTCTCCTTGAGGGATGTGCACGACATACTGCAAGTCGCCATCGGCTGGACTGACTCGCATCTTCACCAATTCGTTGCGAAAGGCACGTTTTACGGAGAACCCGACCCGGAATTCGGGATGGAACGGCTCGACGAAACGCGTGTTCGCCTGGATCAAGTCCTAAGAACCGAGAAGAACGCGATGACCTACGAGTACGATTTCGGTGATAGCTGGCAACACAAGATTGTCTTGGAAAAGGTACTCGCGAACCCCGAAGCTCGTTTTGTGCCGTCTTGCCTGGCGGGAGCAAGGGCGTGTCCTCCGGAGGACTGCGGTGGCATCTGGGGCTACGCAAACCTGTTAAAGATCATTTCAGATTCCTCCCATCCCGAGCACGCAGAGATGCTCGAATGGCTTGGCGATGAATTCGATCCGGAGCGCTTCGACATCTCTGAAACAAACAGCATATTGGCGAGAATGAAACGTCGAGGTCTAACAAAACGTTCAAGAGCGACGAGCCGCAAGCGGCCCGCGCCTTAACGTAAACGTTAGGCGTCCAAGGAGAGTGCATGCGCGACTCTGCGAACAGGCTCAAATACGTCGCGCCAGTGTTGCAAGTAGCCGACTTGGAGCGCTCCCTTACTTTCTACCGCGATCAACTCGGCTTCGATCTAGAGTTCGTTTATGAGGGCTTCCTTGCACGCTTTCCCAACGCACGCTCAAGTACCACTGCCCGCGCTGCGGCCACGCTCTGATCACCGTTCCCCTGCCCAACCATGCCACGGGTCCTCCGCCCCTGCCGCACTGAGCGAGCTTCGTGCGCCCTGCGCGCGAGGGCTGCGCTCGTCCTGCCTCATTCAGCGCCGCGCACGCGCCGCGTCTATGCAGGATTTTTTGCAGCCACACGGCCCAACGTAGCCTTCCAGCGCCCGGCGTGCCCTCCGCTACACATACGGCGCGCTTGTAGCCGCTGTCAACGGGTCTTACAATTCCCATAACACACTCC
>JACQOI010000369.1 GCA_016202615.1 Betaproteobacteria bacterium
AGGGGCCCCTCTGGGGATCTGACCCCGGAGACGTGCAAAGGATCGGAAGTGACGCGCCCATGATCGGCTCCACGGTCGCATCCCCGCAAGCGGGGCCCCTGCTCCACGTTGCGCCGATCCTGCTCCACGCTCCGGCGCCCCCTCTCCCCCAGTGACAGGGGAGAGGGAATCTTTTTCTCGTTCACTCGTTCACTTGTTCACTCGTTCACGGGTTCTTATCTGCGTTCATCTGCGGTTCCAAGCCGTTTTTGACCTGATTTTAGATACTCTTAGTCATCACATAATCGTCCATCACAAACCCGCTGCCGATGTCCTTCGCCACCGACTCCGCAATGTGGAAACCGTATTTACGGTACGCGGCAATCGCATTGCGATTGTTCTTGTTGACCGCGAGTGTGAGCGTATCGCAGCCATACGCACGCGCGATGCCGAGCGCCCGGTCCAGCAGCATGCCGCCATAACCTTTGCGCTGATGATCATGATGCACATACAGCTTGTCGAGCTTCATTTCGCCTGCGTTTCCGGTCAAAAAATAGGAAGCGAACCCCGTAATTTCGCCATCGACGAGCAACTGGTCCCACCACAAGTCCTTGCGCTGTAATTCTTCACGCACAGTCCCGGGATCGTAGCGCTGCCTGAGCATGTATTCTATCTGCGCCGCGCTGATAATGGCCGGATAATGACGATGCCAGATCTCCGCGGCGAGCGCGCACAAGCGATCAACGTCACCCACCGCCAGCGGCGCCACTCGCACCAGGGTTTCCCCCTCACTCCTCACCCCTCACCCCTCACGGTTCATACGGATTCGGTTCTCCCGCCGGCCGCGTCTTGAAGCGCTTGTGCAGCCAGTAATACTGTTCCGGCATCTCGCGCACGCGCGCCTCTATGAATGCGTTCATGCGCCGCGCATCGGCTTCGAGATCGCCGCCCGGGAAACCGCTCCATGCCGGATACAGCCGTACCACGTAGCCGGCGCTGCCCAGCAACTGGCGCGTGACGCACGGCACCACCACCGCGCCGGCGAGCTCGGCAATCCGCGACAAGCCGGTGATGGTCGCGGTCTGCACGCCGAAAAACGGCGCAAACACCGAATCGCGCGCGCCGAGATCCATATCGGGCAGGTAGTAGAACGGCTCCCCGTTTTTGAGGGACTTGATCATCGGCCGGATGCCGTCCTGGCGCGCGAACAGCGTGGTCTGCCCGAAGCGAGTGCGGCCGTGGATCAGTATCGCGTCGGCCGCCGCGCTTTTCTGGCGGCTGTAGACCGAGTTCAGGCGGTAGTCCGCGGCGAGCCGGATGCCGCCCATGTCGAGCCCGATGAAATGCGGCGCGAGCAGGATCACCGGCCGGTCCTCGATGCCGCGCCAGTGCTCGAGCCCTTCGACTTGCACCAGTTTATGCACCTGCTCTTTCGATCCCCACCACAGGATCCCGTGCTCGAGCAGGCTGCGGCCGAACGCTCGGAAATGCCTGCGCGCAAGCTCGCGCCGCGCGGCTTCGCTCAACTCCGGAAAGCACAACTCGAGATTGGTGAGCACGACGTGGCTCCGCGCGCGCGCCAGCGCGTACAACAACAAGCCGAGCGCGCCGCCTGCGCGCGACAGCAGGGCCAGCGGCAGGAAATGGAGCAGCCAGATCAATCCCAGTCCCAGCCGCACCATCACGATTTACCGATCCGGCGCAATGCCGAAATCAACATGGTTTCCCCTTTAGAAAACGGGCGTCGATTGTTGTATAATGCCGCGCTTTGGCGTTTTTCAGGCTGCGCACCATGAGCGATTTTCTTTTTACTTCCGAGTCGGTTTCCGAAGGCCATCCCGACAAGATCGCGGATCAGATTTCGGACGCCGTGCTTGACGCTATCTTAGCGCAGGACAAATACGGCCGTGTAGCCGCCGAGACGCTGGTCGCGACCGGCCTCGTCGTAATGGCCGGCCAGATCACCACGGACGCCAATGTTCCTTACGGCGAGATCGCGCGTGACGTTATCAAGCGCATTGGCTATGACAGCTCGGAGATAGGTTTCGATTACCGCACCTGCGCGGTGCTGACCGCGTTCGACAAGCAGTCGCCCGACATCAAGCAGGGGGTCGACGAAGGCACCGGCCTCGATATGGAACAGGGCGCCGGTGACCAAGGCCTGATGTACGGTTTCGCATGCGACGAGACGCCGCAGCTGATGCCGGTTCCGATTTACTACGCGCACCGCCTGATGGAACGCCACGCCGAGCTGCGCAAGGACGGCCGCCTGCCGTGGCTCAGACCCGACGCCAAATCGCAGGTCACGGTGCGCTACGTCGGCGGCAAGCCGACCCAGGTCGAAACCGTCGTGGTTTCAACCCAGCACGATCCGGACGTCACGCACGAACAAATCGAAGAGGCGGTGATCGAGCAGATCGTCAAGCCGGTGTTTCCGAAAGACATGCTCAGAGCCGACACCAAATACCTGATCAACCCGACCGGGCGTTTCGTCATCGGCGGGCCGCTGGGCGACACGGGACTGACCGGCCGCAAGATCATCGTCGATACCTACGGCGGCTACTCGCGCCACGGCGGCGGCGCGTTCTCGGGCAAGGATCCGTCCAAAGTCGACCGCTCGGGCGCCTACGCCGCGCGCCACGTCGCGAAAAATATCGTCGCGGCGGGTCTCGCCAGGAAATGCGAAGTCCAGGTCGCCTACGCAATCGGCGTGGCGCGTCCGGTCAGCATACTGGTCGACACCTTCGGCACCGGCAAGATCGCCGACGACAAGATCGCCACGCTGGTCGAGAAGCATTTTGACCTGCGTCCGAAAGGCATTATCCAGGCGCTCGACCTGCTGCGGCCGATTTATCTGAAAACCGCGGCTTACGGCCACTTCGGGCGCGACGAGCCGGAGTTTACGTGGGAAGCGACCGACAAAGCCGCCGCGCTCAAGGCCGACGCCAAGTAGTCCCGTAAGGAACCTCAAAAAAAACGCCGGCATAAACCGGCGTTTTTGCTTGCCTTCTTGTCATCCTCGATGTTGACGCGGCAATTTAAAGCGCATTTCAAACGGTTTGAAATGTTTGCTAAGCGCAATTCCTTGACTCTGGTACGATGATTTTACGCCCTGGCCGTAGAGCCGGTTAGGCTGCGCGGTGAGACGCTCATACGTCAGTCGACCAACCACTTGACCGTGTTCGATCACGAAGGGAACTTCGAACGAGCGGACTTCGAGAACAGCCTTTGCCCCTTCGCTCCCCGCATCCGGATGCCCAAAACCGGGATCGAAAAAACCAGCATAATGAACCCGGAACTCGCCGACCAAAGTATCGTAAGCAATCATTTCGGCTGCGTGGGTAGGTGGAACCTTCACGGGATCCCGTGATGCCAGAATGTAGAAGTCAGCAGGATCCAGTATCAACCCGCCCCGGTGAGGAGCATAGACCGGCTCCCAATAATCCAATACGTCATAGTGTCGGATCTTTTCGATGTCGATCAGCCCAGCATGATTTTTGGCTTTATACCCAATAAGCCCCCCCGATTCCTCACCCCGAACATCCACCGACACCGGAACACCATTGCAGATTTCGTCTTCACTAATGGTTGAGCCCACCACTTGGTGCTCTTGCTGCAAGCGCCTCATATCCTCGTCCGTACTCGGCGGTTTCCCACGGCGTATTCTGATCTGGTTTAACCTCGAGCCCTTGCGCACTAAAACGCTGAAGGTCCGTGGCGAGACCTCGGCATAAAGCGGGCCCTTGTATTGCTCACGAACTTGGTCAAATTCGGTGCCGTGATCAGTAATCAACCTGGTAAATATATCGAGGCGCCCCGTTGAGCTCTTAGGGTTGCCCATCGCAGACGTACGATGCCGCAAAGATAAGTGCTCAAGCAATGGAACGATGTAAACACAACCACGTTCCAATACCCCACCTTTGCTAATGTCCATCTCGTGCATCGAGAGGTCCTTGAGTCTATCTTCTACCGTCGCATCCCTCCCCGGCAGAAAACTGGCACGAACCCGATAGGCCACAGGTCCCAATCGAAGATCAAGGCTTGCCGGTTGAAACTGATCATCTTGGATCGGTTCTACAGCAAAAATCTCCCTGGTTACTTTAACCTGACGTTCGAGTTCTTGCGATGGGAGGATACCAGTCGAATGCGCTGGAGCTTCGGCCTCTTCCTCTAATTCGCGAAGGAAGTCTTGTTGTGGCGTAGCGTTACTTTTTTCTGCCACCGGCTTCACCAAATCGTCTGCGTCGTTCCCGAATTTCAAGTTCGTAGTACTTGGCATAGCATCCTAAACTGCAAAAACCACCCTTTTTCTTTTGACCGGACCCGACTCGAGCTGTCGCTGGAAATGCTTTCCTGCAGTATGGGCAAACTCCGCGTTCCCAGCAATCGAGCAAATAAGATTCTTCAGAAATAGTCACTTTTCGCCCCGTTAATTTGCGGCTTCCTGGGCAAGTCCGGAGCATCCCATAAGCATGGTCGCCTACGTCGATCAACCCAATGCATTAGCAGTTTATAGCAAATAATGCGCGGGCTGCGCCATCCCGGTCAAACGTGCGTACGACGTGCCGGATAACCGACCTGGTACCAACTGCCTTCCATGGCACGACGGTCGGGAATTGAGCTACAATAGCACCCCTCCCCGAGGAGCGTTGCAACGTCCGCCCCAGCGCGGACGCCAGGCTCGGGGTGTCCATAACTGCAACGGCGCTCACGAACTTTTTTCTGTTACCGGGAAAGGAGGGCGTGATGAACGCCGCAACTCAAGCAAAATCCACCGACTATAAGGTCGCCGACATCCGGCAGGCCGAGTTCGGCCGCAAGGAAATCGCGATCGCCGAGACCGAAATGCCCGGTCTGATGGCGGTGCGCGAAGAGTTCAAGGGCAAGCAGCCGCTCAAAGGCGCGCGCGTGGCCGGCTCGCTGCACATGACGATCCAGACCGCGGTGCTGATCGAGACGCTGGCCGCGCTCGGCGCCGAGGTGCGCTGGGCTTCGTGCAACATCTTCTCGACGCAGGATCACGCCGCTGCCGCGATAGCCGCGCGCGGCATACCCGTGTTTGCCTACAAGGGCGAATCGCTCGAAGACTACTGGGAATATACTCACAAGATTCTCGAATGGTCGGATGGGGGTACGCCCAATATGATCCTCGACGACGGCGGCGACGCCACGCTGCTGGTGACGCTGGGCTCGCAGGCGGAAAAGAATTCCAAAGTGATTGCCAAAGCTACCAACGAAGAAGAACGGGTGCTGTTTGCCGCGATCAAGAAGCGGCTCAAGGAAAAACCCGGTTTCTATTCGAAAATACAGGCCGGCATCAAAGGCGTGACCGAAGAGACCACCACCGGCGTGCATCGTCTCTACCAAATGGAAAAGGAAGGTCGCCTGCCGTTTCCTGCGATCAACGTCAACGATTCGGTCACCAAGTCGAAATTCGACAATCTCTACGGCTGCCGAGAATCGCTGGTCGACGGCATCAAGCGCGCAACCGACGTGATGATCGCCGGCAAGGTCGCGGTGGTCGCGGGCTACGGCGGCGTCGGCAAAGGCTGTGCCGACGCGCTGCGCGCGCTGTCAGCGCAAGTATGGGTAACCGAAATCGACCCGATCTGCGCGCTGCAGGCGGCGATGGAAGGCTTCAGCGTGGTCACCATGGACGACGCCTGCGGTAAAGCCGACATTTTCGTCACCGCCACCGGTAACGTCAACGTGATCACCCACGAGCACATGAAGCGCATGAAGCACAACGCGATCGTGTGCAACATCGGCCACTTC
>JACQOI010000375.1 GCA_016202615.1 Betaproteobacteria bacterium
GGCAAAAGGGACAAAAAGATGACCAACGTGCAAATTTGCCCTCGCTTTTCTTGCCGTTCGACTGCCGCGGGGGTTTTTGATCTGCATATTCGGCCGGTTTTGCTTTTAGCAGCCTGTGCGGACTCTTAAGTCCGACAGGCTGCTAGCGGCTTTGTTTGAGAAGCGTTACAACTTTCAGGGGGAAATATGCTGAATACCTTGGTACTGCGTGCGCTGATGCAGGTACTCGTGCTCGCATTGACGATGGCCGGAAATGCGATCGCGGCGGGTTATCCGGAGCGTCCGATCACGATCATCACTTCGGCTGCGGCCGGCGGCGCTAACGATATATTGGCCCGCGTACTGGCGAAGCCGCTGAACCAGGCGCTGGGTCAGCCGATCGTTGTCGAAAATCGCGGCGGCGCGGGCGGGATTGTCGGCATCGGCGCGGTAGCGCGCGCCAGGCCCGATGGCTACACGCTGCTGCTGACATCCAGCAGTTACGTGCTCCTCCCCAGCATACGCAAACAAATCCCCTACGATCCTTATAAGGACTTCATGCCCATCGTCGAGATCGGGGTCTCGCCCAATGTCTTCATTACGCACCCGGACTCGGGCATCAACAGCGTGGCGGACCTGATCGCGCTCGCCAGGTCGTCGGATCGCGTCAACTATGGCACTCCGGGCATCGGCACGACGCCGCAGCTTGCGGCGGAGGTCCTCAAGATGCGCGCGAAGATCAATATGGTTTCCGTGCCGTTCTCGGGCGCGGCGCCGACAGTGCAGGCCCTTCTGAGCCGGCAGGTACAGGTTGTGGTGGCAGCCTTGGGTTCGGCGATGCCGCAGATCAGCGGCGGCCTGGTCAAGGCGATCGTGCAGACCGGCAAGGAGCGCTGGCCGGATCTGCCGAACGTGCCGACCATGGCGGAGGCGGGAATCCCGGATGCCGTTTCGGAAACCTTTTTCCCGGTCTTCGCGCCTGCGGGTACGCCGCCGGAGATCATAGACCGGCTCGCCAAAGAGAGCATTGCCATCCTCAAGCAACGCGATATCCGCGATCGAATGCGGCAGACGGGCGTGCTTGTTACTGCCAGCGGGCCCGACGCCCTGCGCGCACGCGTGGTTCAGGAAGTGCCCAAGTGGAAGGACGTGCTCGAGAAAGCCGGCATCATGCCTGAGTGAGCCGCCCGCATTTGCCGGCAACTTCCATAGAACGCTTGAATCGGCTTCGGCGAACATACACAGTTCAAGAAAGGAGAGCCTGATGAGAGCCGGGAGGATGGGGATGGCGCCCAGGATTACTGTGGCGAGCACATCCTTGCAAAGCGTCGTAGCCGACATTGACGCCAACATGAAAAAAGCGAAAGAGGTGATCGCCAAAGCGGCTGGCCGAGGCGCTGAGGTAATCGTCTTTCCCGAGCTTTTTCTCCCGGGCTATGCATGCGGTGAAAGTGACCAGTGTTTCGAACTCTCTGAACCGATACCCGGGCCGTCTACTGAAGCCCTGGTCACTGAGGCGGTGAGGCATAAAATCTATATCGCCATGGGCCTCATAGAAGCGGACCAGGAATTTCACGGTGTTATCCACAATACGGCGGTCCTGGTCGGTCCGGAAGGCATAGTGCACGTTCATCGCAAAGTCCAGCTGCCGGAGCATATGAATCTCAAGGAGTTGCATTACGGCTTCAGTCCGGGTGATAACTTCTCGGTGTGCAAGATCAAGCAGAACTGGAAAGTAGGCCTGGCGGTATGCCGCGATATCTTTTTCCCCGAAGGCCCCAGGGTAATGGCCGTCAACGGCATGGACCTGCTGCTGACCCTTACCGCGGGGCCGACCTTTGCTAAAGAGCGCTGGGAGGCTTTCGTCCCGGTGAGAGCCATTGAGAACAGCGTGTTCCACGTCATGGCCAATGTGGTCGGGACCCAGTGGGATAACATGACGTTCTTCGGCGGCGCCATGATCGTGTCGCCAACGGGCGTCTTCCTGGCCAGGGGAAAGGTAGACGAAGAGGACCTGATCGTCGCCACTCTGGATGAGAAAGAGCTATTTGAAACCCGGAAGGGACATCCGTTCTTAAGAGACAGAAGACCGTCCGCATACCAGGACCTGGTTTCCACCAGGTTCCCGCATTTATAACGTTAATTGAGGGTAACGGAGATAAGAATGGCATCCGCCAAGGAACTCGAACAACGCATTCAATACCTTGAGGACGTGGAAGCGATCCGGAACCTTAAAATGCTTTATGGCCAGGTCTGCGATCAGGGCTATGATCCCGTTAAACTGTCGACGATGTTCACCGATGACGCCGAGTTCAATCTAAACGAGAAAGGCACCACGCAGACGTCAAAAGGCAAAGAGGCCATTACAGAACGCTTCCTGCTCATGCCCAAGAGGATTGAGTTCGCAGTACACTATTTTATCCAGCAAACGAAAATAACAATTGAGGGGAATACCGCTACGGCAAGCTGGCTGATGTGGACTCCACAGACCCTGGCCGGGGGCCAGTCCGTGTTCAGTTCAGGGATTGAGCGCGATGTCTACGAGAAAGTCGACGGCAAGTGGCTTTTCAAGAAGACCACGCTGGACGTGCTCTTCCGCGCGCCCTACGGTAAGGGCTGGGGCGACGTCAAGCTCGCGCCACCCCCGGCCGACAAAATTTAACCGATTCCCAAGCGTGTTGTCGTCGAGGCATTATTCCATTTCGCGATCAAAAATGAAATATCGTAGGGTGCGCCGTGCGCACCGGCAGTCATGGTGCGTGGAACGCACCCTACAAAATTATTGTTGTTTTGAACGCAAATTGGAATTAGGCCTAAGCCATCAGGATTGATGTGAGATTGGATAATTGGGACTGGGAATCCAGTTTCCACAAAATGTCAAGTGCCTGTTGAGCCTGTTTGGTAGTCAGCACGTCGCTTGCGCATTCCTGGAATTTGCCCGAAAGCTCCGCATCCGTTAACGGGTTCCGGATATCGCCTTTCGGGAAGCTCACAGTTTTGGCATAGCTCGCGCCGTTCTTCAGCTTGATAGTTACCGTGTTGGGCTCTTCCCCTGTCCCGGCAAATCCGGGATTTCCCGCTCGGGGTATGCACTTGACACGGCCTATCAAGTCCTGAGCCTCGGGACGTATGACTTTCTCATCAGTGAAAACTTGCGCGCCGGCTTCGCGGTCGAGCAAGGCCGCTGTCACGGGATATTCAACGCTGATTTTCGCTTCAAGCGCAGTTTTGGGATGGTGATAGCGCAAAGTTTCGATAAAGGCGGCGGGCATCTCACATATGACCTCTGCTACATCATCCGCCTTGATATCGTTCTCTCGTGCGAGCAGCAGCGTAGCATCGATACACCAGTGACTCAGGTGGCCGCAGGGATAAAACTTCAGTGACAATCCGCCAGGCAAGGTCATGTAATAGTCTTTTCCGAGACCCGCACCCATTTTGTCGAGATCAAATTTTCCCCAGGTCATGAGCGCCGAGATGCTTTCGGGGCCTTCCAGCCCGTTTGCGTCCCCGGTATAACCTATCTTTGCTAGGGACGCAGCCACCACCCCGTCCCTTGCTGCTTTTCCGGCGCTCAACGCGTGCATCGCACCCATGGTCTGCTTAGTGCCGGACACGTTATCACAGGCGATACCCAAGGCCATCCTGGTCTGGTGGACATCGAGATCCAGCACCTTCGCGGCGGCGGCGGCACACGCGAGCGTTCCCACCGTGCTCGTAGTGAGCCACCCGAGCTCGTAATGCTGTAGCCAGCCGGCGGCGATCCTCGATCCTGCTTCAAACCCAACGACATGAGCTTCGATCATCTGTTTGCCGGAAATCCGGTATTTGTCCGCCAGCGCAAGAATAGCTGAAAACAATGTTGGCGTAGGATGCCATAGATGGCCGACGAAAGAAGAATCGGCCCAGTTCAATGAACTGATCATAGTCCCGTTAGTCAGGGCAGCGTGGGGGGCGGGGGCCCGGAACTTCTTGCCGATAACAACAGCTTCTGGAACGCCGCCGAGTTCCCTGATATATTGAACGGCAAGCGCCCCTGCCGGCATGGCGCCGCCGGCCAGGCAAAGCCCGGCGCAATCCAAAATGCTTCGTTTTGAAAGGTCGATCGCCTTCGGGGGAATCCGGTCATAATCCGTTTCTACGATGAACCTGGCAATCTTCTCAGTAACTCCCATGTACCCTCAGGCTCCTTTTCAATTTGTGCTGGATAATTTTGCCGCCCATGGGCGGATTATATGGTAAGTGAATCTCAGTTGGTCATATTTGGCGCAAAGAACGATGAACATGATCTCCAGTTCGCCGAGAAGCGCTCAACGCCGGAGCAGGCGCGAAGCGCGGGCTTCCGTGTTGCCGAAACGGGAGCTGACAGCCTGGCGCGTTCCGCGCAAGCGCCGCCTTTTTGATCGAAGTCAAACCTTCGCGCCAGAGGGCGCGTCAATATTGCTGCCTGTACCAGCAAACACCTAAGGAGAGGTGCCCCATGTTTGAATCCGCCGAATTAGGACACAGCATTCCCGACCGCGAGTATGACCGCGAGGAGCCCAAGCTGCGCGAAGCGCTACTCAAGGCCCAGTACGATCTGCTCGGGAACAAGAGCTTCCCGGTGATCATCCTGATCGGGGGCGTCGACGGCGCGGGCAAGGGTGAGACCGTCAACATCCTGAACGAGTGGATGGATCCGCGCTTCATTCACGCCCACGCGTTCGGCGAAATGTCGGATGAAGAGCGCGAGCGGCCGCGCATGTGGCGCTATTGGCGCGCGTTGCCGCCCAAAGGCCGCATCGGCGTCTTGTTCGGCGCGTGGCACACCGACCCCATCGTCAACCGCGTGGTGGGCAAGACGGACGACGCCCAGATGGAGCTCGCGATGGAAGAGATCGTGCGCTTCGAGCGCATGCTGGTCGACGAAGGCGCGCTGATCCTCAAGTTCTGGTTTCATCTGTCCAAAAAGGCACAAAAGAAGCGTCTGAAAGCACTCGAAAGCGATCCCAAGACGCGCTGGCGCGTCACCGATACCGACTGGGAGCGCTTCAAGCTCTACGACAGGTTCCGCAAGGTGTCGGAAAACGCGCTGCGCGAGACCAGCACCGGGTATGCGCCGTGGACCGTGGTCGAAGGCACCGACCCGAACTATCGCTATCTGACGGTCGGCCGCACGCTACTCGAGGCGCTGAAAAAAAGGCTCACCGGCGACAAGCCGGCGGTGACCCGGCCGGCGGCGCTGCCCGAGCCCGCGCTCGACGGCCGCAACGTGCTCTCCAGCCTCGACTACGAACGGACGCTCACGCGCAAGGCCTACAACCGCAAGCTCGAGAAATACCAGGGCGAGCTCAATCTGCTCTCGCGCCACAAGAAGTTTCGCAACAAGTCGCTGATCATCGTGATGGAAGGGGTCGACGCCGCGGGCAAGGGGGGCAGTATACGCCGCGTCACCGGCGCGCTGGATTCGCGCCATTACCAGGTGACGCCGATAGCCGCGCCGAGCGAGGAAGAGCGCGCACAACCTTATCTGTGGCGCTTCTGGCGCCATCTTCCGCGCAAGGGACGGGTGACGATATTCGACCGCTCGTGGTACGGGCGCGTGCTGGTCGAGCGCGTCGAGAAATTCTGCTCGGAACAGGACTGGATGCGCGCTTATCACGAGATCAACGACTTCGAAGAGCAGCTCGTGGAAGCGGGCGGCATCGTGACGAAATTCTGGGTCACCGTCACCAAGGAGGAGCAATTGAGACGCTTCCGCGAGCGCGAGAAGACGCCGTTCAAGAGCTTCAAGATCACGCCCGAGGACTGGCGCAACCGCAAGAAATGGAACGACTACGAGCGCGCGGTGTGCGACATGATCGAGCGCACCAGCAACGAACTCGCGCCGTGGGTCCTGGTGGCGGCCAACGACAAGTTCTCCGCGCGGATCGAGATATTGAAGACGCTGTGCGAGCGCGTTGAAGCGGCGTTGTGACTGGTGAGCGGTGAGCGGTGAGCGGTAAGCCGTAAGCCCGTAAGCGGTGAGCGGTAAACCGTGAGTCCTTACCGCTTACCCCTCACCCCTCACCGCTTACCGCTTACCGCTTACCGCTCACCGCTCACCGCTCACCGCTCACGGTTTCACGCCATCGTCGCCGCCTCGCGCTGGATGACCGGCGGCGTCGCGACGATGTCTTCGCCGTCGAGAGCGGCCTTGATGCGCGCGAGCACCCGGCTCTGCTGCTGCAGCGTGGCCTGCAGCTTTTCCACCTGCTTCATCCGATCCTCGACCGAGCTGATGTTGTCGCGGATTTTCTTGAAGTTCTCGATGCGCCTGGAGAGCACCTGCTCGTGATCCTTGATCTGGAGGTTGAGCGGCCCGAGCGCTGATTTGAGCCACGCCTCGGCATCGACCCGCGTCATCTCGAAAATCTGGCGCGCCTCGGCGACCAGGCCGTCGTAGAACTTGGCGACCAGGAAGTGCTTTTCCGTCATCACGTTGATCGGGTCGTGGCAGAACTGCCTGGCCGTCTCCTGCAGCCCGGTCATGGTCAGCGTGTGCTTCTCGAGGTTCAGCGCCGGGGGCGAGAGCCTGGCGAAGCCGAATTTCTCGTGGAAGTGGGCATAGGTCGCATCGACCAGCCCCTTGATCTGGTTCGCGAAGTTGAGGATTTTTTTCGACACCCCGGTGAAGTGCTGGAACAGCGCCTGCATGTTCTTCCACAGGCCGGCGGTGGTCCACGCGCCCTTGATGAACTCGTGGTCCTTGTTAAGGATTGCCTCGAGCGGGCCCTCGTCGAGCTGCTTGAGCAGCGTTGCGCCCTGGTTCATCACCGTGTTGTAGGTGTTGCGGAACGTCTGCACCGTCGCGTGGTATTTCTTGCGATCGGCTTCGAGCCGCGTCACCATCGCCTGCGCCATGCTGCGGCTCTTGCCCGACATCGCGGCGAGCTCCTTCAACTCGGTCCGGGTTGCGGCGAGTTGATTAGCGACCGCCAGGCGCGACGCGTCGACCATGGAGCCGATCTCGCGCTGCACCGCGGCGCGCATGATTTCCTGCTTGGCCGGGATGATTTCCGAGGCGAGCAGTTGCTCGAGTTGCGCGATGCCGCTTCTGGTGAGCAATGCGTCATCGCCGCGGATGCGCGCGAGCAGCGCTTTCTGCGCCGAGAGCGCCAGCACGTGGGTGCGCGGCAGGGTGAGCAGCATCGAGGTCGCTTCGAGCTGGCGTTCGACATCTCCCGCGATTTCGTCCCCGGATTTCAGGTCGTCCCACATCAGGTCGATCTTGTTGAGCACCGCGATGCGGCGCGTGGCGGCGGTCTGCACGTATTTCTGCCACACGTCGAGGTCGGACTTGGTGACGCCGGTGTCGATCGCGAGCAGGAACAGCACCGCATGCGCGTTCGGTATTATCGACAGCGTGAGCTCGGGCTCGGTGCCGAGCGCGTTGAGTCCCGGCGTGTCGAGCACCACCAGCCCGCTTTTGAGCAGCGGGTGCGGGTAGCTGATCATCGCGTGGCGCCATGACGGGATGTCGACGCGGTCGCCGTCCTTGATCACCACGGTGGTGGCCATCGGGTCGGTGTCATCCCACAAGCCGAGTGATTTCGCTTCTTCGATGCTGACGGTCTTGACCTCGACCAGGTGCTGCATCGCCTGCGTCGTTTCCTCGCGCGAATCGACGTTGAGCCGGATCTTGACCCACTCCACCGGCTGGCGCTTGAGCGCGCTCACGCTCTCCTGGCGCTTGCGCGTCTCGATCGGCAGCAACCGTATGTATGGCTCCTCAGCCGGATCGTGGAAGATCTCGGTCGGACACATGGTGGTGCGCCCGACGTTCGACGGCAGCAGGCGCTGCTTGAAATCGGAAAAGAACATTGCGTTGATGAGCTCGGTCTTGCCGCGCGAAAACTCGGCGAGGAAAGCGAGCGTCATGCGGTCGTTGCGCAGGCTTTCGATCAGGTCGTAGATGCGCAGCGATTGCTGGATGTCGGCATAGCCGTTGGTGTCGAGCCAGGACTTGTAGGACTCGATCCCGGCGACCATCTGGTCGCGCCACTCCTGATACTGGGCGACTTCTTTTTCGAGTTGGCTCGTCATGAGTAATCAAGCGCGGCCAGCAAAAGTTGTGCCGAATGGACGGACTTGGGGAAACCCGAACCTTTTCCGCAATTTCACTGGCGCCGGTTTCGCATTAGAAGTTTGTCGGGGCTAAGTCCGACAAACTCCTAGGCAGCGGTGGCAGACTTGGCTTCGCCCGCGGCTCTGGCGGCGGTCGGGCCGCTTAAGGCAAGATCGGCGCGCAACTGATCGAGCTGCTCGCCTTGTTTTTTGAGCGAGACGCGTTGCTGATCGAGCTGCTTGAGCCGCTCCTGCACCGAGGTCAGATTGTCTTTCAGGTTGCGCAGGTTTTCGACGCGCTTGAGCATCAGTTTCTGGCGCTCCATGATCTGGCCGTTGAGCGGCCCGAGGGCGCCGCGCAGCCAGTGCTCGGTATCGATCCGCGTCAGCTCGAACTGCTGGCGCGCCTCCTCGACCAGGCCATCGTAGAACTTCTTCACCATCATGTCCTTGTAAGTCGCGATATTGATCGGGTTGTGGCAGAAGCTGCGCGCGTTTTCTTCCAGCGCATGCATCGCATCGAGGTGTTTTTCAAGCGTGAGCGGTGGCGGGCTCAGCTTGGCGAGTCCGAAATTCTCGTGAAAGTTCTGGTAGATTCCATCGACCGCTTCCTTGAGCTTGACCGCGTAGTTGAGGATCTTCTCGACCTGCACGGTGAAGTAAGCGAACAGCCCCTGCATGTTTTTCCACAAGCCGGCGGTGGTCCAGGCGCCTTCGATGAATTCCTTGTCGTGGCTCAGAATGTCCTCGATACGATCGTCGTGCAGGGTGGCGAGCAGTTCCTGCCCGCGCGCCATCAGGTCGGTGTAGGTAATATTGAACGAGGCGACGCTTTTCTGGTACGTTTTGCGCTCGGTCTCGAGCCGCGTCAGCATGTCCTGCGCGACGTTGCGGTGCTTGCCCGAGGTCGAGGTCAGGTCCTGCATTTCCTTGATGGTCGCGATGAAGCGCGCAGCGACCGCCTGCCGCGCCGACTGCACCAGCGGGCCGATCTCGTTGGCGACCGCAGCGAGCAGCAGCACCTGCCGCTCCGGCACCAGTTTTTCGGCGTGCAGGCGTTCGAGTTGCTCGATACCCGCGCTGTGTTCCGGCGTTTGGGTCCGCGCCAGGCGTTCCGACACCGCCTGCTTGACCGCGATCGGAAACACGTTGGAGGCCGGGATCTCGAGCGTCTTCGCGACGTGTTCAACCCCGCCCGCGTCGGCGCCGGCGCCCGTGTCGAGCACCACGAACTTGTGGGCTTGGGCGGTTTGCACGTACTGCTTCCACACATCCCGCACCGCCAGCGTCAGCTCGCTGCCGAGTATCATCAGCAGCGACTGGGCGCTGGAAGTCATGCGCAGCGCGATTTCAGGCTCCGTGGAAAGCATCTGCAGGCCGGGGCTGTAGAGCGCGATCAGGCCGCTTTTCAGCATCGGGTGCGGCAGGTTGATCAGCGCGTAGCGCCACGCCGGTATCGATACCGCGTCGCCGCTGCGCTCGACATTCGTCAAGTTGAGCGATTTCGCCTCGTCGATGCCGACGGTGCGCGATTCGATCAGGCTGTGCATCGCCTCGGCGATCGATTCGGGCGAATCGGGATTGAGCCGCATCGTGATCCATTCGATCGGGCTGCGGCGCAGCGCGGCGATGCTTTCCGGTCGCTTGCGCGTGTCCATCGGCAGCACGCGCACAAACGGGGCTTCGCCCGGATCGTGGAAGATTTCGGTCGCGCACAGCAATTCGCTGCCGGGTCCCAGCGGCAGCAGCCCGCCGGGCAGGTCGGAGAACAGCAGCGCGTTGATCAGCCCGATCTTGTCTTCGGCCGATTCGCCGAGAAAGGCGAGGCGCATGCGGTCATTGCGCAGGCCTTCCACCAGATCGTAGATTCTGAGCGTCTGCTCGATGTCGGCATGGCCGTAGGTGTCCTGCCACGAGCGGAACTCGTCGATTGCCGTGACCAGTTTCACGCGCCAATCGGTGAACTGGGCTATGCGTTGTTCGAGCTGGCTGGGCATGCGGGCTCCATGCTGACGAGGCGGGCTTCGGTCCCGGCGCCGGGATTGTCGAGCTCCACGATTTTGCGCCGGCCGCGCTGGCCGTGCTTGATTCTTATGTTCGTTTTGGGAAGCTTAAACCATTGATGTAAAAAGTCAATCAGTGCGGCATTCGCCTTGTCATCGACGGCCGGGGCGGCAATCCGGATTTTTAGCGCATCGCCGTGCCGCCCGGCCACCGCGGTGGCGCGCGCGTTGGGCTGGATATGGAGGGTAAGGGTGAGCCGGCGCTGCGCCGGATCGAAGCGGTACCAGCTCATTCCAGCGGCCGGTCACAGCAAGCGGCTGATCGCGGCTTCCAGCCAGGCAAGCGGCACAGTCAGCAGCAATTGGCAGACTAACAACACGGCCAACGGCGACAAGTCGACATTGGCCACCAGCGGAATGAATTTCTGGAACGGGCGCAGGAACGGCCGCGTGACGCTTGTCAGCAGCGGCGCCAGCGGGTTGTAGGGATTGATCCAGCTCAGCACCGCCTGCATCACGACCGCCACCATCACCACATAGAGCGCGAGCTTCGCGATCTGGACCGCCGCGAGCGCGCTCAGCGCAACCAGCGCGATGCCGACCGCCGAACCCAGCTCATAGCCCTTGATCTTCAGCACCAGCCAGATCTGCATCACCTCGGTGAGCCACGCCAGCGCGAGCGTCGCGAGGTCGATGCCCCACCAGCCCGGAATCACGCGCCGCGCCGGGCGCACCGCAAAATCGGTGAGCGCGGCTACGAATTCGGAAAGCTGGTTGCGCGCCGGAGCGCGCAGCAGTTGCAGCATGAAGCGCAACAGCAGCGCGAGCGCGAACAGCCCCCCGAGCGTCGCGACCAAAAAAATCAGCGCCTGCGACACCATCGCTTAATCTTTGCCCAATTCATCGCCCAGTTCACGCGAGCGCTCGCACGCCTTGTTAACGGCGCGGATGATGGCTTCTTTGACGTGATCCGCAGCCATGCTGGCGAGCGCAGCCTCGGTGGTGCCGCCTTTGGAAGTTACGCGCGCGCGCAAGGTCGCGGGGTCCTCCGTGCCGGCGGCAGCGAGCTTGACCGCGCCGGAGAACGTTTCGAGCGCAAGCCGGCGCGCATCCGCTTCAGTCACGCCGAGCTCGTGCGCCGCCGCCTGAAGCGCTTCGATAAAATAGAACGCGTAGGCCGGGCCGCTGCCCGACACGGCGGTGATGGCATTGAGCAGTTCCTCGCGCTCGAGCCACAGCGTGCTGCCGACTGCACCGAGAATCGCTTCTACGCGCGCCCTGTCCTCGCCGCTTACGCCCGGCAGCGCGTGGAGTCCGGCGCAGCCGGCGCCGACCAGCGCCGGCGTGTTCGGCATCGCGCGCACGAGCTTCTGGCAGCCGCCGAGCCAGCGCGACAGGTCGCTGCTGCGGATGCCGGCGGCGATGCTGATCACGAGCTGTTGCTGCAGCAGCGGGCGCAGCGCGGCTGCGACCTCGCGCATTTGCTGCGGCTTGACCGCGAGCACGATGCAGTCGCTGTTCACCGCATCGGCGGCAATCGCGGCGTAGGTTTTCACCGCATACTGCTGCTCGAGGCGCCGGCGCGCGTCGGCTGCTATCTCGACCACGCGCAGCGATCCCGCGGCATAGCCTTTGCCGAGCAGGCCCCCGATGATGGCGCCCGCCATGTTGCCGCCGCCGATGAACGTGATGTTCATAGTTGGATGCGTGAAACGTGAAAGGTGAAAAGTGAAACGTCAATTCGAAACCGTAATGGTAGCAGCGCCTCGTTCATACGTTTCACATTTCACGTTTTACTTTTCACTGCCTTTTCGTTCGCCGAAGATCGCGGTGCCGACACGCACCAATGTCGCGCCTTCGGCGATCGCCGCCTCGAGGTCGGCCGACATTCCCATCGACAGCGTATCGAGCGAAACGCCGGCTGCCACCAAGTCGTCTTTGAGCCGCCGCAGTCGCGCAAAATGACGGCGCTGTTGCGCGTGATCCCCGCTCGCCGGAGGAATTGCCATCAGGCCGCGCAGCCTGAGCCGCGGCAAAGCCCCCACCGCGCGCCCGAGCGCGAGCGCCTCGCCGGGCGCAACGCCGCTTTTGGTGCTTTCATCGCCGATGTTGACCTGGATGCAGACCTGCAGCGGCGCGAGACCGGCCGGGCGCGCGGCGGACAGGCGCGCGGCGATTTTAACGCGGTCTATGCTGTGCACCCAATCGAAATGCTCAGCGATCGGGCGAGTTTTGTTGCTCTGGATCGGGCCGATGTAATGCCATTGCAGGGGCAAATGGTGCAAAGCCGCGATCTTCCCGAGCGCTTCCTGCACGTGGTTTTCACCGAACGCATGCTGCCCGCAGGCATGCGCGGCGGCGACGGTATCCGCGCCGAACGTCTTGCTGACGGCGATCAAACCGATATCCGCGGGGTTGCGGCCGCACGCCAGGGCGGCGGTTGCGATGCGCTGCTTCACGGCTTGCAAGTTGGCGCTGATTGTGCCCATAATTTCAACTGATTATTAGGGGTCCGGTGTGAACGTTTCACGTCGCAGCTTACCCCTTTCGCTGCTCGCCAGCCCGTTGAAACGAGGAAATTATAATGGACATCTCCGAACTGCTCGCGTTTGTCGTCAAGAACAAGGCCTCCGATTTGCATCTTTCATCGGGGCTGCCGCCGATGATCCGCGTGCATGGCGACGTGCGGCGCATCAACCTGCCGGCGATGGAGCACAAGGATGTCCACGGCCTGATGTTCGACATCATGAACGACGGGCAGCGCAAGTTCTATGAAGAGAATCTCGAATGCGACTTCTCTTTCGCGATTCCGAACCTGGCGCGTTTCCGGGTAAACGCCTTCGTGCAACAGCGCGGGGCGGCCGCGGTGATGCGGACCATCCCGTCCAAGATACTGTCGCTGGAGGATCTGAAGGCGCCGAAGATTTTCCAGGAAATCGCCGATCAGCCGCGCGGCATGGTGCTGGTGACGGGTCCGACCGGTTCCGGCAAGTCGACGACGCTGGCGGCGATGGTCAACCACATCAACGAAAACGAATTTGGCCACATTCTGACGGTCGAGGACCCGATCGAATTCGTGCACGAATCGAAGAAATGCCTGATCAACCAGCGCGAAGTCGGGCCGCATACGTTGTCGTTCTCCAACGCTCTGCGCTCGGCGCTGCGCGAGGACCCGGACGTGATCCTGGTCGGCGAGATGCGCGACCTTGAAACCATACGCCTTGCGATGACCGCCGCCGAGACCGGCCACCTGGTGTTCGGCACGCTGCATACCAGTTCCGCCGCCAAGACCATCGACCGTATCATCGATGTGTTCCCGGCGGAGGAAAAGGAGATGGTGCGCGCGATGCTGTCGGAGTCGCGGCGCGCGGTGATCTCGCAGACGCTGCTGAAAACCAAGGACGGCAACGGGCGCATCGCGGCGCACGAAATCATGATCGGAACGCCGGCGATCCGAAACC
>JACQOI010000376.1 GCA_016202615.1 Betaproteobacteria bacterium
CGCCGCCATGTGTATCCCTTTGCGACTCGTTTTTGCCGGACGGGCGCTTTGATTTCGCGCAACAACCGCTCGTATCCGGGCATGTTGCCCGTAGAGCCTATTCTGTTCAGCGTGCCCCGGATGCACCTCGATGGCGCCCCTAGGAGTTTGTCGGACTTAGCAGCCTGTACGGACTGTCAAGCCCGACAGGCTGCTAGCCTTTGTCAATTATACGCTGGCCGCAAAAACCGTGGCCTCCTCGGCAAGATGATTCTTTTAAAACGAATCCCGGTTGATAATAAAGCACTTGGCGTTATTGACGAAAAGCATCGAACGAAGTAAGTTCGCGACCTTGAATGAGCGTGAGAATCTCCGGTGTTCCGTCTGGAATGGAGAGCATGCGCACATCTCTTGCCATCCGCTCGAGGCCCAATTCCCGACTCAGCCCCATAGAGCCGTGCACCTGCATCGCCGGCGCAATGGCACGGTCGCAAGCAGAAACCGCAAAGCGCTTCGCCATCGCCGAGACGCCGTTGGCGCGCTCACCCCTATCGATGGCGGCAAGCGCGTTGTAGCAAAGCAGCCGGCTGGCAACGATGGCTGTTTCCATATCCGCCAAGCGTTCCTGGATGAGCTGAAAGTTGCCTATCGCCTTACCGAATTGCTTACGGTCCTTCGCGTAGACGCATGCCGCATCGAAGGCACGTTGCGCCAGATGAACCGCGCAAAGCCCGATCAACGGCCGATTCGCCAGCCACGTCAGTGTAAGGATCTTGGCTCCATCCTGCGAGGTACCAAGAAGATTCTCTTTCGGTACACGGCAATCATGGAATGCCATTTCCGCAAGATGGCATTGTCGCAGCCCCATCATCGAAATTTCCTTGACTTCCACTTCCGATTGCGCGCGATCGACCAAAATCCTCACGAGATTGTTGGAGTCATCGCGGCACGTCACATTAATAACATCGCTAATACTGCCGTTGGAAATCCACATCTTCCGACCGTTGACCACGAACGAGTCTTTTTCTTCGCGGATCCGCGTCCGTACGGCACGCGGGTCAGACCCGACATCCGGTTCGGTGGCCGCGGTGCATACAATGCGGTTCGCGCCGATCAGTTCCGGCAGCAAGCGCTCGCGTTGTTCGGCGCTGCAGCCGTGGTGGATACGCGCGATGGTGGTTTCCTGAGGCAGCAAAATGAACGCGACTACCGGTGGCAGCTGCTCGCAGAGCAGCCCATAGTCAAGCACCGTCATTCCAGGACCGCCAGCATCCTCTGGAAGCCTCGCGGCGGTAAGCCCCAGCTGTGCAAGATGCTGCAGCACTTGCTTTGCCGCGGCCTTGGGCAAGGGGCGGTCGATGGGTGATTGATCAAGGATCGGCTGGATCGCCGTGGCCATCACGCGACGGCATGCATCGCGCATCATGTGCTGGTCGGAACTCAAATCAAAATTCATCTTGTCTCTTTCAAATATCAGCCGACTTTCGTCACGACCCCAGCACGCCGCTCGATTGTGGCGAATCGTGCCGCTTCGCGCCCCGCTATTCGGCCGAACACAGTTCCGTTGGTCAGACCCGATCCGCCTGGGTAATTGAAATAGAAAATTCCGCCCACCATTTCGCCGGCCGAGTAAAGACCTCGGATCGGCCGATCGTCGATATCCACGATATTGGCGTCAGCATTGATCTTCACTCCGCCGTAGGTGAAAGTAATGCCGCATGTCACCGCGTAGGCCTCGAAGGGCGGCACTTCCAGTGGAAGAGCCCAGTTGGATTTGGGGATTTCCAAACCCCTCGTTCCGACACCGTCTTTGATGGTGGGATCGAATTTTCCATCGCGGGTGACCGCCGCGTTGTACGAACTGATTGTTTTCGCCAGCCGCACCTTGTCCACGTCTTCAATTTTTCGGACAAGCTCGTCGATCGAATCCGCCGTAACACGCGTCACCTGCTTGATGCGGTACTCGTCATGCATGAGATGCTTCGCCTGCGCATCAAAGATCTGCCAGGCGAACTGTCCCGGTTGCTGCAACACCGCGCGTCCATACTTTGCGTAGGTGTACAGATAAAAGTCGGCGCCCTCGTCGAGGAAACGACTTCCCTCCGCGTTGACCACGATTCCATAAGGAAAACCATGTCTGCTGAATAGCTCTCCGATGGATCGATCGCCATAGGTGGGCGCGTTCCGCTCCCAGGAAATTGCGTGGCAGCCGGACCAGTTTCCGCACGATTGCGCGCCAGCGTCAATTGCCATCCGGATGCCGGCGCCCTGGTTGTATCGACAACCCCTCACCTTGGCTAGATCCCATCCTGGGCCCAAATAGCGAGCGCGCCATTCCGCATTGGCCTCGAATCCACCGCACGCAAGAATCACCGCCCCTGCGCGAAGCTCTCTCCTCTTGGAGTCGTGATTGATAACAACGCCTGAAACACCGTCGTCATCTACGAGTAAAGCGCAAGCAAACGTGCGATAAAACACCAGGACGCCCGCTTTCTCCGCGGCCTGATACTCGAAATCCACCAGCCCGATTCCGCCACCGACTGCTTCAACAACCAAGCCACCGAACCATTTGATCTTGTCCCCGACCTTGGCGCTTTGGCGTCTGTACGGCAGGAATCGCACGCCCTTCTCCTGCAACCACATCACCGCAGAGTAGCTTTCACGGGCCAGGATGTCGGCCAAGATCGGATCCGTGCGATACTGGCTCACCGCCGCCAGATCCGCGAAGAAGGCCTTTTCGGGGTAGGCGCCAAACTCGTAGCTCTCCCATTCCTTCATGCTGAGATCGGGCATCAGCTTTTGAAGATCGGAAACATCGTTGTAGGCAAAGCGCATTGCCCCCGCGGTGTAGCTGCTGTTTCCGCCACGCTCTTCCATGGGCGCGCATTCGAGAACCGCGACCGTCGCGCCGCCCTCTCTTGCTGACAGTGCCGCGGACAATGCGGCATTGCCTCCGCCCACAACGACAACATCGTAGTAATCATCCATATTGAATATCTGCCTAGCAGCCTGTCGGACTTAACGGTCCGTTAGGAGTTTGTCGGGGCTAAGTCCGACAAACTCCTAGGAATGTGATTCCGCCGATCGCCAACGCGCGCGCGACATCGATCCGGGATCAGGAAGGTGCGCAGCCATCGGTGATATCAGCTGTCACGCTTCGCCTTGAGAAAATCCATTCGGCGCATCGCCGGATGAGCCCGCTCGTACTGCGGCGGAATACTGGGTTCCTCGCCCAATTCAATGGCCGCGTGCCAAGGCCAACGCGGATTGAAAAGCATTACGCGCGCGAGCGCGACCATGTCTGCCTGGCCGCGCGCAAGAATCTCCTCGGCTTGGCGCGGCTCGATAATGAGGCCCACGGCAATGGTCGCGATTTTTGCTTCGCGCCTGATCTCATCGGCAAAAGGCACCTGGTAGCCGGAATGAATGTTGATGTTCTGCTCGGGAACCGCGCCCCCGCTTGACGCCGTAATGTAGTCGCATCCAAGAGCACGAAGCCTTGTTGCGAGAACCACGCTGTCCGCGAGCGACCAACCCCCGTCCACCCAATCGGTCGTCGAAAGCCGCATCCCCAGCGGTTTCTCGCTTGGCCACACCGCGCGCACCGCTTGAAATACTTCAAGTGCGAAACGCATGCGATTCTCGAGATCCCCTCCATATCGATCGCTACGCGTGTTCGTGAGCGGCGACAGAAAATTGTGAATCAAATAACCGTGCGCGCCATGAATCTCCAGGAAATCCAGATTCAACTGGTCGGCGCGCTTCGCCGCGGCGACAAAGTCCCCGATGCACTGCTCGATCTGATCCGGCTCGAGAGCGCGTGGTTGGTGGCGTCCCGGATATGGAATATCGGATGCTCCGTATACCTGCCAACCGCCACGATCTTGCGGAATCAGTTTATTGCGCTCCCACGCGGGCATCACGGAACCTTTCCGCCCGGCATGCCACAGCTGCAGGCCAAGCTTGGCGCTCGAATGCCGACGGCAGAAGGCAAGTGGCATCTCAAGCGCTTCGGCTTGTTGATCGTTCCATAAACCAAGGTCGACTGGAGTGTTACGCCCGCTGGGATTGATGGCGGTCGCTTCCACAACGACCGCACCCGCTCCCGATATGGCCAAGTTTCCGAGATGCATCAAATGCCAGTGTGTCGCGCAGCCATCTTCAGCCGAACACTGCCCCATCGGCGAGACCATGATGCGATTTTGGAACGTGAGCGCTCTAAGCGTGAAAGGCGAAAAAAGTCTTGAACCCATGCAACCTCATGGAGAGTCATTGACAGTTGGGGGAAAGTATCTTAATGTGCGAACAAATGCAAGTGCCGCGCGGGTACGCGATCGTCACTCGAACGATCCCTAAAAGGAGAAGACATGAGAACATCGGCGCTGCTTTTAGGTCAATGATCAGGAGGCTATCGATGAATGCATTTGCATTTTTGCGGCTGCTCGCGTTATTTGCAGCCGTTATTTCTTCACTGCCCGGAAATGCGCAAACGCCCGGCGACTATCCCGCCAGACGGATTCGGCTGATAACGCCATTCGCAGCCGGCGCAACGACGGACATGTTGTCGCGAATCATCAGCGAAAAGATGTCGGAGCACTGGGGGCAACCGGTCGTAGTGGACAACAGACCCGGGGTCGCCGGCATGACAGGTACTGAAATCGCGGCGAGGGCGGCGCCTGATGGCTATACGCTTGTCAACGTAATTAGCAGCCACGTTGTCCACAAGTGATGTCCGGATTGTTCACTGTGTCAACAGCCATCAAAGCGGGGCACATTCGTCCCATATTTGTTACGAGCGCAAAGCGGCAGCCGCTGTTTCCGGAAATTCCCACGCTGCATGAGTCGGGCTTTCGCGGCCCTGTCGCAGAAGAATGGTGGGGCATCCTGGCACCGGCCCGCACGCCGCGGCCGCTGGTGAATAAGCTTAACGCGGAGATAACGCGAATCTTCAACGAGCCGGATGTCCAGGAGCGCATACGAAAGCTGGGCATTGATTACATCGGTAGCGCGCCGGAAGGATTTGGCACGTTCATGCAGCAAGAGGCAGTGAAGTGGGAGAAGGTCATCAAGAATGCGGGCATAAAACCCGAGTAGGGTTCCGCCATTCTTCGGAAAGTGAATAGTAGGGAACAAAAGGGAGGACCGTATGGATTCGCCGGAAAATCGAAGGAGAATCATGAAGAACCTGATTAGGTCTTTTGTACTGTGTCTGGCAATAACGGCCGTGCCCAGTTACGCCGCGGCGCCGTTTCCGGAGAGGCCGGTGCGGCTGATCGTCCCCTTCCCCCCGGGCGGCGGGACCGACACGCTGGCTCGCATCCTGAACAAGAAACTGAGCGAGATCTGGGGGCAACCGGTCGTCATCGACAATCGTGGCGGGGCGCAGGGAAACCTCGGGACAGCCATCGGCGCCAAAGCGCGGCCGGATGGATACACGGTCACTTTGGTGATCCACGGCACGCTGACGATCAACCCGCACATGTACAGCGACCCCGGCTACAATCCGATCAAGGACTTTGCCGCTGTCTCGGGAGGCACGGAGAATTGGTACGTGCTGGTGGCGAATCCCAGCGTGCCCGCGAAGACCCTGAAGGAACTGATCGACTTGGCCAAGAGCAAGCCGGGCGTATTGACGTTTGGAACGTCCGCATCGGGCCCGCAGCTGGTCGGGGAATTGTTCAAACTGACCACGGGCACGAACCTGGTGCATGTTCCGTACACGGGCGCGGGGCCGGCCGTGATCGCATTGCTGGCCAGTGACGTGGGCCTGTTGATTTCCAGTCCCCCCGCGATCGTTCCGCACGTGAAGACCGGGAAGGTCCGCGCGATCGCGGTGTTCAGCAAAGAACGCAATGAAGCCCTTCCTGATGTCCCGAGCGCACTCGAGCAGGGCTATCCCGAACTGAGCGACGTCCCGGAGTGGTATGGATTCGCCGTCCCCACGGGAACGCCCGAAGCCATCATCAACGCCCTAAACGCCGGGTTCGTTGCCGCGCTGAAAGATCCGGCAGTTCAGAAAAGCATCCGCGTCCTGGGTATGACCCCGTCACCCAGCACGCCCCAGGAGTTCGCGAAGCAGATCCGCTTTGACTATGAGCGCTGGGGCAAGATCGTGAAGGCAGCGGGCGTGAAGGTCGATTGACCGTTTCGTCAACAAAGGGCGCGGACAGCGAACTCGGTGCTTGGTTGCGCACCCCTGGCGACGAGCCGCCGCACGGCAGCCGGCTGCGGTCGTGCACCGTGAGCGAGTGGCCCGCCTGGATGAGGCGCTCCGCCATGGGAAGTCCCATGCGGCCGAGCCCGATGAATCCAATGTTCGCGACATCACCGCCATCGCTTTTACGGACGACGGCGAACGGCAGGAGGGACTATTCCCACAAGCCCGAGGGCAGCGGCAACCCGGCCAAGTCGTCCACGCTGAGCGGTCCATCGGGCGCGATGCCGAAACGCTCGAGTACCGCGGCGAGCTGGCGCACGTGTTGCGCCGAATGCCAGGTCTGACGTTCGAGAAAATCGGATAGCGGCTGCACGCCGGTGAATGTCTTCACCGGTACGGCGCATGATTTGTCCGTTTGCGCGCGCCACCACCCGTCAAGCCGTTGCTTGACCGACTCCCCGTAATGCGCGACATCCTCGCCGGTGCGCAATGCCGCGGGCGGCGACGCCATCGAAACCGCTACCCAGTCCTCAACGCCGTTAAGGACCGTCTCCAAAAAAGCCTCGCCGATGCGGAAAACGTGGTAACCCATGTGGCGGATTGACTGGTCGCGCGTGTCGATCAACCGCTCGTCAAGGCGATCCAGCGGAAACTGGCGGATATAGCGCTGGCCGGCCGCCAGCACCGTTTGCCACTTCCGCATCAATGCATCTGGTGCCAGTTTCTCCTCGTGGAAGCCCCTAACTCCAACAAACTTCGCCACATCCTCCAATACCTGACAAAATACATACTCCGCGCCGCGCACGAGCAGCGGGATGTTACGCACGCCCATTGCCAGCATCCGCTCGCGTCCGGCGGGATTGTTCATCACGTCAACGATCTCGAAAGCGATGCCATTCTTCGAAAGAAACTCTTTCGTTTGAAGGCAGCTGCTTCACCCTGGTTGAAGAAAGAGGGTGTAGCGATCGGTATTCGCGGTTGGCATATATTGATTCACCGGTTACTCATGCCCTACCCCGACCATGCGCCCGTCGCCGCCGTCCTGTGACTATGCAACGCTGCTCTGATGCCGGGGTTCTTCGCAACGCACATTGCAGCACATCATGCGCTCCCCGGGCGCGTCAAGTCAAGCGCGGCGCGCGCAGCATGGTGCCGGCGAGGTCTTTGCGCCCCTCCGCATCTGCGGGCGCAACTCTCTTCTCGGTATGCGCCGAAATTGCCGTCGCGCCGTCGGGTAATTTCGTTTATGGATCGAACCGCGGACACAAAAGCATCTTGCATCGTTTTCGCACGCTGTTGATACGAGTTATAATATTTATTTTTGTCCCATGCGCTGTCGAATGTAGTATAGTGAAGGAGATCGTCAAATGAAAAAGGGCGCGTTCATCAGGAATGCGGCGGAATTCCCGTGGGAATTACCCGACGCAGGACACGTCGACGGCGCTTATTCGAAGATGCTGGTCAACCCCGCCGCCAGCGGCGCAAAACATGTCGACTACCGGATCTCGAGCTACCAGCCCAAAGGACATGTTGCTGCCCACAGCCACAAGATACAGGAACAGATTTATCATATCCTCGAGGGTGAAGGACTGATGGAACTCGACGGCAAGACTCAGGTGGTAAGGCGGCACGATTTCATTTTCATTCCGCCCGGCACCGTGCATGCGTTGCATAACACCGGCTTTCAGGATCTGGTCTTCATCGTCGTCACCACGCCGGCGAGCGACGACGCCATATAACGAAACCGGAAGGAGCATCCGAACCGATGGACCAGTATCCGATCATCAAGCTTATCGTCGAACGCGGCAACGTGCTGGCGGTGGTGGTTGCCCTGTTGCCGTTGTGCGCAGCCGTAGCAGCAGTAGCGGGAGCCGCGTGGCATTGGCTCGCGTTGATCGCGGGCGTCATTGGCGGTCTGGTCGTCTATGTGCTGCTGAAAAGTTATGTCGAGCTGGTGCGGGTCATGGCCGACATGCTGATTCCCAAATAGAGAGGATCGAATGAACGAGTCGAACGATTTCGATGTAGTCGTCGTGGGGGGCGGAATCGCGGGACTTACCGCAGCGAGCCGCGCAGCCGAACAGGGTCTGAGAGTCGCGCTGCTCGAGCGCGGCACCGATGAACGATACCTCTGCAATTCGCGTTATTCGGGAGGCGTGATCCATCTCGCGTTTCATAACGTCAAGGAACCTCCTGAAGCGCTGTTCGAGGTCATCAAGGACGCCACCGCCGGCAACGCCGACCCGGCTCTCGCGAGGGCGCTTGCCACCACCAGCGGCAGAGCTGTCGATTGGCTGCAACAACAAGGCGCGAAATTCATTCGCGTCGGCAACATCGTGTGGCAGCAATGGGTGCTCGCGCCCCCGCGGCCGATTACGCCCGGGCTCGACTGGAGGGGCCGCGGCCCGGACCTGACGCTGCGCACGCTCGCCGCCAACCTCGAGAAACGCGGCGGCAAGATGTTGCGCAACATGCCGGCAACCGCGCTGATGCAGCAGGCCGGGCGGTGCACGGGCGTCGAAGCGACCAACGCCGAGGGCGTACACCATTTCAAGGCGCGCGCCGTGATACTCGCCGACGGAGGATTCCAGGGAAACGCCGAGCTGGTGCGGCAACATATCTCCGCCGCGCCTGAAAAACTCAAGCAACGCGGCGCGGGCACCGGCGTCGGCGATGGCTTGCGCATGGCGCAGGCTCTCGGCGCTCATGTCACCGAAGCAAAATATTTTTACGGCCACATGCTGTCGCGGGACGCGTTTACCAACGACAAGGTCTGGCCATATCCCCAACTCGATGAGTTGGGGACCGTCGGCATCGTCGTCAATACCGCGGGCGAGCGCTTTGTCGATGAGGGGCTGGGCGGCGTGTACGTGGCGAACGTCATCGCCAAGCTCGAGAATCCGCTGGCGGCATGGGCCATCTTCGACGAGGCGATCTGGGAAGGCCCAGGCCGGACGGCGCGGATACCCGCGAATCCGAATTACGCCAAAGCCGGCGGCACGATACTCAAGGCGAACAGCTTTCAGGAGCTCGCGGTGCAAACCGGTATTCCCGCGGAACGCCTCGAATTGACCATCGGCGCCTACAACGCAGCGCTAAGCGCGGCGCGGCTGGATACATTGAACCCGCCGCGCACTTCCACTAAGTTGCAGCCGCTCCCCCTAAGTAAACCACCCTACTACGCGGTGCCGCTGTGCGCGGGCATCACGTATACGTTTGGCGGGATCGCGACCGACGAGCATGGCCGCGTACGCAGGCCGGGGGGAGCGCCGATCGACGGCCTGTACGCGATCGGCGTTACCACCGGCGGGCTGGAAGGAGGCACGGGCTGCGGCTATGTCGGCGGCCTGATCAGAGGCGTCGTGTTCGGGCTACGCGCGGCCGAACAAATCGCACAAGAGCGGCGCTGACGGCCGATGACATGCGTCCGCGCGGCGGACGGCCCGAGCGCGTCCCGGCGGAGGTCCGTCCGAAAACGAGCGGCGTCCGCTTAAATCTGCGCACAAACGGCATATACCCTGTTTTTTAAGCCAATTCTGGGTTATGCTATGCACTAACAAAACAACCAGGGAAGCTCATCATGGCGTTTTACGCATTTTACGTGATCGCCATCATTATCCTGATTCTGCACTTCACCGGCTGGCTCAAGCGCAACAATCTCGAGTGGTTGATATTGTTGCTCGCCGTAGCGGTGTTTCCGATCGTCATTTTCGTGCGCTAGGAGTTTGTCGCTGCTAAGTCCGACAAACTCCTAGGCATTGCGCCCGCCCATCTGTCGGCGGACATTGGGCCAGCCGCTGAACGCGGTGGTACCGTTCCAAATGCGTAACATCGCAATCCGCCGGTACCATGCCGCCGGACTGATTGAGTTTCGTATCCTGTTCCCTGCCCCGGCTGCCGGCGTCGTCACTGCTGCGAAGTGCGCCGACCGTCAGATTTCTCCTTCGCCGGGCTGAATCTTCCCCATGCCGACGCGGAAAAAATCACGGTCGATCGCAGGCAATGAGCATAACTTCACAGCCCTGGCGCCAGGGTTCCCGTAAGCTTGTCGGGCGCCCGGCGATTAACCGGTTTAAGGTTTGTAACGGCCCATGACACAAGATTTTCCGTCAATGCTTTCCGATGAGGAATTCGCGGCGCTGCTCAAACAACGCGAACAGTTCGAGCGCCCGGAGCACGATCGCTGGGATAATGCCGGCATCCGGCCGCCGCAAAAGCCGACCGACGGTCTTCCCGAATCCACCCTCGAGCAACAGTTTGCGCACATCGCGCAAAAACTCACTGCAGTGTGGCCTTCGGAAACCTGTGCGCTCTTGATCAGAAACCTGATCGTCAACGATCGCGACTCGCGGCAGGGCTTTCCGCAGGACGTGGTCGAAGACCTCCTCATGCTCTCCGAGATCAACGAGATGCGACTGCGCAAAATTGGCCTGGGCCCGGCGTCTCCCGCGGATTCCTTCGCCAAATTGCGAAAACCCTGAAGGCATTGACGGTGTTGCGTTGGCCCGCGTGCAGCAAGCGGGATTCAACGACATTAAACCGGGCTAGACGCCAATGTCACTACCTTAAGCCTATTCCGGCATGTAGGGTGCGCCCTGCGCACCACCGCGCGAACCGGTGCGCAGGGCGCACCCTACAGGAATTGTTCGGCGCCCGCGTGCGACGTACTTAAGGTAGTGCCATGGGGGCCAGGCGCCATTGTTATTGACATGTCACAAGACGCCCCATAGTATTTCAAGCGCATCCGGAACTCACTCGTGGTCACTTCCCCGCCCAGCCGCCCCCGCAGCGTCGCGCCAGCCATCCCGCTGCTGACCGACCGCGCCTACGAGCGCATCAGGCACGACATCATCACCTGCACGATCGCTCCCGGCACTGAAATCTCCGAACCGCAGCTGTGCACGCACTACCGCCTCGGCAAGGCGCCGGTGCGCATGGCGCTGATTCGGCTGGCGCACGACGGCCTAGTGCGCGCGATCCCGCGCCGCGGCTACATGGTGACGCCGGTCACGCTGAAAGACATCCATGACGTGTTCGAGTTGCGGCTGATGCTCGAGCCCGCGGCGGCACGCATGGCGGCGGGCAAAGTTGACGCCCAGCGGCTGCGCGTGCTCGACGACGCTTGCCGTGCCGGCTATCAACCGAATGACGCAAAAAGCATCACCCGCTTTCTCGACGCCAACACGGCGCTGCAGGTGGCGATCGCGCAGGCAACCGGCAACTGCCGGCTCGCCAACATGATTGCGCAGCTGCTCGACCAGATGACGCGGCTCCTGCACCTCGGGCTCGGACTGCGCAACCGCTCGCAAGAGATGCAGCATGAGCATCGCGCACTGGTGAAAGCGCTTGCGCGCGGCGACGGCGAAACGGCCGAGCGCATTTCGCGCGAGCAGATCGAGTCCGCGCGCAACATGGTGCTGTCCGCGGTCATGACCAGCAGCACGGTGATGAACCTCGCGCTCACCGGCGACAACGGCTGACGCAATTAGAACCCATCTCAAAAATCTGAAAAGCAATGGCTAACCACAGATGAACGCAGATAAACACTGATAAGAATCAGGCGTTTCCAGGCCGCAGGACACACGGAAATCACGGCGCTAACCACAGGGAAATGCACGTTTTCCATGGTTGGGACTCTAGCGTCGACCTTATCCGCGTTCATCCGTGTTTATCTGTGGTTTCATCGGCCGTTGCTGTTTTTGGGATAGCTTCAAGTGTCTTTCTGCTATTTGAGATGGAGCAAATATGGCTGAAACACCGATGACGCTGGAAAAACTCCAGCAGCTGATCACGCGCGAACCGTTCAATCGCTGGATCAACTTCACCATCCTGAAAATGGATGCCGACGGCATCGAGGTCAAAACGGCGTGGCGCGAGGAATGGGTGGCCAATCCCGACCGCCGCCACACGCACGGCGGCATCCTTGCCGCGATCATCGACGTCGCCGCCGATTACGCAATCGCCGCTCAACTCGGCCGCCCGGTGCCGACCATCGACATCCACGTCAACTATCACAAGGCGGCAATGCCTGGAGACCTGATCGCGAAAGCGAAAGTGGTGCGCATGGGCGGCCAGTTCTCGACCGCCGAAGCCTATGTCTATGACAGCGAAAGCGCGCTGGTCGCGAGCGGCCGCGGCACTTATTTCACCATGCCGCCGAAGCGAGTAAATGGTAAGTGGTGAATGGTGAATCGTGACATCAACGCTGGCCCGCATGCGGCGTCAACTGCCACGGGCTGTTCTACTATTCCCTATCCGCCGCCAGCACGCGAGTCCGCACGGCGGGCGGTGTAGGATACCGGTTGCGGCAAACCGCACGAAGCCGAATTCAAGGAGCACGCCATACATTTACCGAGGGGCCAGTTTATGAACAAGCGTCTGATCGTCGCAGTCACCGGTGCCTCCGGCTCGATCTACGGCATCCGCATCCTGCAGCAGTTGCGCGCAATCGGCGGCTGGGAATCGCATTTGATCGTGTCCGAGGCCGGCGTGCTCAACGCATGGCAGGAATACGGGCTCGCGCGCAAGGACATCAATAAACTTGCCGACGTGGTGCACAACCCGCGCGATGTCGGTGCCTCGATTGCGAGCGGCTCGTTCATCACGCACGGCATGGTGATCGCGCCGTGCTCGATGAAGACGCTGTCCGGCGTCGCGCACGCCTACTCCGATAACCTGATCACGCGCGCCGCCGACGTGATTCTCAAGGAGCGCCGGCGGCTGGTGCTGCTCGTGCGCGAGGCGCCGCTCAACCTCGCGCACCTGCGCAACATGGTCGCCGTGACCGAAATGGGCGGCGTGATCTTCCCGCCGGTACCGGCGTTCTACAGCAAGGCCAAAACCATCGACGCCATCGTCAACCACACCGCCGGGAGAGTGCTCGACCTGTTCGACGTGCATCACGACAACATTGCGCGCTGGCGGGGCATGCGGGCGCCTCGCGCGAAAAGCGCCGCCGGAACCAAGAGGAAAGGAAGATGAACGCGGATAAGATCAAAACCTAACACAAGGCGTGGCTGTCTATCGGCGTTAATCGGCGTTTATCAGCGGCCAAATGCTGTTCGGCAAGGGAATTGTCCGTAAAACGATTTCGTGATAGATTGGGTAATCGTAATACCATCGCGAGGACACCATGTCCGTTGTCACTATTTCTCCTAAGTTTCAGGTAGTAATCCCGCAGCAGATAAGAGAAGCCCTGAGACTGGAACCTGGTCAGAAAGTCCAGGCGATCCAGTACGAGGACAGGATTGAATTTATTCCATTGCGATCCGCCAAGTCGATGCGGGGATTTGTGCGCGGCATCGATACCCGCGTTGCGCGCGATCGGGATCGCGTGTGAACGTCGTCGACTCGTCCGCCTGGCTCGAATACTTTGCCGACGGCCCCAACGCCGGCTTCTTCGCGCCGGCCATCGAGGCGACTGAAGAACTGATCGTTCCTTCGATTGTGCTGCTGGAAGTATTCAAGCGGCTCTTGCAGCAGTGTTCGGAGGGGGAAGCTCTTCAAGCTGCGGCGATCCTGCAACAGGGAAAAGTCGTGGATTTGGACAGCGCCCTCGCACTTTCCGCAGCCAAGACCGGCGTTACCAGTAAACTTCCTTTAGCGGACAGCGTCATTCTAGCGACTGCACGCCGTTTCGACGCAACGATCTGGACGCAGGACGACGATTTCGACGGCCTGCCGGGAGTCAAGTATCGCCCCAAGAAAAAGTAATTTTGCGACGTTGCAAGTCGCCCTAATGCTTCGTCACCGGACGCATCGCCGGCCGCAACGCAGCCTCGGGCTAACATCGCGAGCAACAAGGCACTGCGTCATTCCCGCATGGGAGGAAATCCGGGCATGGCTAAGATCGTTTTGAGGCGTGACAATGGCAAGTGCAGAATGGCGAAATGCAAATCGCCTTTTAGACTAACTGGTACACGTTGGGCGTGAATGGGAGCGGGGAAGCAGCTTATGTCCAATACAGAAGCCAAGCCGATTTACTACGAGCTGATTGTCGTCGCGGCTTCCCCGGCCACGGAGATTTGGCTCGGAGACGACGACGGGCATTTCGTTCAGAAAGAAATTGGCGCGCTCAGGACGAGTCTGTTGCCCGGTCACTGCACGGTGGAATTTGGGCTAGGTTCTCCCCCATTCCCGATCCACCTGGCAAAGGCGAGTCGGTACACGCAGGCGGAGCTGGCTGCCGGGCCGACTTGCTCTCGCCCCATTCCAAAGCTACCGCCGGAATGATGAAGCACGAAGGTACCCTCGAGGCCGTCGTTGCCGACCATAAATCAACGCGGGAAACGCTTGCTTCAATGCTCACTCAACTGGAAGCTATCGTCACATCGGCAAAGAAAGAGGCGGTTCTTACGGCAGACGTGCGCTCGCGCATTGAAGGGGCAACGGCACATCTTGCAAACCGTCACGAAATAGACATTGTGTGCAGGCATAATATCTCGCCGGCTCACAAATCGTCTGCATGAACATAAAATTCCTCTCTGAATGTTTGCGCCGCGCGGCTCCCGCAGACATGCCGCCGTCGCAGCGACGCCGCGCCATGCTGCGCATCGCGGCGGGTCTTGCAGCAGCGGCGCTCTTCGCACCGATGGCGCCACGCAGAGTACGGGCGCAGCCGCGTTTCGGCAAGGATCCATTTACACTCGGCGTCGCCTCGGGCTCGCCGCGTCCGGACGGCGTGGTGCTGTGGACCCGGCTCGCTCCCGAGCCGCTCGCGGGCGGAGGTATGCCGAACTCAAGCGTCGAGTTGAGCTGGGAACTGGCGCGCGACGAGCATTTTCGCGATATCGCGCAAAAAGGCGCGGTGCTCGCGACGCCGGAGCTTGCACACAGCGCGCACGTCGAAGTGGGCGGGCTCGAGCCGGCACGCTGGTATTGGTATCGCTTCATGGCAGGCGATGCGGTGAGCACGGTGGGGCGCACGCGCACCGCGCCGGCGGTCAATGCGATCGTCGAACGGCTGCGCTTCGCATTCGCGTCGTGCCAGCAGTACGAACAGGGATACTTTGCGGCGCATCGGCATCTGGCGGCCGAGGATCTCGATCTCGTGGTATTTTTGGGCGACTATATCTACGAGTCGTCGTGGGGCCGCAACCACGTCCGCAAGCACAATGCCGGCGAACCCTACACCTTGAGCGAGTATCGCAACCGGTACGCGCTCTATAAAAGCGATCCCAACCTGCAGCGCAGCCACGCCAGCGCGCCGTGGATCGTGACGTGGGATGACCACGAAGTGGACAACGATTACGCCGGCGATCAATCCGAGTATCTCGACCCGAATTTCCTGGCGCGCCGCGCCGCCGCGTACCGGGCCTATTACGAACACATGCCGCTGGCGCGCCGCGCGCTGCCGCGCGGGCCCGACGCGCAGCTTTACGACAGCTTTGTGTTCGGCGACCTTGCGACATTCTTCGTGCTCGACGACCGGCAATACCGCACGCGCCAAGCGTGCCCGAAACCCGGGCGCGGCGGCAGCAATGTGGTCGCAGACTGCGCCGAACGGCTCGCGTCCGACCGCACCATGCTCGGCAGCACGCAGGAAGCATGGCTCAAGAACGGCCTCGCGCACACGCGCACAAAATGGAACGTAATCGCCCAGCAGACGCTGATGGCGCAGCACGACCACAAGAGGGGCCTCGGCCAGAGCTACTGGACCGATGGCTGGGATGGCTATCCGGTCGCGCGCGCACGGCTGCTCAATGACATCGCGCAGGTGAAGCCGTCGAATCCGCTGGTGATCGGTGGCGATGTACATTGCACCTGGATCGCCGACCTCAAACCGGATTTCGACGATCCGCGCTCGCCGGTCGTCGCCACCGAGTTCTGCGGCACCTCGATCACTTCGCAGGGCCCCTCGCAAAAGCGGGTGCTGGCCTGGCTCGCGGAAAACCCGCACCTGCGCTACGGCAACGGCGAAAAGCGCGGCTATGTGACAGTGGAAATTCGGCGCAATGAATGCACGGCGACACTGCGCGCGCTCGACAGCGAAAAACGGGCGGACAGCGGTATTTCGACACTTGCGACTTTCGCCGTCGCCAACGGCCGCCCGGGCGCGCAACAAACTTGACTAGGCCCAATCTCAAAAAAAACGAAAAAACGTTTAACCGCAGATAAACGCCGATTTACGCCGATAATAAACGAGAGGCCAGGTAAGCGAGTTCCAGATCCTAACGTTATGGCCGGCGAGCTTGCTGAAACACGCGAGTGCCCTGACCGTGTCGTGGTAATCGTCGAGTATGGTGATGTTCATGTTATGAGTAAGCGGTGAGCGGTAAGCGGTAAAATCAACCCTTCTTCGCTACCTTGTCGTTAACCGCTCACCGCTTACCGATGTTAGTTCAGCCAGCCGCTCGCCTTGACCTGCGCCAGCACGTCGTCGACGATCTGCGGCGCGAGTCCGACGTAGGTCGTCGGGTCGAGCAAGGCGCGCAATTCCTTCTCGCTCAACGCTTCGCGCACCTGCTGGTTTTCCAGCAGCGACTTTTCGAACGTGACGCCGTGCTCCATGCCGTGCATCGAGGCCTCGTACACCAGTTCGTGCGCGGTCTGCTTGCCGATCTTGTCGGAAAGCGCGAACATCACGCGCTCCGACATCAGGAAGCCGCCGAGCAGGTCGAGGTTGCTGCGCATCCTGTCGGCGTTGACCTTGAGCCCCGCGAGCACGTAGTGAGTCTGCGCCAGCATCACGCCCATCATCAGGCATGCCTCTGGCAGCGCTTTCCATTCCATGCGCCACGCGGCGCCGTCGCGTTCGTGCTCGACGAACATTGCTTCCTGCATCAGGCCCACGCTGTAGCGGATCGCGCGGCTCACCGACACGATGTTCTCGCACACCGAAGGATTGCGCTTGTGCGGCATGGTCGACGAGCCGACCTTGCCTTCGTTGAACGGCTCTTCGAGCTCGTCGATTTCGTTGCGCTCGAGGTTGATGATTTCATTTGCGATCTTGCCGAGCGTGCCGCCGATGAGACCCAGCACGCTCACGTATTCTGCCAGCCGGTCACGCGCCGGCTGCCAGTTGATATCGGCGACGCCGAGCCCGACCCGCTTCATCACCCGCTTGTCGAGCTCGATTGCCTGCGGCCCGTAGGAGGCCTTGGTGCCGACCCCGCCGACCAGGATGCCGACGAATACGCGCGCTTCGAGCTGCCGCATGCGCTCGAAGTGACGCGACATTTCCGACAGCCACACCGCGCACTTGTGGCCGAACGTGATCGGCAGCGCCTGCACCACGTGGGTGCGGCCGGTCATCGGCGTGTGCTTGTGGGTTTCGGCGAGACGGTAGAGTTCGCGGCCGATGCCGCGCAGATCGCGCAGGAAAATCGCGTGCGCCTGCTTCACCTGCAGCACCACGCCGGTATCGAGCACGTCCTGCGTGGTCGGGCCGAAATGCACGTACTCGCCGAGGTCGCCCTGGCATTGCCGCTGCAGCGCGCGCAATGCCGGCACCAGCGGATGCTTGATGCGGCGGATTTCCGCCGCGATGGCCTCGAGATCGACGTTGGCGACCTCGGCCCGGGCCGCGATCTCCTGCGCCGCGGCGCGCGGGATGATACCGAGTCCGGCCTGCTCGAGCGCGAGCGCGGCCTCGATGTCATACCACTTCTGGACGCGGTTCTCGTCGCAGAAAATCGCGCGCAGCTCATCCGTGCCCCACAGGTGGCGCAGCAGAATCATGTCGAATACGCTGGATGGCATTCAGGCACGCTCCAGGTTCCCATTATCGCATCGTTGGCCGTCGCGGCGCGATACTCAGTCGGGGTGCTATGATGGATGCCCGCTGACTTGTCTATACCCATTCATTGGCCGGTTATATAAAATAGGCTCTAGCAACCTCTTCCCACAGCGTCCAGCGCGGGGGGATAATCTTCAAACCAGTGGATACCACCTTAATTCTCAGCAAGACCGCCAAGGGCATACAGGAGGCAAAAACCGAAGGCGGCGACCTGCATTACGACGCGGTGCGTCTGCTACGGCTGGTCGATGGCAAGGCGAGCGTCGGCGAGCTGCGCCCGCAATTCCCGGATCTCACGGACGCCAGGTTTCTGAAAGCCTTGGGGGCTCTGCAGCACAAAGGCTTGGTGCGGGCTCTCGGCACCATAGCTCAGCCGGCAGACGACAGCGTCGATACGCCGCAACTCGACGCGCAGATCCGTGAGCTCGAGCAGGAAGTCCTGCAGACCCTGGATTTCACCAAACTGGAGCGCAACCTGCTGGACGCAATGCGAGCGGAGCCGCCGCAAGCTGCGGTCGCGGCACCCGCGCCGCTTCCCGACGCGGACCAGCCGGCGTCCAGGGCACCATCGGCGCCGGCTATTTCCGAAGCTGAAATTCGCACACAACTCACGGCGGCGCTGCGGCCCAAGGTGGAGGAGGAACTGCGCGCTACTTTGGTGAAGACGCTGCGCCCGAGGATGGAGGAGGAACTGCGCGGCAAGCTGGTAGTCGCGCTGCGCCCGGCGCTGGAAGCCGAGATACGATCAAAGCTGACGGCCGCGCTCAAGCCACGGGTGGAACTGGAGTTGCGCGCGCGGCTGAACGCTCAGCTGGCGCGCGCCGCGCCGGCGCCGATAGAGGCTCGGCAGAAACAGTCCACGCACGCCGCCGCTGCAGGCGCAAGCGTGCCACCGCAGCGGTTGCTCGAGTGCATGCAGGAAGCCGTCTTTCAGACCGACCCCGCCGGGAAAAACGTCTACGTCAACCCGGCGTGGACGCGGCTCACGGGATGCAGCGCTGACGATGCCGGCGGCAGGCTGCTCGCGGAGTTTTTCATCGCAGAAGACCAGCGCGGCGTGGCGGTTTTCCTCGACAACATCGCCCGCGGCGGGGCAACGCCGCCGTTCATCGAGGCAAATCTGGCACGCCAGGGGGACGGGCCGTCGCGAGTCGAAGTGCGGGCCGCGCCATTGACCACGATTTCCGGCGATATCATCGGTGTATGCGGAACGCTCCGCGACGCGGGCGCGGCGCAAGAACGCGGGATTTGACTGTTCCTTGATTACCTCGGCATGCAGCTGACCGGCCAAACGACCCGGCTTCCGGCGGGGTGAATCGAGCCGTTTTCAGCGAAATACGGAATCGGGACTTTCTTTCGATCGTCCGACAGACGCTCAACCTCGTCGAGGTCATTCAGATCCCGCACGTAAATCGCGACAGGATCAAGAAAGCGCGCTCCCTGCGCGAGTATTCTTGAGCCTTGGTGCTCGTATCGATCGCTGCGACCGGCGAAGGTAGTCAGGTGAAGATGGGGATAGCCCGCCGCTCCGTAATGGCCGCCCGTGGTCCCGGTCTTCCCAGACAGGCCGACGACCTGACCCACCTGCACTGCCTCGCCGACGCCATGCCTGGGAACTTCCAACAGATGCTGGTACTTGGAGTAAACCCAAAAGGGCAGCCCGCTATCTGCCGGTGCATGCTGTAGCCACAAGTAGATTCCCTCGGCCTGACCGCCGGTACCCACGCTGATGATTCTGCCCGCTGCGATCGCGCGCAACGGCGTACCCTCGTCCAAGGTCAGATCGATGCCGCCATGCAAACCGCCGTAGCGGGACGCCGGACGGCGGCTGCCGTCATAGCGGGTCGCGGAACCGAACGGCGAAGCGATCGCCGGGCAGGTCGCACCTCCCGGGAATGAGGGAACCAGCCCGCTGGGCCGGATGGATCCTCGCGGGAGCCCGCCATCTTCACCCTGATCCTGAGGCTCTTTCACGAACCCTTTCTTTCCCGTGAAATGGGAGGCCGCATGAGCCGTGGAAAAGCCGGCAAGCGCAAAAAGCATACCGATCAATACGAAGTGCTGTCTCATGTCTACCATATCCTCATGCCGACGAGCGGCTGTCGATGACGTGGAAATGCAGGTTGAAAATCTTGCGGCATACTTGTGGTGTCAGTGCCGGCATTTTCCCGTGTAAACGGCGGTTGAAGTCGCGTGCTAGTATATGGGCTCTGCGCTATCGCGTGATTCCCCATGATAAACTACGCGCGCTTCAGGCAATTCATCGCCGCTTTCACGCGCCTCATCGATGAAGCCGGCGATGATGAGTCCGCGATTCTCGCTCCGGATGCCGCCGGGAAAAATCGACCGCGGATGAACCCCGGTGGATAACGAGTTGCTGCGCCAGCACGACGGCCACGTCACGCATCTGACGCTGAACCGGCCGCACAAAGCGAACGCACTGTCGGCGTCGCTCATCGAAGCGTTGCTCAACGCGGTCGAGTACGCGTACACCGACGGCACGCGGCTGCTGATCCTCAACGCCAGCGGCGACAACTTCTGCGCCGGCTTCGATTTCAGCGGTTACCTCGAAGCAACCGAGGGCGATCTCGTGCTGCGCTTCATTCGCATCGAACATCTGTTGCAGCAGCTCTATCATGCGCCGTTCGCAACACTGGCGTTCGCGCACGGCGGGAATTTCGGCGCCGGCGCCGACATCGTTTGCGCCTGCAGCGCGCGTGTTGCCGCGCCCGGCGCCACGTTCCGCATGCCGGGCCTGCGCTTCGGCGTCGTGCTCGGCACGCGCCGCCTCGCCCATCGCATCGGCGGCGACGCCGCGCGCGGCGTGCTGACGGCCAGCAGGACTTTCGACTGTGAAGAGGCGTTGCGCCTGGGATTTCTGACGCAAGTCGCCGCGCAAGCCGAGTGGCCGGCGCTGATCGCCGCGGCAAGCAAGGCGGCCAACGTGCTGACGCAGCCCGCGACCGCGCGGCTCAACGAGCAAACGGTCGTCGATACGCGCGCCGCCGATATGGCTGCGCTGGTGCAGTCGGTCAGCGTGCCGGGATTGAAGGAACGCATCAGGATGTTCAGGGAAAGCAAATAAGCAGTCTCAATAATCCTGAAAACTGATCAGCCGCAGGTGAACGCCGATAAACGCAGAGGAAATCAGGATCAAAAGCATCAACGCAAAAGACGCGAAGGAAGGGCGAAAGACGCAAAGCAAGGCGGAAGATATCTGTTATCCTCTTCTGCAATTCTACCGGCCCCGGTTTTGCATTAGGAGTTTGTCGGGGCTAATCCGACAAACTCCTAGAAAGAGGATTCGATGCGCAACCATTTACCGCAACAAATGCAGGTCGTGGAAATCAGTTCGCCCGGCGGGCCGGAAGTGCTGCGCGTCGCAACGCGGCCGCTACCGCAGCCGCAAGCGGGCGAAGTGCTGATCAAGGTCGCCGCGGCGGGCGTCAACGGCCCCGACCTGATGCAACGCAAGGGACTCTATCCACCGCCGCCCGGCGCCTCGGACCTGCTGGGTCTCGAAGTATCCGGCGAAATAGCGGCCTTGGGCGATCAAGTCCAGCGCTGGTCTGCCGGCGACAAGGTGACCGCGCTCACCAACGGCGGCGGGTATGCCGGGTATTGCACCGCCGATGCGCGTCACTGCCTGCCGATCCCCAGCGGTGTCGGATTGAGTGACGCGGGAAGCCTGCCGGAAACCTTTTTCACCGTCTGGAGCAATGTGTTCATGGGAGCCGGCCTGGCGGCAGGCGAGACGTTCCTCGTCCACGGCGGGGCGGGAGGCATCGGCACGACCGCCATCCAGCTCGGCAAGGCGTTCGGTGCGAAGGTCATCGCTACCGACAGCCCCGAACCGCGGTGCGGATTCTGCCGCGAGCTCGGCGCTGACCGCGTGCTCGATTACCGGCGGGAGGACTTCGTGGAAATCGTGCGCAAGGAAGGCGGCGCCCACGTGATACTCGACATCGTCGGCGGGCCGAACGTCGAGAAAAACTTCAAGGCCGCCATCCACGACGGCCGCATCATCCAGCTCGCCTTCGCGCTCGGCTCCAAGGTTGAAATCAATCTGATGCCGGTGATGCTCAAGCGCCTGCACTATACCGGCTCGACGCTGCGTACCCGCCCCGCTGCATTCAAGGCCTGCATCGCGCAGGAACTCGAGACGAAGGTCTGGCCGCTGATAGAGGCGGGGAAAATCAAACCCGTCGTGAATGCGACTTTCCCGCTCGCCGAGGCCGCCAAGGCGCACGCGCTGATGGAATCGGGCGCGCACATCGGCAAGATCGTGCTGACCGTGGAGTATTAAACTCTGTCTGTTGCACTAACGACGGTTGGACCGAATGCACCCACAGACCATATTCACCAAGACCGCCAAAGGCGTACTCGAGGTCAAGAACAAGACCATCCGTCTGCCGCGCGATCTCGGTCTGGTATTTCTCGCGGTCGACGGCAAAACCACGGTCGCCGAGTTGCCGCAAAAAGCCCGCATCGACGAAGAAATCCTGCTGCAAACGATCGACAAGCTAGTCGCCGACGGCTACATCAAGGTTTTTTTCCAGCCTCCCGAAGCAGGCCAGGCTGCGGCAGCGCCCGCCGACGATTTCGATCTCGATTTCACTTCGCCCGCGGCGGTAGCGCAACTCAATACCGAAGCTGAGCTGCGCGCCAAGGCCGAGGCTGCCGCCAAAGCGCGCGCCGAAACTGCCGCGCGCGCAGCCGCCGAAGCCAAAGCACTCCAGGAAACCGAAGCGCGCGCGCGCGCTGCCGCCGAAGCCAAAGCCAAACAGGAAACTGCCGCCAAGTTCATAGCCGAGGAACAAGCGCGCGCCGCGGCCCAGGCCAGCGCCAAGGCCGAGAGGGAGGCCAAGGCCGCCACCGAGGCCAGGGCCAAGGCGGAGGCCGAAGCTCGCATGCGCGCAGCGATGGAAACCAAAGCGAAGGCGGATGCCGAAGCCCACGCGCGCGCCGCAGCGGAAGCGAAAGCCAAGACCGAGGCCGAGGCCAGAGCGAAAGCGGAAGCGAGCGCGCGTGCCGAGGCTGAAGCGCGGGCGCATGCCGAGGCTGAAGCGCGGGCACGCGCCGCCGCGGAAGCACGGGCGCGCGTCGCGATCGAAGCCAAGATGCGTGCCATGGAGCAGGCGCTGAAGCAGGCCGAGGAACGCGCCCAGGCGGAAGCCGAAGCAAGGGCGCGCGCCGAAGCCGAGGCACACGCACGCACCGAAGCCGAGTCCATAGCGCGCGCCGAAGCCGAGGCGCGCGCCAAAGCCGCCGAGGAAGCAATCGTACAGGCACAGGCAATGGCCGAAACCGCGTCAGCCGCCAGGGCCGAAGCCGAAGCCAGGGCAAAGGCCGAAGCCGAGGCGCGGGCACAAGCCGAGTCCCGCGCCAAGGAGCAGGTCGAGGAAATAATCAAAGCCGACGCCGAAGCGATCGCGCGCGCCGCGGAAGCTGCCAAAGAGGAAGCGCTCGCCAAGGCCGAACAGGCGGAGCGCGCGCTCGCCGAAGCCGAAGCCAAGGCCAAAGTCGAAGCCGAGGCGCGCGCCAAAGCGGAAGCGCAAGCCAGGACCGAAGCCGAGCAGCGCGCGCAGGAAG
This sequence comes from Betaproteobacteria bacterium, assembly GCA_016202615.1. Classification (GTDB taxonomy): domain Bacteria; phylum Pseudomonadota; class Gammaproteobacteria; order Burkholderiales; family SG8-41; genus PALSA-1004. The sequence goes on from JACQOI010000376.1 coordinate 23,466, forward strand.
ACGCGGAAAAACTGCAGCGCGAAACCGAACTGCAGGTCGCGCGCGAGGAAGCCGAAGCCAGCACGCGCGCCGAGATGAAGGGGCTCGAAGAAAACATTCGCAAGGCGCGCGAGGATGCGCAAGAACGCGAAGAGGCCGAGCGCAAGGCGCGCCAGGAAGCCGAAGCCAGAATCGAAGCCGAGCGCAAGGCGCGCCGGGAAGCCGAAGCCACGGCCGCCGCCGAGATCAAAGCGCGCGAGGAAGAAATCCGCAGGACGCGCGAGGAAGCCGAAGCCAAAGCCGCAACCGAGCGCAAGGCGCGCCGGGAAGCCGAAGCCACGGCCGCCGCCGAGATCAAAGCGCGCGAAGAAGAAATCCGCAGGACGCGCGAGGAAGCCGAAGCCAAAGCCGCAGCCGAGCGCAAGGCGCGTGAAGAAGCTGAAGCCCGCGCCGCAGCGGAACTTAAAGCGCGCGAGGAAGAAATCCGTCAGACGCGCGCGGAGGCAGAGTTGAAGTCGGCAGCCGAGCGCAAAGCGCGCGAGGAGGCCGAAGCCAGTGTCGCGGTCGAGCGCAAGGCACGCACCGAGGCCGAAGCACAGGTCGAGGTCGAGCGCCAGTCACGCGCCGAAGCCGTGAGCAAGGCGCGCGAGGAGGCCGAGCGCAAGGCGCGCGCCGAAGTCGAAGCCGGGATCGAGGTCGAACGCAAAGCGCGCGAAGAAGCCGAAGCCAGGGCCGAAGCGGAACGCAAAGCGCGCGAGGAAGCCGAACGCAAGGCGCAGGCTGAACTTGAAACCAGGTTCGAAGCCGAACGCAAGGCGCGCGAGGAAGCCGAGCGCAGGGCGCAAGCCGCGCTGCAAGTCAGCGCAACCGCCGAGAAGCTGATCCGCGAGGCCGCCGACAAGGAAACCACCGAAGCGCGGAAGGCGCGCGCGGAGGCGCAGAAAATGCTCGATGCCGCGCGCCTGGCGCACGAGCAAGCGGTCGCCAAGGCGCAGTCGGAGATGATGGCGCGCGTGAAGGCCGAGCAGAAAGCGATCACCGAGAAACGCGCGCGCGCCGCCGCCGAAGACCGCGCCAAGCAGGAAGCGGTCGCGCGCGTGATGCAGGAACACCAGTCGCGTCAGCGCGCCGAAAACGAAATCAAGGCCAAGGTCGAGGCCGAGCTCAAAGCGCGCGAACAGGCCGAGCTCGAGGACGATATCAAGGCACGCACCGAGGCACAGCAACGCGCGGATGCAGTGGCAATGCAGCGCACGCTCGAGCAACAGGAAGCCGCCGCCAAGGGCATCACAATCGCCAAAGCCAGGCGGCCCGTCAAGTGGGGGCGCATGGCCGCGATCGGCCTCGTGGCGATCATCGTGCTCGGCCTCGCGCTGTTGCACATCGTGCCGATGTCCGGCTACATCGGCGACGTCGAAAAACTGCTGTCCGAACGCCTGCAGGAGCCGGTCAGCATCGGCAGTTTGCGCTTTTCTCTGATGCCGTCACCGCAGCTCAAGCTCGAGCGCATCGTCATCGGCAAGGCGCAGGACGTCAAAATCGAATCCGCAATCGTTCCGGTGTCATCGCTCGCGATACTTGAGGAACATAAAGAGCTCGACGAAGCCCAGCTGTTCACCGTCAACATCGACCAGGATGCCATTCCACGGCTCGCGGCGTGGGCACAACCGCAAGCCGGCAAGCCAAAACTGCGGATCAACCGCCTGAAGCTGAGCGCCGTCAAGCTGGCGTTGCGCGGCGTCGAGCTGCCGGGCTTCGAGGCGACCGTCATTCTCGGCAAGGATGGCGGGCTGCAAAAAGCGCAGTTGCGCGACGCCAAAGTCAGCATCGAGCTGGCGCCGACCAAGGATCAGGGGTTGCGCGCCAATTTCAGCGCCAAGGATTGGCAGCCACCGGTCGGCCTGGGGGTTGAATTTTCCAACCTCACCGGCACCGCGACTATCAGCAGGGAACAAGTCGCGGTTTCCGGGTTGGACGGCAGGCTTTACGGCGGCGCGCTCAAGGGCGCCGCTACCATCAAATGGAGCGGCAACGGGCTTGCCGCCGACGGTGAATTCAGCCTCAAAGGCGCGGATGTCGGGCAATTGCTGCCGGCGTTCACGCGCGAATTCAGCGCCAGCGGCGTGCTCGAAATGAGCGCGAAATTCGCAACGCAAGGACAGACGCCCGATGAGCTGTTCGCCGCGCCACGCGTTGCAGCCACGTTCTCGCTCGCGAAAGGCACGCTTAACAACGTCGATCTGGTGCGCGCGATCCAGTCGCCGAGCCGCGGCGGCCAGCGCGGCGGCAAGACCACGTTCAACGAAATCACCGGCGAAGCGCAAACCGCCGCCAACCGCATTTCCTATCGCAACCTCAAGCTTGTCACCGGGCCCATGAACGGCACCGGCGCGATCGACGTTTCGCCGGCGGCGGAGCTGTCGGGGCGGCTGAATCTCGTGCTCGGCTCGCAAACCGTCACTATCGCGCGCGGCACCCTCAATGTGAGCGGCAGCCTGAAGGACCCCCTGCTGAGCCAATAGGCCGTTCCTGCGCGGCTTACGCCGCGCTTTCGAGCCGCGACTTGAACCGCAGCACCTGCTACTGGCATCGAGTAGCGCTTGTTCACGTATCTGCGATAAGATAGCGCGACAATACAAATTTAGCCCCGGTCGGATGGCGGCAAAAGGGGGAAATCTGAACCAAGACTTCATGGGCAAAGGGGAGATCGTACCCCCGGGTTTTGAAGCCGAGGAACTGAAGGGCTTCTCTCGCACCGTTGCCGAGATCGAATGGCTGCTCGTCATCCTGGTGCTGCTTTACCAGGTGGTGCAGGGACGCGATGACGAAGCTACCGTCCCGATCTATTTCGGGCTGCTGCTCTACTCCGTTTTCGTCATCGGTTTTCGCTACTTCAATATTTACCGCACCGAATCGCACTGGAAGCTCGCGATCGAAACCTGGGTGATGATTGTTTTCATCACCTGGGTCCTCTACCACTCCGGGCGCCTCGAAAGCCCGCTCGTCAACCTCTATCTGCTGACGGTCATCACCAGCGCGCTGACGCTCGGCAAGCTGGTCACGCTGCTGGAAATGGCGCTGATCGCGGCGTGCTACGTATTCCTCGGCTACTCGAGCACGTCCGACTCGCTGTTCTGGGTCTTCCGCGCCGGCGACTTCATGACCCAGCTCGCGCCGATGCTGCTGGTCGCCTACATCACCACCATGCTGTCGGCCGACATCCGCGGCGCGCTGTCGCGCATCAAGGTGATCTCCGAAACCGACGAGTTGACCGGCATTTACAACGTGCGCGCGTTCACCGCGCTCGCCAACCGCACGCACAAGCAATCGGTACGCCACGGCTTCGCCTACAGCATCGTGATGGTCGACTCGGACAATCTGAAAGCGATCAACGACACCTACGGGCACGAGGCCGGCAACCGCCTGTTGAAGCTCACCGTGACCTGCATCCAGCTGCTGCTGCGGGAAACCGACGTGTTCGCGCGCTACGGCGGCGATGAATTCGTGATACTGCTGCCGCATACCAGGACCGACGGCGCATTCGAGGTCGCCGAGCGCATCCGCAAGATGATCGCGGCGACGCCGCTCGACACCCGGGGCAAGCAGGTGCCGACCACGGTCAGCGCCGGCATCGCAACGTTTCCCGAACACGGCAAGGAACTCGCGGCGATCATGAACCACGCCGACCAGGCGCTATACAACAGCAAAAAGCGCGGCCGCAATTGCATTTCGGTCAGCGGCGAGCAGCAGTAGCTTTGGCCGCCTTGGCAGGCCGGAAATAATCCAGGTTGTCGTAGTAGTGCTCGCGTTCGCTGTCCTCGCACCAACCCGGCACGCCGAGTATCGGCACCGGCGCCAGGTCGCGTGGCGCCAGAAATTGCACCGGATCGCCGAGGCGCGCGGCCAGCATCGCATCGAGTTCGCGCAGCTGTTGCGCCAGCGGCTGCGCGAAGAATGCGCCGGCAACTTCGCATATCACGCCCCTGCCGGTCACGCCGACAAACGGCGCGAGCGCTTTTTCGTAGAGCGCGTGGCCGAACAGATAGAAGCGCATGCGCGCGACCACCTCGGCGCGGCGCCGCCAGAACAACTCTTTCCACTGGAAGCCGGTCAGCAGCGCCGCCAGCCCCGCATCACCGGCTGCGACGATCACGCCGCCCTCGTCGAACAACGTGAGCGCGTCCTGCGCCGGGCCGCGGTTTGGCGCGCCGCTCGCCCGCTGCCGCTCGAGTTCGCCGTAATGGCGCCGATTAAGCGCCGCCTTGGCCGCGGGGAAAGTGAGCCATACCAGCGCGTTGAACAGGTCGTGCCAATTGCACGCGCGGAATTGCACCTCACCGCGCAGGAAAATGCGCGGCTCGTATTTGTCCTCGAACGCATGCTGCGGGAACCGCTGCTCAACAAAGCGCAGCGGCCGGCCGCCGGCGGTAACCATCGACACGCTGCGCGAAGCGATGATGCGATTGAGATCGTCGCAGCCTGGCCAATACGGGCCGCGCAGCCCGCGCGCCGCCGCGCGCAGCGGATCGAACATCGGCGAGCGCTCGGCAAAATCAGGATCCCAAGGGGTTGTCATTCCGGTAAAATTCAAGTGCCTTTATTTGAACATGATGCCTGAAAAAATAGATTGTGCAGTGATCGGCGCCGGTGTCGTCGGCCTCGCCGTCGCGCGCGAACTCGCGCTCGCCGGCCGCGAAGTGGTGATCCTCGAGGCCGAAGATGCGATCGGCGCCCATACCAGCTCGCGCAACTCCGAGGTCATCCACTCCGGTATCTACTACGTACCCGGATCGCTCAAGGCGCGTCTGTGCGTCGAAGGCAAGCAGCTCATGTACCGCTACTGCGCCGAGCGCGGAATCGCGCACCAGCGGATCACCAAGATCGTCGTTGCCACCGCCGAGGCCCAAGTGCCGGAGCTCGGCAAATACAAGCAGCAGGCGGAAGCCAACGGCGTGAACGATCTGCGGATGCTCGCGCGCGATGAGCTGCTGCGGATCGAACCGGACGTCGTGGCGGTTGCGGGTTTTCTCTCGCCCTCCACCGGCGTCGTCGACAGCCATGCGCTGATGCTCGCCTGTCTCGGCGATGCTCAAAACCGCGGCGCCTCGCTGGTGCTGAACGGCCGCGTCGAATCGGGACGCGTGACCGGCGACGGCATCCTGCTCAACGTCGGGAGCACTGAGCCCATGACGGTGGCGTGCAACACGGTGATCAACGCCGCGGGGCTTTACGCGCAGGACGTGTCGCGCCGGATCGAAGGTATCCCGGCCGCGACGATACCGCCCACGTTTTACGCAATCGGGCATTACTACACGCTGACCGGCAAATCACCGTTCAGCCGCCACGTCTACCCGGTCGCGCGCCGGGACTGGCACGGCATGCATGTCACGGTGGATCTCGGCGGCCGCTGCAAGTTCGGGCCGGACTTTCAGTGGATCGACCGCGTTGATTACCGCTTCGACGAGAGCCGCGAGGCGCG
>JACQOI010000377.1 GCA_016202615.1 Betaproteobacteria bacterium
TCACGAAAAGCGACAATACGTTGGCAGTGGTGAGATCGATGAAGTTGACGGCAACCGGTTCCAGCATGGACTAACCCCTAGCTGCCTGTCGGACTTAACAGTCCGCACAGACTGCTAAAAGCAAAACCGGTTGACCATTCATAATAAACTCATTAGGAGTTTGTCGGGGCTAAGTCCGACAAACTCCTGGGCCTGGCGGTGACGCCCAGCACTTCCCAGAAATAACCCGTGAATGCTCCATGCGCAAAGGAAAACACGAAAGCGGTGATCACCGGCAGCGCCGGGTACCAGCCGTCAGTGCGCGTGAATGCCGCCATGATTTCGTGATGGAACAGATACAGCGCCAGATAAAAAGCGCCCGAAATCAATCCGGAAACGATCAACCCGAGGTATGGCTTGCGTGCCGTCACCGAATCTTCCTCTCGCCTGCTGTTCGTGTATAAACTCAATTAAATCATGGGACTCATTGGAAAGTAAATCAACTCTGCCAATGCCATCATAAATGCGGTGTATACCGACGCGCGGTTGAGAGCGCCTAGGAGTTTGTCGCACTTAAGTGCGACAAACTCCCATTGCAAAACCGCCTCACGGAAACATGAGGAGAAAACCAGAAAAATGACTCCTGCACTCGGCGAACACGCGATTTCTGAGCTGAACAGGGTTGCCTTTCCTCGACTTCGATTTGATAATGAGGCGGTTTTGCTCTTAGCAGCCGGTCGCAACCCCAAGTCCGACAGGCTGCTAGTATTCCCTGTAATCTGCACAGATTTTCGGAGTTATATGGGCAAGCGCCTGACCAAGATCTACACCCGCACCGGCGACGCCGGCATCACCGGACTCGCGGACGGTTCGCGCGTCGCGAAGAACTCGCCGCGCATGGAGGCGATCGGCACGGTCGATGAGCTGAACAGCGTGATCGGCGTGCTGCTCGCGGAGGATCTTCCCACCGAGGTGCGGAACTGCCTGAGCGGCGTGCAGCACGACCTGTTCGACCTCGGCGGGGAATTGAGCGTCCCGGGCCACAGCCTCATGAGCGAAGCGCACAGCAAGCGGCTCGAAGACGCGCTCGATGAATACAATGCCAAGCTGCCCGCGCTCAAGGAGTTCATCCTGCCGGGCGGCTCGCGCGCGGCGAGCCTCGCCCACGTCGCACGTACCGTGTGCCGGCGCGCCGAACGCACGCTGGTCGCGCTGTCCAAAGCCGACCCGCTTGCGCCGCCGCTGCTGCAATACCTGAACCGCCTCTCCGACCTGCTGTTCGTGCTCGCCCGGGTGCTCAACCGCGACGCCAGCGGCGACGACATTTACTGGCAGCAGGGCAAAAACCGGGGCTGACCGGGCAGCCGACCGGACCGGTGATCATGTAAGGGCCGTGCGTCAAAGTAATCTGATATTGAGTGTTGAGTGTTGAGTGTTGAATTGTGCAGCTAACGCGCCAGCGGCCTCGACACTCAGCATTCAGCATTCAGCGGTCAGCGGTCAGCGGTCAGCGGTCAGCGGTCAGCGGTCAGCGGTCAGCGGTCAGCGGTCAGCGGTCAGCGGTCAGCGTTCGACCCCCCGCTTATCGCGCTGATCTCGCGGTTCGCACGGCATCCAGATGCCGGCAAACAACCTCCGCGCCCTGCAGGATGCGCGGCGTCTGACGCTGGATATGGTCGGGATCGACATACATCGCTCTCACGTTGCGCAGCTTGACAAATCTCTCGTAACTGCGCCACTGCGCCGCGAATTCCTGCGGCGTCGTCGCCGAGCTGCCGCCGATCACCACCTCGGGTTGCGCCGCGATTACGCTCTCGAGCGACACCACCGGCGTCAAGTTGTGCACGCTCGCGAACACGTTGGCTCCGCCGCACAGCCGGATCACGTCGTTGATCATGTGGCGGCCATTGACCGTCATCAGCGGCTGGTGCCAGATCTCGTAGAACACGCGCACCCTGGTGCGAGCTCCGTAGCGTTCGCGCAAAGCGGTGATGCCGCGCTCGAATTCATCCGCCGCAGTCAGGGCAGCCGCGCCGGTGCCGGCCAGCGCGCCGATAGTGCGCAGCAACCGCGGGATCGCGACGAGCGTTAACGGCTCCGCGACGTAGACCGTGAATCCGAGTTGCTCGAGGCGCTCGATGTCAGCGGCGTGATTGCCGCTCCTCCAGCCGATGACGAGATCGGGCTTGAGGCTCAGCACGCGCTCGAGATCGATGCGCGATGCATCGCCGATTTGCGCAAGGTGCCGCGCGGCTGCGGGGTAATCGCTATGGCGCGCCACCCCGACCAGCCGGTCGCCGGCGCCGGCGGTGTAGGCAAGCTCGGTGATGGATGGCGCGAGCGAGACGATGCGTTGCGCCGGCGCCGCCAGCGTCACCGGCTTACCGCGGTCGTCGGTGACGGTGATGTCGGCGGCGTGCGCCGCCAGCGCCAGCGCGGCAACCTGGAAAACAACCGCTACAAACCGGGCGGGCATCAATACGCTCAGGAGGTAATGCTCCAACCGTCATCCTAGGAGTTTGTCGGACTTAGCCCCGACAAACTCCTAAGGCAATGATGGTGCCTGTCGCCGCCGTCACCGCATGTATTGCAGCAACATGGCGCTGGTGTGGCGCAGCCGCTGCGACAGCAGGGTGACGAGCTTGATCAGGATTTTGGCGCCGAGGCTCGGCTTCTCGAGGATGATTTTGACCATGTCATCGCGCGACAGCACGCCGAAAGTGATCTCCTTCAGCGCGACACAGGTCGCGAAGCGCGGCTCGCCGTCGATCATCGACATTTCGCCCAGCGTCATGCCGGCCGTGACCGAGGTCAGGTGCTGCGGCTCGCCCATCAGGTTTCTCCTGAGTATGTCGACCTCGCCCCTGATGATCAACAGCATGTAGTCGCCGAAATCGCCCTCGCGGATGATGGTCTGCCCCGGCTGCGCGTGGTAGACTCGCATGTAGCCGCCGAGCAGAGCGATGTCGTCGCGGTTGAATTCGGCGAAGAACTGAGAACGTCCGACCAGCGAAAAAATCTGGTCGGCGAACGCGGTCCCGCTGCCGAGGTCCTCGAGGCTCTCAAGCAGGTGGCGGTCAGAACCGGTATTCGGATTATCTGCCATATCTGCACCGATCCGTTATGCGCCTGAGTTCTGGAGCCGGCGCGTGCCGCGTTATTGCTCGGTCTCCGACAATTTAATGCGGCGCCTGCGCACCGCCTCGGCGAGCGTGTCGAGCAGCTTGCGGCTGTCTTCCCAGCCGATGCAACCGTCGGTGATGCTCTGGCCGTACATCAGCGGCTTGCCCGGTAGCAGCTCCTGGCGGCCGGCTTTGAGGTGGCTTTCGACCATGATGCCGAATATGCGGTCCTCGCCGCCCGCGATCTGGCGCGCGACTTCCTGCCCGACGTCGATCTGTTTCTGAGGATGCTTGCTGCTGTTGGCATGGCTGCAATCGATCATCAGCCGCTGCGCGAGGCCGGCTTCGGCCAGCCCTCTCGCCGCCGTGCCGACGCTCGCCGCATCGTAGTTCGGCTGCTTGCCGCCGCGCAGGATGATGTGGCAGTCCTCGTTGCCGGCGGTCGAAACGATCGCGGAATGACCGGCCTTGGTCACCGACAGGAAATGATGCGGCGCCTGCGCCGCGCGGATCGCATCGACCGCGATCCTGATGTTGCCGTCGGTGCCGTTCTTGAAGCCAACCGGGCACGACAGGCCCGAGGCGAGCTCGCGGTGGATCTGGCTTTCGGTGGTACGCGCGCCGATCGCGCCCCACGACACGAGATCCGCGATGTATTGCGGCGTGATCATGTCGAGGAACTCGCAGCCTGCGGGCACGCCCATGTCGTTGATATTGAGCAGCAGTTCGCGCGCAATGCGTATCCCTTCGTTGATGTTGTAGCTGCCGTCGAGTTTGGGATCGTTGATGAGGCCCTTCCACCCGACGGTGGTACGCGGCTTCTCGAAATAGACGCGCATCACGACCAGCAGATCTTCGGCGAGCTTGTCTTTCGCTTCCTTGAGCTTGCCCGCGTACTCGCGCGCCGCTTTCACGTCGTGGATCGAGCACGGCCCCATGATCACCAGCAGGCGTTCGTCGGCGCCGTGCAATATGCGATGCACGGCTTGGCGCGTGTCGTAGGTGAGCTGCGCCGCCTTTTCCGAAACCGGAAACTCGCGCAGCACGTGCGCGGGCGGCACCAGTTCCTTGATTTCCCTGATCCGTAAATCGTCGGTTCTATGCATGACTTCCATTCAATTTCAGCAAAATCAGGGCATTATAACCCAACACTCAAGCCGGCCCGAAGAGCGCGTCCGGATCCAATCGGCCGGGGCAGGGTCAATTACCTCGCGTACCGCGCTTACGCCAACTGCACGTACCGAATCTCTATCAGTTCCAGTTGTTCGGTTCCAGCGGGCGTCTTAAGGCTTACCACGTCGCCCTTGCGCGCCTTGCTGAGCGCGCGCGCGACCGGCGAGATCCAGCTGATGCGGCCGCGCGGCGGATCGACTTCATCCTGGCCGACGATGCTGACGGTGCGCTCGACACCTTTGCCGTTGCAGTAGGTGACGGTCGCACCGAAAAACACCTGCTCGACGCCTTTCCGTACCGGGTCGATCACTTCGGCGATCTCGAGCCGCTTGGTGAGAAAACGGATGCGGCGGTCAATTTCCCGCAGACGCCGCTTGCCGTAGATGTAATCGGCGTTTTCCGAGCGGTCGCCGTTGGACGCCGCCCACGCGATCACTTTGACGAGCTCGGGACGTTCGTTGTCGAGCAGGTGCGCGAGCTCATTCTTCAACCGTGCGTAGCCGGATGGCGTGATGTAGTTCTTCGCGCCGTGCCGCGGCGCGGGCTGCTCGTCGCTATCTTCATCCTTGAGTGCGCGTTCGCGCTCGAGGTCGGTCAGCTTACGCATGGACAAAAATTAACCACAGATGAACACAGATAAACACGGATGCAGAAGCGAGCCCCAAAGATACGATAACGCAAACAGAACTTTCCCACGAAAACGAGATCGGTTTTTTCGTTCTTGAATTTATCTGCGTTTATCTGTGTTCATCCGTGGTTCCCCGCGGTTTCGAATTTATGCCGTGCCGCCGACGGTCAACCCGTCGATCCGCAGCGTCGGCTGGCCGACGCCCACCGGTACGCTCTGGCCTTCCTTGCCGCAGGTACCGATGCCGGGGTCGAGCGCCATGTCGTTGCCGATCATGCCGACGCGCGTCAGCACATCGGGGCCGTTGCCGATCAGCGTCGCGCCTTTGACCGGACAGGTGACCTTGCCGTCCTCGATCATGTAGGCTTCGGACGCCGAGAACACGAACTTGCCGCTCGTGATGTCGACCTGGCCGCCGCCGAAGTTGACCGCATACAATCCATGCCTGACCGAGGCGATGATCTCCTGCGGGTCCTTGTCGCCGTTGAGCATGTAGGTGTTGGTCATGCGCGGCATCGGGACGTGCGCGTACGATTCGCGCCTGCCGTTGCCGGTCACCGGCATGCCCATCAGCCTCGCATTCAGGCTGTCCTGGAGATAGCCCTTCAACACGCCATTTTCGATCAGGACGTTTCTTTGCGTCGGATTGCCCTCGTCGTCGATGTTGAGCGAGCCGCGCCGCTCACGAATCGTGCCGTCATCGACCACCGTCACGCCCGGCACCGCCACGCGCTCGCCGATGCGGCCGCTGAAAGTCGAGCTGCCCTTGCGATTGAAGTCGCCTTCGAGGCCGTGGCCGATCGCTTCGTGCAGCAGCACGCCCGGCCAACCCGGTCCGAGCACGACCGTCATGGTGCCCGCCGGCGCCGGCCGCGCCTCGAGATTGATGAGCGCCTGCGACACCGCCTTCTGCGCGTAATCCTGCAGGATCGCGTCGGTAAAGTACGCATAATCGAAGCGCCCGCCGCCGCCGGCGCTGCCCTGCTCGCGCCGCCCGTCCTGCTCGACGATCACTTGCAGCGACATCCGCGTGAGCGGCCGCACGTCCGCCGCCGCGACGCCGTCGCTGCGCGTGACCAGCACGACATCATACTCACCGGCCAGATGCGCGATCACCTGCGTCACGCGCGCATCGAGCGCGCGCGCCCTGCGCTCGATGTTCTCGAGCAGCGCGACCTTGGCGGCGTCATCGAGGCTGGCGAGCGGGTCCTGCGGCACGTAGAGATTGCGGCCGTTGCCGCGCCTGGCGACCTGCGTTGCGCCGGCCGCGCCCTGGCGCGCGATCGCACGAGTCGCCTGCGCCGCCGCGGTCAATGCGGTGAGGCTGATGTCGTCGGAATACGCAAACGCGGTCTTCTCGCCCGATACCGCGCGCACGCCGACGCCCTGGTCGATGTTGAAGCTGCCGGACTTGACGATGCCCTCCTCGAGGCTCCAACCTTCGCTGCGGCTGTACTGGAAGTAAAGGTCGGCGTAATCAATCTTGTGCGTAAGTATCTGGCCGAACACCTGCTGCAGCGCGTTGTTGTCGAGCGAGTACGGCGCGAGCAGGATTTCGTTCGCGGTCGCGAACGAAGTTTCGAGTTGCGAAACTAAAGTTTCGGGTTTCGAGTTGCGAGTTTCGAGTTGGGGCTTGGTAGCCATTCAGATTCCGCTGGACAGAGCTGATAACAATATGTGGTTGCTACGCCGAGTCATTTCAAGTGTGCGCTGGAAGCGCAACTGAAGGTAACTCTAAACTCGCAACTCGAAACTAGCATTTATGAACCATCCGGTGCGTCAACGCCGGCAGGCTGTGGCGCAGCCGCTGCACGTATTCGGGGTTGATCCCCGCCACCACCACGCCTGAGCCGCGCGGCAGGCGGTCGAGCACCACTCCCCACGGATCGACGATCATGCTGTCGCCGTGCGTCTCGCGGCCGTTCACGTGATAGCCGCCCTGCGCCGGCGCCAGCACGTAGGCCAGGTGTTCGATCGCACGCGCGCGGATCAGCGTCTCCCAGTGCGCCTTGCCGGTGGTTTCGGTAAACGCCGAGGGGATCAGGATCAGGTCCACGTTCTGCATTGCGCGGTATAGCTCGGGAAAGCGCAGGTCGTAGCAGATCGACAGCCCGATGCGTCCGAACGGCGAGTCGATCACCTTTACCTCGTTACCGGGCTCGATGGTGCGTTCCTCCGAGTAATGCTCCTTGCCCATGTCGAAGCCGAACAAATGGATCTTGTCGTAGCGTACGACGAGCTTGCCCTTATCGTCGTAGATCAGGCAACTGTTGCGTACCTTGTTGGCGTCGCCGGACACGAGAGGTACCGAGCCGCCGACCAGCCAGATCTTGTGTTTCTTCGCGGTCTCCGACAGGAATCGTTGGATTGGGCCCTTGCCTTCTTCCTCGCGCACTTTGACCTTGTCGTTGTCGTTCATGCCCATGATCGCGAAGTACTCGGGCAGCGCGACGAGCCTCGCGCCCTGCCCGGCCGCCATGCCGATCAGCCGCCTCGCCTCGTTCAGATTGGCGGCGACATTCGGGCCCGAGGCCATCTGCACCCCGGCGATGCGCACCACCGCCGTAGCCTGGCTTTGCGGGTCAATCCCGTTATGCAGCCGCGTGCGGCCGAACGAAGATGCGGGTTTCAGGCTCATTTCGGTTTCTCCGTCGCCTGCGCCTGTCCAGCCTCGATTTTCGACACCTGCGGATCGGCCCAGGTTCCGGTAATGCTGTATTCGTATGCCGCGATCTGATCGAGCGGGTCCTTGAGCACTTTCTGCACCAGGAAGCTCGCGATACCGGCGATCGGGCCGCCGATCAGCGCGCCGGCGACCGACAGGCTGTCGCTCATGCTCGGGAACACCTTGACGCGCAGCTTCTGCGTTTCGGCATTGAGATCGACGTCACCGCTCATCAGGATGCGCACCGCCGGGCCCTGAATGCGGAAGTTCTCGGTATTCGCGATGCCGCGATTGACCTTGACCGTGCCGATGATTTCGTCGAATGCGAGGCCATCGCTGAATATGTCGCGGAAGTCGAGCGACAGGCGCCGCGGCAGCGACTGCAGGCTGAGCACGCCGAGCAGCTTGCCGATGCCCGGGTCGAGCTTCACGAACTGGCCTTTGCTCGCTTCGACCACGAAATTGCCCGACAACGTCGCGTAATCGAGTTCGGCGGGATTGCCGGACCACGACAGCGGGCCCTCGAGCTTGGCGAGGCCGCGCTTGATGCCCTCGGGGTAGCCCAGACGGACCAGCAGCTTGCCGATATCGCCGACCTCGAGCTTGACGTTGACCATGGTGCGCGGCTGCGTGAGCCAGCCCTGCCACAGGCCCTCGATGTTCAGCGTCGCGTCGGGGTTGGTGACGCGCAGCCGCTCGAGCTTCCAGTCGCGGCCGTCGGGCACCGCGGTGACTTCGAGCTTGCCCAGGCTCGTCTGACGGACCTGAAAGTGATCGGCGACGATGTCGAGCGCCGGCAACTCGAGCGGCTGCTCCTTGTCCGGCGCCGGCAGCTGCCTGCCCGGTATCACTGGCGGGATCACCAGATTTTTCATGCGCGCGGTGACTTTGCCTTTGCCTTGCGACCGCCAGGCCGCTTCGCCTACCAGCTCGCGCCCCACCAGCACCGTCTGCCAATTGCCGCCCTGCGCGCTGCCGCTGATCGCCAGCTCGTTGAAGCGGCGGTTCAACACGTCGAGCGCGCCGAACTTGACGTCAAGCCCGGCGAGCTCGATGCGGACACCCCCGGCCGGGCTCGACCTGGACAGCGCGAGCCACTGGTCAAGATCGAGGTTTTTCAGGCTGCCGCTGAGCCAAACCCCCTTGCGCTCGGGCTCCGCCGCGCTGCCGCCGAAACTCACGTTGCCGCGCTCGATGACCGTATGCGCGCCGTCCTTGCGCCGCTGCAATTGCGCCGAGATCACGTTGCCAAGCGCGACTGACACGCGATCCTGTTGCGCGCTCGTTACGCTGCGCTCGACGTGCAGGGGCATGTTCTCCGCCGCGGTTTTTGCGAGCGGAGCCGGTAAATCCGAGGCGATACCCTGCAACGTCGAATCGAACACGAAGTCGGCAAGCCGCTTACGCAGCGTGACGGAAGCTCTCCAGTCCGACGCACCCTGCAACGCCTGCACCCACGGCGCGGCATGGGCGCGGCGGACATTGTCCATGTTGACGCGGCCGGCCATGCTGAGTCGCACCGTCCCGTCGCGCTGCGTCGCGCCATTGAGGGTCGCCGGCCCACCGAGCACGGTCATGGTCGCACTTGGCACGCGCACGCCCGATTCGCTGAACTCGAGCCTGCCGTTGACCTGCTCCACCGGAAAGAAGATGTCCTCGCTCTCGAGTTGGTTGTTGATGAACTGGTAAACACCCGCAACCCTGGTGTCTTTGGTGTCGTGGAGCGGGATCGTCAGCTTCAAGGCGAGCCTGCCGCGGCCCTCGGCGCGCACGCTCTCGGTATAGCGGTCGATCGCCTCGAACAGCGGGCTCTTCTCGATGAAATTCAGGAATTCGCCGGTCGGGCCTTCGGCTTCGCCGCTCACGGTCAGCACCCGGTCGTCGACATTCATGTCGGGGATCTCGGCATGCACGCGCGCCAGCTTGGCGCCCAAAATCGACGCCTCGCGCGCCAGTATGTCCATGCGCCTGCCGCGGAACGTCATGTCGCCTTCGATGTTTTCGATTTTCGGCCAGCCGCCGGCGTAGTCGAGCACCCCGCCAGTAACGTGTACCGCCACCTGGAACACGCCGCCCTTGCCCTCGGGAAACGGGAAATCGTCGAGATTGCCCTTGAGCCGGACTTTGACGTCGTTCGAGCTGCCGCCGAGAAACGCGCTCTCGATCCAGTTGCGCCCACGCTCGCCGATCAGCAACGGAATGTAGCGCCCCGCGTTGCGCGCGTCGGCGCGTGTCAGGTTGCCCGTGAGATCGATCGCACCGCGGCTTTCGGCAACCGTCTGGTAATCGCCGAACACGCTGCCGGCGAGATCGGGATTCGAGAACGAGATATTGTTGAGCTTGAGCTCGTATTGCTCGCCGCTACGCAGCCAACCCACCTGTGCGGTCAGCACGTCGAAGGCCAGTTTTTCGCGGAACACCCGCGGCAGCTCGACCGCTGCATTCTGGGTATTGAGGTAGAGCGTGCCGCCGCGCTCGTTGCCGTCGATGTGGCCGCTGACGCCGACGAAACCCGGAATGCGGCCGACCGCATTCAGGCCGAGGTTGACGAACCTGCCCTTGACGCTGTACTGCTGAGGTTGCGGCCAGCTGCCGCTCCATTTGACCGCAACGTCATACAGGCTGCCGCGCGGGGCGTAGCTGTCGATCTCCTTGCGCAGCTCGGGCACGAACGGCAGATGGTCGGCGAGCGCAACGAGCGGTGCGAGATCGAGCGCGTTGGCCTGCAACTCGCCGCGCGGCGGCTTGCGGTCGCTGCCACCATAATAACGCAGCAGAAAATCCATTGGCTGCAGCGTGATGGCGCGCGTCGTCATGCCGAGCTTGGAGGTCGAGACCTCGAAGCCATCGGCAAGCAGCTTCCACCCGACACGGCCCTTGAGCGCATCGAGCTCGAGCTCCGGCAGCTCTTTGTCCAGCCGCGTCCTGACCTGCGACAACTGCACGTCGGCGGTGATCTCCGTGAGCTCGCCTTGTTTCAGGCCCACCCAAACCCGCAGCGCACCCGCGCCGTGCGGAAACAACACCGGGAATTGCACCCAGGTGCGCCACGCCGCGATGTCGGTGTAGTCGAGCTGCGCGAAGAGTTGTCCGTTCCATTGGGCGAGATCCCTGACCGTTCTGCCGGTAAAGTCGCCGCGCAGGTCGAGGGGGGAGGCGATTTTTTCAGGCGGCACCGCGCGCAGGCCGAAGCGGTGGTGCCTGCCGGCATTCTCGAGACGGAAGTCGACGTGCTGCAACGCGAGTCCGGGCGCGCCGCGCATTTCATCCTGCCACGCGATCGCCGCGTCGCGGATCACGATTTCCTCCTGCCGCAGCAGCCAGTCCGACAATCCGCCGCCATCGGTGCTGTCGCCGAGCTCGATGCCGGCGATCGAGATCACGCCGCGCTTGTCGCGCCTGATGTTGAGATCGGGGCGATCGATCTCGATCGAATCAAAACTCGGTTCCCAATAAATCAGCGACCACCACGATAGGGTGCTGTCGACACGCTCGAGCTTGAGCGCCGGCTGCCCGGCCTGGTCCAGCACCACAACGTCGCCGAGCGTAAGCTGCAGGTTGAGCCCCCTCCAGCGGCCCGCGAGCTTGCCGATCGTGATGCGCTGTCTGGTCGCCTCGCTCAATTCGTGCGCGATGGTTTCGCGATAGCTCTCGATGTTCGGCAGCAGCCAGAGACGCACTCCGCCCACGACCAGCGCGAAGACGAAACCGCATATCAGCACCGCCCAAGTCAGCACGCGGTAAACCCAGAGCGAGCTGACGTGCAGCCACTTAAGCACGGAAAATGCGGGCACGGTCTGCGCTAAACCAATAAAATACGAGCAACATAATGATTTCTAACTCAATTGTAACCCAAGAACCCCAGGAGTTTGTCCGACTTAGGTCGGACAAACTTCTAATGCTAAGTCCGACAGGCTGCCAAGCACATGCCCCCACCTAACGCCGCGGCGCCGCGAAACGATGACGCTCTGGTCCGGCGTGCGGCCGAGCTGTCGCGCTTCGCGCGCCATCTGCTCGCCGCAGATCCCGGACTGCTGCCGGCGGCCAGCCTGCGCACGCCGTTCGGCGCGGACGAGATGCGCGCCGATCTCGCGGCCGCCGGTGCGGCAGACGAGGCGGCGCTCAAGCGTACGCTGCGGGACTTGCGCAAGCGCGTAATGCTGCGGGTGATCGCGCGCGACCTTGGCGGGCTGGCGACGCTCGACGAAGTGGTCGCCACGGTTACTGCTCTCGCCGACATTGCGCTCGCGGCCGCAGTCTCGCATCTCGAGCGCTGGCTGGCGGTCGAATACGGTGAACCGATAGGCGCCGACAGCGGCCGCGCGCAGAAACTGCACGTGGTCGCCATGGGCAAGCTCGGTGGCTGCGAGCTCAATGTGTCGTCCGATATCGATCTCGTATTCGTCTATCCCGAGGAAGGCGAAACGCGCGGCAAGCGGCCCCGGAGCAACCATGAGTTTTTCATCCGCTTCGCGCGCCGGCTGATCGCGCTGTTGAACGAGATGACCGCCGACGGCCATGTGTTCCGGGTCGACGTGCGGCTGCGCCCGCTCGGAGCCGATGGGCCTCTCGCGTGCAGCTTCGGCATGCTCGAAAACTATTTCATAACGCAAGGCCGGGAATGGGAGCGCTATGCGTGGATCAAGGCACGCGTGGTATGCGGTGACCGCGCACGGGAACTCATCGAGCTGGTGCGGCCATTCGTGTTCCGCCGCCATCTCGACTACAGCGCGTTCGAATCACTGCGCGATCTGCATCGTGAGGTGCAGCGCGAGGTCGAGCGCCGCGACATCTACGACAACATCAAGCTCGGACCCGGCGGCATCCGCGAAATCGAGTTCATGGTGCAACTGCACCAGCTGATCCGCGGCGGGCGCGACACCGCGCTGCGAGAGCTGCCGACGCTCACCGTGCTGCCGCTGCTGGCGGCGCGCAATCTGCTGCCGCGCGACGCGGTGCAGGAACTCACGGCTGCCTACGTGTTCCTGCGCAATCTCGAGCACCGGCTGCAATATCTCGACGACAAGCAGACCCAGACGCTGCCAGGCAATGCCGACGATCAGGCCTTGATTGCCGCGGCCATGGGCTGCGCCGATTATGCGGCGTTGCGCGCGCAGCTCGATCATCATCGCGGCAACGTGACGCGCCAGTTCGAAAGCATCTTCACCGCGTCACTGGAAGAAACGCATCCGCTCGCGGGCTTGTGGCACCCCGGCGACGAGGAGCAGCATCTCGACGCGTTGCGCAAGCTCGGCTATCGCGACCCGCAGCAGGCACTGGCGCGGATTGCCGCGTTGCGCGACAGCGGGCGCGTGCGCCAGATGCCGGAGTCCAGCCAGGCGCGCATGCAGCAACTGGTGCCGTTGGTGATCGAGACCGCTGCAAGACTATCCAACCCGGATGCAACCCTCGAGCGCATGCTGCTGCTGCTCGAGAGCATCAGCCGGCGTGAAGCTTATCTTGCGCTGCTGCTGCAATATCCGCAGACGCTCGAGCGCGGCGCGCAGCTTGCCAACGCCAGTCCGTGGGCGGCCGAACATCTGACGCGCTATCCGATCCTGCTCGATGAGCTGCTCGACACGCGGGCGCTCTACGCTGCGCCCGACTGGACGCAGCTCAAGTCGCTGCTGCACAACCAGCTCGAGGAAGCGTCCGGGGATCCCGAGCGTCAGATGGACGTGACGCGCCATTTCAAGCACGCTCAAACCATGCACCTGCTCGCGCAGGATCTCGCGGGCGAGCTGCCGCTCGAAAAACTCTCGGATCACCTGAGCGACCTCGCGGACCTGATACTGTCCGAGGCATTGCGCCTCACGTGGCAGGGTTTGCGCTCCAGGCACTGCGATGAACCGCGTTTCGCGATCGTCGCTTACGGCAAGCTCGGCGGCAAGGAACTCGGCTACGCGTCCGACCTCGATCTGATCTTTCTATACCAGGACGCGGCGCCGGAGGCGCCGGAAAACTATGCGCGCCTCGCGCCGCGTCTGAACAACTGGCTGGCCAGCCTGACGGCGGCCGGCCTGCTCTACGAAACCGATCTGCGGCTGCGCCCCGACGGCGCGGGCGGCCTGCTGGTAAGCCCGATCGAGGGATTCGCCGAGTATCAGCGCGAGCATGCCTGGGTATGGGAGCATCAGGCGCTGACGCGCGCGCGCTACGTCGCCGGCGCCGCCGACATCGGCCGCCGCTTCGAGGAAATCCGCGGCACAGTGCTGCGCCAGAACCGCGACCTCGCGCAACTACGCTCGGAAGTGGTCGCGATGCGCGACAAAATGCTCGCGGCACATCCCAATACCAGCGGCCGCTTCGACATCAAGCACGACCGCGGCGGGCTGATCGACGTCGAGTTCATCGTCCAGTACCTGGTGCTCGGCTATTCGCACCGCCACGCCGAACTGACCGGCAACATCGGCAACCTCGCGCTGCTCAAGCTCGCGGCAAAACTGGGATTAATCGCAGAAAGCAAGGCAAGCGCCGCACATGACGCCTACCGCCGTTTGCGTCAATTGCAGCACTCGCTGCGATTGCAGGGCGAAAAATATGCGCGTATAGAACCCGGCAAGCTGCCGCGGGAAATTGCCGCGGTGAAAGAACTCTGGAACAGCGTATTGGGCGAATCGGGCGAAATTAACTAGAACCCATCTCAAAAATCTGAAAAGCAACGGCTGACCACCGATGAACGCAGATAAACACTGATAAAAATCAGGCGTTTCCAGGCCGCAGGACACACGGAAATCACGGCGCTAACCCACAGGGA
>JACQOI010000039.1 GCA_016202615.1 Betaproteobacteria bacterium
ATCTCGTCCTCGACGCCGTAGAGATCGAGCAGCGGCCGTTCGCCGGAATAATGCTCGAGCCGCTCCGCGACATTGGGCGTGAATTCGAGCGCGAATTCCCGGACTTTCTGGAAAGTTTCGCGCGAATCGACCAGGATGCGCGCTGTTTCGTCATTGGCGAAGTCGCGCAGCACGCGCAGGCTCAGATTCAGATCCTGGTAGAGCAGCGCCGCCGGCGCCGCGCTCTTCGCCTTGTCCTGAATGTCCTTCCACAGCTTGCGCAGGTATTCGACGTCCGTCAGCAGCTCGCGATCGCTCGCCGCCTCCGCCATGGTGCGGATGATGAAGCCGCCGGCGATGTCCGACGGCAGCAATTGCTGCAGCTTTTCGCGCAACTGCAGCCGCTCTTCCTCATCCTCGATGCGCTGCGAGATGCCGATGTGCGATTCCTGCGGCAGATATACCAGCAGCCGCCCGGCGACGCTGACCTGCGTGGAGAGCCGCGCGCCCTTGGTGCCGATCGGATCCTTGACCACCTGCACCATCAGGTTCTGTCCCTCGGCGAGCAGTTTTTCGATCGGTTTCGTTTCCCCGCCGTCCTGGCGGTGGCCCCAGATGTCGGCGACGTGCAGGAACGCCGCGCGGCCGCCGCCGATGTCGACGAATGCCGACTGCATGCCGGGCAGCACGCGGATTACGCGCCCCATGTAAACGTTGCCGACCAGCCCGCGCGCGGAGGCGCGCTCGACCTGCACTTCCTGCACCACGCCCTGCTGGATGACCGCGACGCGCGTCTCCTGCGGCGTAACGTTGATCAGAATTTCTTCAGTCAAGCTGGCCTCGAAGCAAGGTTAAATCGGCGTGATGTCAATACGCCGCAGCAGCTCTGCGGTCTCGTACAGCGGCAGTCCCATGATTCCCGAGTAACTGCCGCTGATCGCGCGCACGAACACGGCGGCGCGGCCCTGGATCGCATAAGCGCCGGCTTTGTCGAGCGGCTCTCCGCTCGCGACATAGCGCCGGATTTCGTCGTCGCCGAGTTCCCGGAATTCTACCGCAGAGGTCGACAGCGCGGTCTCGATATGATCCTTGCGCGCGACCGCGACCGCGGTCAGCACCTGATGTGTTTCACCCGACAGCCGTCGCAGCAATTGTTGCGCGTGTTGCGCATTGTCCGGCTTGCCGATGACTTCGCCATCGAGCACTACGATGGTATCGGCGGCAAGCACCGGGCTCGCAGGTAGATTGCGCATCACAACCTGGCGCCGGCCTGTTTCGGCCTTGGCCTGCGCAATGCGCTTCACATATGCAACCGGCGTCTCGCCCGCCAGCGGCGCCTCATCGACGTCGGCGCCGCGCCGCGGATTTTCGCGCATCAACAGCAATTCGAATGCGACGCCGATCTGCTTCAGCAGCTCGCGCCGACGCAGACTGCGCGAAGCGAGGTAAATTCGGCTGCGGACGCTTGTCATCGAGGGGACGGAAACGTAATTGTGAGTGAACGGGTGAACGGGTGAACGGGTGAAATAAGACCCCCTCTCCCCCGTTACTGGGGGAGAGGGCCGGGGTGAGGGGGTCACTCGTTCACTCGTTCACCTTTCACTCTCTGTGATACGGATGCCCGGCCAGCAGCGACACCGCGCGATAGAGCTGCTCCGCGAGCAGGATGCGGCACAGGCCGTGCGGCAGCGTCAGCGGCGACAGCGACAGCACCAGGTCGGACTCCTGTTGCAGTGCGTCCGCGGTGCCGTCGGCGCCGCCGATCACGAATGCAACGTCCCGTCCGTCCTGCTTCCAGCGCTCGACGCGGCGCGCGATATCGGCGGTAGTGAGCAGCTTGCCGCGCGCGTCGAGTACGGCCCTGAAGCAACTCTTAGGCAGCGCGGCGCGGATGCGCCGGGCTTCGGCGGCGAGCCACTGCTGAACTGATTTTGCGCCGGCGGAACGTGTCGCCGGCTTGACTTCGATCAACTCGATGCGGGATACACGCGGCATGCGCCGCGCGTATTCATTGAAGCCGGCGTTGATCCAGGCCGGCATCCTGTGGCCTACCGCCACCACGACGAATTTCATGCCGGATGCGGTTACGACCTCGCGGCGCTGGCCGCGCGCCGCTGCGGCAACGCGGCTTCACCGCCCCACAATTCCTCGAGATTGTAATATTGCCGGATCGCGGGTTGCATGACATGAACGACGACGGCTCCGAGATCGACCAGGATCCATTCGCCGTTGTCCGCGCCTTCGACGCCGTATACGGTGGCGCCGAGAGCTTTGAGTTTTTCCTGCACGTTGTTGGCGAGCGCCTTGTTCTGCCGTGTCGAATCGCCGCTCGCCACTATCAGTTTGTCGAACAGCGCCGTCAGGCGGCGCACGTCGAGTACCACGATGTCGCGCCCCTTGATGCCTTCCAGCGCGGCGACTGTGGCTGTCACCATTTTATCGACTCTCATTCACCTCCTGCGTAACGTAGAGATTATGATTGCGAATATAGTCGAGGACCGGATCGGGAAGCAAATAGCGCGGGCTCACGCCGCGCGTGAGCGAGTCTCTGATCATCGAGCCTGAAATGTCGAGCGCGGCGATCGCCTGCGTTGCGATGCCGCCGGCCGGCGACAGGTGCACCGCAAACGGCTGGTGCAGCAGCCGCGCTTGATACTCCCGCGCGAGCGGCTGCGGCATGCGCGCCGGCCATGATTCGGGCGGGAAACCGGGGCGGTGCGCCACGATTAGGTGCGCGAGCCCGAACAATTCATGCCAGCGATGCCAGGTTGCAAGCTCGAGAAAAGCGTCGGCGCCGAGCAGCAGGCACAACGGCCGCATTGCGCCCGCCTCGCGCCGCAATTCGGTCAGCGTGTCTATGGTGTAACCGGGGCCGCTGCGCCTGAACTCACGGTCGTCGACCGTGAACAGCGGGTTGCCGGCGGTTGCGAGCCGCACCATTTCGAGCCGCTGCTGCGAGGTAACCTGCGGCGCCGCGCGGTGCGGCGGCGTAGCCGATGGCACAAACCGGACTTCGGCCATGCGCATCGACTCGGCAATCTCCTGCGCCAGCCGCAGATGGCCGTAGTGAATCGGGTCGAAAGTGCCGCCGAAAATGCCGATGGGAGCCATTGCGGTTGCCACAGCTCAACCGCGAGGGAGAGGAGAGAGGAGAAAGGAGAGAGGCGGAAAACCTGCCGCATCCCTCGCCGTCGGCTGTTGCCCCTCTCGCCTCTCGCCTCTCGCCTCTCTTCTCATGTCACAGGACCAGTCTGCGAACATCCGACAATACCGTTGCCAGAAACGCAATAAAGCGCGCGCCCTGTGCACCGTCGATCACGCGGTGATCGTATGACAGTGACAACGGCAGCATTAACCGCGGCGCGAACTGCTTGCCGTCCCAAACCGGCTTGGTCACCGACTTGCCGACGCCCAAAATAGCAACTTCCGGTGCATTGATGATTGGCGTGAACTGGGTGCCGCCAATGCCCCCCAGGCTCGAAATCGAAAAACATCCGCCCTGTAAGTCCGCCGGATTGATCTTGCCGTCGCGCATGCGGCTGCTGACGTCGCCCAACTCCCTGGCGAGTTCGAGCAGCCCCTTTTTGTCCGCGTCGCGGACCACCGGCACCACCAGACCGAGCGGCGTATCGACCGCGACACCGATGTGGAAATACTGCTTGAGGATCAGGGTTTCACCATCCAACGACAATGATGCATTGAAATTCGGGTATTGCTTGAGCGCCACCACCACCGCCTTGATCAGGAACGCGAGCAATGTAAAGCGGATGCCCTGCTTTTTCGCTTCTTCAGCCTGCGACTTGCGGAACGCCTCAAGCTCGGTAATATCCGCTTCATCGTGCTGCGTGACGTGCGGAATCGTCAGCCAGTTGCGTAACAGGTTCGAGCCCGACAGCTTCCTGATGCGCGTGAGCGCCTGCGTCTGGATCGGCCCGAACCGGGCGAAATCGATCTGTGGCAGCGGCGGGAGGTTGAAACCGACGCAGCCCGCCGAGATCTCAAACCGCTTCAGTTCCGATTTCACGAATGCCTGCACGTCCTCGCGCGAGATGCGATTTTTTGGCCCGCTGCCGGTAATCCTGGACAGATCAACGCCGAGTTCACGCGCGAAACGCCGTACCGATGGACCCGCGTGCGCCGCCTTGGCCGCATCGATCGACTCGAGTGACGCGGTCGGACTTACCTGCGTCTGGGCCGTTACCGAGCGCGGGGCGGGAACAGGTATTGCAGGTGGCGTTGCCGATGCGGCTGCCGGCGCGGCGGCTGGCGCAGCCGAGACCGAAGTTGCGGTAGCGGCAGCCGGTTGCGCTGTAGCGACAGGCTCAACTGCGGCGGTTTCCAGAGTCAGTACCAGATTACCCTCCGATACCTTGTCACCGACCTTTACCTTGAGTTCCTTGACCACACCGGCAGCGGGCGCCGGAATGTCCATTGTTGCCTTGTCGGACTCGAGTGTAATCAGCGGATCCTCGGCCCGCACGCTGTCGCCGGGCTTGACCAGCACCTCGATGATCGGGATGTCCTTGAAGTCCCCGATGTCGGGGACTTTGACTTCGATGGTTTGGCTCATGGTATTCGCCGGTGAACGGGTGAACGGGTGAACGGGTAAATACCCCCTCACCCCAGCCCTCTCCCCCCGTAACGGGGGGGAGAGGGCCTTATTTCACTCCTTCACTCCGTCACTCCTTCACTCGTTCACTCGTTCACGCTTCTAAACCGTGGCCGGATTCGGCGTATCGGGGTCGATGCCGTATTTCCTGATCGCCGCGGTCACCTTCGACTGCGGCAGCACTTCCTGTTCGGCAAGCGCTCTCAGCGCCGCGACTGCGACATAATGGCGGTCAACCTCGAAGAACTTGCGCAACCGCGCGCGGGTATCCGAGCGGCCGAAGCCGTCAGTGCCGAGCGCCATGAACCGCCGCATCGGCAGAAACCCACGCACTTGGTCGGCGAACAATTTCATGTAATCGGTTGCCGCGATCACCGGACCGCTGTGATCCCTGAAGCAGGTTTCGAAATAACTTTGGCGCGGCGGTGATTCCGGATGCAGCATGTTCCAGCGCTGCGCGTCAAGCCCGTCGCGGCGCAACTGGTTAAAGCTGGTCACGCTCCAGATATCGGCCGCGACACCGAACTCTCGCTCCAGCAATTCGGCGCCGGCGATCACCTCGCGCAGGATGGTTCCGCTGCCCAGGAGCTGCACTTCGGGCTGGCCTTTTTTCGCCTTACCTTCGCGGAACAGATACATACCCTTCAAAATGCCGTCTTCTGCCCCTTGCGGCATCGCGGGATGGGTGTAGTTCTCGTTCATCACGGTGATGTAGTAATAGATGTCTTCCTGCTCCTGGTGCATACGGCGCAGGCCGTCCTGGATGATCACCGCGAGTTCGTAGGCGAAGGTCGGGTCGTACGAAACGCAGTTCGGAACAGTCGACGCCAGAATGTGGCTGTGGCCGTCCTCGTGCTGCAATCCTTCGCCATTGAGCGTGGTGCGGCCCGCCGTGCCCCCGAGCAGGAAGCCGCGCGAGCGCATGTCGCCGGCAGCCCATGCCAGGTCGCCCACGCGCTGGAAGCCGAACATCGAATAAAAGATGTAAAACGGAATCATCGGAATGCCGTGCGTGCTGTAGGACGTGGCTGCCGCAATCCACGACGACATCGCGCCCGCTTCGTTGATACCCTCCTGCAGGATCTGGCCGGTCTTTTCCTCCTTGTAGAACATCAGCTGTTCGGCGTCCTGCGGCGTGTACAGCTGCCCGACGTGCGAATAGATCGCGAGCTGGCGGAACATGCCTTCCATGCCGAAGGTGCGCGACTCGTCCGGCACGATAGGCACCACGAATTTGCCGATCTTTTTGTCGCGCACCAATATTGTCAGGATGCGCACAAATGCCATGGTGGTGGACATTTCGCGTCCCTCGCCGGTCGCTTTGAGC
>JACQOI010000381.1 GCA_016202615.1 Betaproteobacteria bacterium
GATCCGGTGCGAGGGATGAGGGATGGGGGATGGGGGATGAGCAGACCCGGCACCGGCGGTCACGAGCTCGGGTCTTTTTTCTTTCATTTTTGCGCCGGCCCGCCTCGCGCCGGCTATTTGCCGCGTGCGACGCGCGAACGTCCGGCCCAGTCGCGCGCGAACTGCCACGCCACGCGGCCGCTGCGCGATCCGCGCTGCAGCGCCCATTGCAGCGCCGCCTGCCGCACCGCATCGGAGCTGGCACCGGCGATCTTGAAGTGCGAAAGCCACTGCGCGACGATCTCGAGGTACTCGTCCTGGTCGAACGGATAGAACGACGCCCACACGCCGAAACGCTCGGAGAGCGAGATTTTTTCCTCCACCGTCTCGCCCGGATGAATCTCGTCATCGACGCGCTTGGCTTCGAGGTTCTCCGTCATGTATTCCGGCATCAAATGGCGGCGGTTCGACGTCGCGTAGATCAGGCAGTTCTCGGAGGCCGCGGCGACCGAGCCGTCGAGCACCACCTTGAGCGCCTTGAAGCCCGGCTCGTCGGCTTCGAATGACAGATCGTCGCAAAACAGGATAAAGCGCTCCGGGCGGTTGTCGATGTGATCGACGATTTCCGGCAGGTCGATCAGGTCCTGCTTCTCGACCTCGATCACGCGCAATCCGCGCGGCGCGTATTTGTTGAGCAGCGCCTTGATCAGCGACGATTTGCCGGTGCCGCGCGCGCCGGTCAGCAGTACGTTGTTGGCGGGATAGCCCTCGACGAACTGACGCGTGTTCTGTTCCACGATTTTCTTCTGGCTGTCGATCCCGTGCAGGTCGCCGAGGCCGATTTTGTGTACGTGACTGACGGCCTCGATCACGCCGCGTCCGCCGCGCTTGCGCCAGCGAAACGCGATCGACGCTTTCCAGTCGGTCGGCGCCGGCGCGGGCGGCAACAACATCTCGATGTGCGCGAGCAGTGCCTCGGCACTTTGAATCAGCTTATCAGCATCGCCCATGACAGGATTTTAACCGCCAAAGACTAATTATGAAACCACAGATGAACACAGATAAACGCAGATAAACAAAGACAGCCACAGAGGATACAGAGCGAACGTAAAAAAGCAAAGGAGCTTAAGCTCTCTTTAGAACTCCACCTCTTGTAAACTATTTGTCTTCCGTCGCCACGGTTTTCTTGAATCCGTGTTCATCTGTGTCTATCTGTGGTTCCACGGGATTTGGTTTTGGATTTTCCTTGGCGTCCTTCGCGTCCTTCACGGCTACGCTTTAACTCCGGTAATCGGCGTTGATGCTCACGTAATCGTGCGACAAATCGCACGTCCAGAGCGTGGCCGACACGCTGCCGCGGTTGAGCACGGCGCGGATGGTGATCTCGCTTTGCTTCATCACGCGCTGGCCGTCGGCCTCGCGGTAAGCGGGGTTGCGTCCGCCGTGCCGCGCCACCAGCACGTCGTCGAGATAAAGGTCGAGCTTCTCGACGTCGAGGTCGGCGACCCCCGCGTAACCGATCGCCGCCAAAATACGTCCCAGGTTGGGATCGGAAGCGAAAAACGCGGTCTTGACCAGCGGCGAAAGCGCGATCGCAAAACCGATCCTGCGGCATTCGTCCTCGGAGCGCCCGCCCTCGATGCGCACAGTGATGAACTTGGTGGCGCCCTCGCCGTCGCGCACGATGGCCTGCGCGAGCTGGGCCGCGACCTGCGTGACGGCGTCGCGCAGGGCAATGAAATCCGGGCTGCGCGCGTCCGCCATCTCATCCATGCCGGCCTTGCCGCTCGCGATCAGCATGAACGCATCGTTGGTCGAGGTGTCCCCGTCGACCGTGATGCAGTTGAACGAATGCTTTGCGGCGTGCGCGACCGCGCTTTTCAGCAGCGGCAGGCTCACGCGCGCATCGGTCGCGACGAAACCGAGCATGGTCGCCATGTTGGGATGGATCATGCCCGCGCCCTTGGCGATGCCGGTGATCGTGACTGTCATGCCGCCGGCCTCGACCTGTCTTGACACCGCCTTCGGCAGCGTATCGGTGGTCATGATCGCCTGCGCCGCGTCGAGCCAGTTGTCCGCGCGCAGGCCGGCGAGGCACGCCGGAAGCCCCGCCACGATGCGCTCGACCGGCAGCGGCTCCATGATGACGCCGGTCGAGAACGGCAATACCTGGACCGAAGTGCAGCCGAGCAGTCGCGCGAGATCGGCGCAGGTCTGGCGGGCATTGGCGAGGCCGTCCTTGCCGGTGCCGGCGTTGGCGTTGCCGGTGTTCACCATCAGCGCGCGGATCGAGGCATTCGGATCGAGCATCGACAGGTGCTGCCGCGTCACCACCACCGGCGCCGCGCAGAAGCGGTTCTGTGTGAACACGCCGGCGACTTTCGCGCCGTCGTCGAGCCGGATCACCAACAGGTCCTTGCGGTTGGGCTGGCGGATATTCGCTTCCGCCACGCCGAGCGTAACACCCGCGACCGGCAGCAGGGACTTGGGATCAGGAGCTGCGAGGTTGACCGACATCGGCTTCGCTTTTCTATAACGCGCACCCCGAATTATATGGTAATTACCGGTCGAAAGAACTTAATGAATCTTTGAGCGAGCCCTTACGATGGAGTCAAGAAAAATAGCTTGACACCTATTATAACTAGTGATAGTGTTATAACTATTCAATGCGAAATGATTGAGAGATCACATGAAGACCATTCGGATATCTGATGAAGTTTGGAAGGCTATCGAGAAACACGGTAAGTTTATGGAAACCCCCGATGATGTTCTTCGCAGGGTACTCGGCGTTAGCCAAAATAGGAAGCGTGCGGGTTCAAAATGGAACAAAGTAGCGACAGATCGAATGGTAGCCAGAGTACGGAACAGTGAGATGTCGATCGGATTCGCAAGTGGACTCGAAAGACGATGGAAGCTTCCATCGCGCGACAACAAATTAGAGATCCGAAAAGTGCGTGATGAAGCCGTCAGGTTTGCAAAAGGAGCAAAGGCCACTCCAGGTCAGGTAAATGCAGTATTCAAAGCTCTGACTCATGCCGGCTACCACCTAACGAAGTAGACGATCCTCGGAACACCAAACGTCGTACACCCCTTCCGAGCCGCCGAGTAATTCCAATTCCACTTCAAGAGTTACATTGTTTTCGGTGTAGGGTGCGCTTGCGCACCGATTGCCGGATGGTGCGCAAGCGCACCCTA
>JACQOI010000371.1 GCA_016202615.1 Betaproteobacteria bacterium
ACATCAACGTCATCGCGCCGGTGTTCGTCGGCAAGAAGATCGTCGCGTTCGTCGCCAACATCGCGCACCACGCCGACTTCGGCGGCATGGTGCCGGGCTCGGAGGCCGCGGTGTGCAAGTCGATATTCCAGGAAGGCATCCGGATCCCGCCGGTGCGCATCATGCGCGGCGGCAAGCTCAATCGCGACGTGGTCGATCTCATTCTGCTCAATTCGCGCACGCCGGACGAACGCAGCGGCGATCTGAAGGCGCAGTTCGCAGCCAACACCGTTGGCATTCGCAGTGTGCTGCGGCTGTTCGAGCGCTACGGTGTCAAGCAGACCGAACAGACGGTTGCGGCTTACCTCGACTTTACCGAACGCCGCTTCCGCGCGGCGATCAACCGCTTGCCGCCCGGGCGCTACGAGGCGGAGGATTTTCTCGATGGCAACGCGGAAGGCGAAAAGTGCCGTATCAAGCTCACGCTCACGGTGGGCCGCGGCCGCCTCGATTTCGACTTTGCCGGATCGGATGCGCAGCTCGAAAGCGCTCGCAACATTCCTTATCGCGCGTTGCTCGCGACCGTCTACACCGTGGCGAAAAGCCTGCTCGACCCGGAAGTTCCCGCCAATGCCGGCTATTACCGCACGTTGCACATCACCGCACCGCCCGGTTGTGTCGTCGGTCCCACGCCGCCGGCGGCTGTTGGCTGCCGCTCGATCTCCGCGACCGTATTGGGCGACGTGATCGCCAACGCGCTGTCGCAGGCGATGCCCGATAAAGCGCTCGCCGCCAGCGGCCCGCACCATCTGTATGTGCTGGCCGGCATCGATCCGGCGAGCGGCGCCTATTTCGTGAACTACGAAACCCTCGCGGGCGGCATGGGAGCGCGCGCCAACCGCGACGGGGTGGACGGCGTGCGCGTGCATGCATCCGGCTCGTCCAACCTGCCGGTCGAGGCGCTCGAGCACGCATACCCTTTGCGCGTCGAGCGCTACGCGCTGTGGGATGGATCGGGCGGCGCCGGCAAATACCACGGCGGCATGGGCGTGGTTCGCGACTATCGCGTGCTCGGCGACGGCATTGTGGTGAGCCTGTCGTCCGAGCGCCAGCACGTTGCCGCGGGTGGTATGGCGGGCGGCGGTGCCGGCGCACGCGGCGCATTCATCCTGAATCCGGACACGCCGCACGTACAAACGCTGCCATCGGCGGCGGGTGAAGTCGCGCTGCCGCGCGCTAGCGTGTTGAGGATCTGCACGCCCGGCGGCGGCGGCTACGGCAACTTAACCGAGCGCGCTGCCGCCGCGCTCGAACGCGACGCGCGCGAAAAGCGCGTGGCGTACAAAGGAGGTTGACATGGATAAGCCGGTTGAACCGGGAGCGATCGACGCGGCGCGCGGCAACTATCCCGCACTCGAGCGCTGGACCTACATGGACGTGGCGGGGCGCTGCATTCTCTCGCGCACGACGCGCGCGGCGGTCGATGCGCACCTCGACGAGCGCATGATGAACGGCGGCGACAAGGAAAAGTTTTTCGCGCTGATCGAGCGCGCGCGCGGCAAATTCGCGCAACTGATCAACGCCGCGCCCGACGAGGTCGCCTACGCCAAGAACATCTCGGACGGAATCAACATGATCGCGACCGGTTTCAACTGGAAGCGCGGCGACAACGTAATCCTGTGCCCCGGGCTCGAGCATCCGAACAACGTCTACCCGTGGCTCAATATGCGGCGCTATGGGCTCGAGGTAAGGAGCGTCAAACCGCGCAACGGTCACATTCCGGTCGACGAAATGAACAAGCTGATCGATCGCGGCACGCGCGTCGTCACGGTTTCGAGCGTCACGTTCGCGCCGGGATTCCGTACCGACGTCGATGCGCTGGGGCGCGTCTGCCGCAGCCGCGGCGTGCTGCTGCTGGTCGATGCCGCGCAGTCGGTCGGAGTGCTGCATACCGACGTCCAAGCATCGAACATCGACGCACTTGCAGTGTCGACGCAGAAAGGGCTGCTCGGGCTTTACGGCATGGGGTTTCTCTACTGCCGGCGCGAGTGGGCGGAGAAGCTCCAACCCGCGTATCTCGCGCGCTTCGGCGTCGATCTCGGCGGAGCGCATGAAGCGTCGATGGGCGACGACAAATTCAAGCTGATGCCGGCGGCGCGGCGCTTCGATCTCGGCAACTACAACTACGTTGCCACCGCGGCGGCCGATGCGTCGCTCACCGAGCTGCTCGCGTACGGCACGCCACGGATCGAGCGCTACGCGACGAAGCTCGGGCATGCGCTCGCGCAGGGCTTTCTCGATCTCGGTCTGCCGGTGTCGGGCGGCAAGCCGGGTCCGCACCTCGCGCACATCGTGACCATCGGCGCGATGGGAACTAACCACTACGGCACCGAGGACGACCGCCTCAATCGGCTGTATGCGCACCTGACCGAAAACCGCGTCAAGCTGTCGATCCGGCGCGGCGTGCTGCGCTTCTCTTTGCATCTCTACAACAACATGGACGATGTTGCGCGCGTGCTCGACCTGACAAGAACTTTTCTAGCCGCCGATAAACGCCGATAAGAACGAGAACCCCATACTCCATGCTATTTTCTAGCAGCCTGTCGGACTTAACAGTCCGTACAGGCTGCTAAAGGAGTTTGTCGGGGCTAAGTCCGACAAACTCCTAGGTAAGGAGGGGAAGACATGTCAACACTGAAATCAAAATACAGTTTGAATGAGCGAGATATTCAACCCGCCCGGGTCAAACGGGACGAAGGCTGGCGTGAGATGAACATCAAATGGCTCCTGGGAGAGAAGACCGTGGGCATCAAATCCGCCGTCCTCTTTAAGGCGGTCATCAAGGCTGGAGCGGCACACGAAAAACATCTCCATCACAAGGCTGATGAGCTTGTCTACATCATCAGCGGCAAGGGACGCCATGGCTTGGGTGACGAAGAGTGGGATATTGGTCCCGGGGATGCCTATCTCAACCCGCGGGAGATCGTCCACTGGTCTTATGGAACCGATCAGAACGATCCGTTGATTCTGGTTGGAGTCTATGTGGGTGCCGGATCCCTGGAGGATACAGGCTACGAATTCGTCGAAGCGCTCAACGATCCCGGATAATTTGGTTTGCGAATAGCGCGCAACTTGGTGATAAATCAAGCTTCTTGGCGGCCTCGCGCGATTGATTTGATATCGGCGCGTAGGTTTGCTATAAGAGCGCTACCGAAGCCCCCGCGCAGGAGGGTCGTATGTTCAAGCACATCCTGATCCCTACCGATGGTTCCGAGCTGTCGCAGAAAGCGATACGCACCGGCGTCGAGCTCGCCAAGTTTCACGGCGCGCGCGTGACCGGGGTGCACGCCATCCCCGATTACCACCTGATGATCGCGTATGAAGGCGCATTCGACCCGGTGACGGAGGAGCGCATCGAGAAGGAAGCGCGCGTGCGCGCCGACAACTACCTCGAGTTCATCAAGAAAGTCTGCGCCGAAGCCAGCGTGCCATGCGAAACCGTGTGCGAGACCAGCGATCATCCGTACGACGCGATAATCAAGACCGCCAATGCCAAGGGCTGCGACCTGATCCTGCTGCACTCGCACGGCAGAAAAGGCCTGGCGGCGGTGCTGCTCGGCAGCGAGACGCGCAAGGTTCTGACTTACTCCAAGATCCCGGTGATGGTGGTGCGTTAACTCGCGCTCACGGTTTGTCCTGGCGGCGGATGACCGGCGGTAGCCAGAATATTTGCTTAAATTATTGATTTTTAATCATATATTTATCTGCCGATGTGTCGGCGGAGAAATATATTGCATGGCAGCGAAAGCGCTTGCAATTGGGCCTCGTTTCGATCATAATGTATTTGCGTTGGGCATCTTTACAGGTGTCGGCGCACATCCTCCAAAACCTCCTCCTTTGGTGGAAACTTAGCGCAGCCCCCTTGGGGTTGCGCTTTTTTTTGTCTGTAGCGCTCGCGAACCCGCGCCTGTTTTACCAGCCGCACTGAGTCTGCCCCCCTCGCCAGTATCCGGTTGTTGCGTCGCAATAATACGGTCCGGCATCAATTAGGGGGGCCGGCCGCGCGGCGCTGATGCACAACTCGCCGCTACTGCATGCGCTGATACTGCGCATACCGCCCCGGTGCCGGCGACAATCAACGCGGGGCGGCGACGCCGCAGACGGTCATTCGATTCAGCTATACTTGCGCGGCTTGCTGAGGTGGTTTAGCTGGTCGGGTTTGCCGATCGATTGCAAGGCGGCGAGCGAATTCAGACCGCGCGCTCCGCAACCATTCGCGGCTACATGCTGCACACCACTTATCCTGCATTATTGACTACGGTCAAGGCGAGATCGGGAAGGTGCGGTTAAGTTATCGCCTCTCAACGTAGGCTCGTCGGCCTGTCGCGGCCGGCAGCGCGCAATCGATAAGGCGATTCATGAAAATCCACGAATATCAGGCCAAGGAAATCCTGCGCAAGCATGGTGTCGCCACGCCGCGCGGCATTCCCTGCTTCAGCGCCGATGAGGCGGTGGCGGCGGCGCGGAAGCTCGGCGGCAAAGTGTGGATGGTGAAAGCGCAAGTCCACGCCGGCGGCCGCGGCAAGGGCGGCGGCGTCATGCTCGCGAAGTCGGTCGACGAAGTGAAGCAGCACGCAAACCAGCTCTTCGGCATGATGCTGAAAACCCATCAGACCGGCCCGCAGGGGCAGAAAGTGCGGCGGCTACTGATCGAAGAGGGCGCCGATATCAACAAAGAGCTCTACATCGGCATGGTGGTCGACCGCGGTACGCAGCGCGTATGCCTGATGGCGAGTTCGGAGGGCGGCATGGACATCGAGGAAGTCGCCGCCACGACCCCGGAAAAAATCCACAAGGTGTTCATCGACCCGATGGCCGGTTTGAAGGACAGCGAGGCCGACGACGTCGCGCGCAAGATCGGCATTCCCGCGGCATCGCTCGCGAAAGCGCGCCCCGCGCTGCAGGGGTTGTATAAGGCGTTCGACGAAACCGATGCCTCGCTCGCCGAGATCAACCCGCTGATACTCACCAGCAGCGGCGACGTGATCGCGCTCGACGCCAAAATGAATTTCGACGATAACGCGCTGTTCCGCCATCCCGACATTGTCGCGATGCGCGACCTCGACGAGGAAGACCCGGCCGAAATCGAAGCCTCGAAATTCGATCTCTCGTATATCTCGCTCGACGGCAATATCGGCTGCCTCGTCAACGGCGCGGGTCTCGCGATGGCGACGATGGACATCACCAAGCTCTATGGCGGCAGTCCGGCCAATTTCCTCGACGTCGGCGGCGGTGCTTCGGCCGAAAAGGTGACCGAGGCGTTCAAGATCATGCTCAAGAACCCGCGCGTCAAGGCGATACTGGTGAACATCTTCGGCGGCATCATGAAGTGCGACGTGATCGCCGAAGGCGTCGTCATCGCGGCGAAAGAGGTGCATCTCAACGTGCCGCTGGTGGTGCGGCTCGAGGGCACCAACGTCGAGCTCGGCAGGAAAATCCTCGCCGAGTCGGGACTGTCGATCATTTCCGGCGACAACATGGCCGATGCGGCGCAGAAGGTTGTGACAGCGGCGAAAGGCCGGTGAGGCAGTTGACGAGTGAACGAGTGAACAAGTGAACGAATGAAGACGGGAGTAAGGGG
Organism: Betaproteobacteria bacterium; assembly: GCA_016202615.1. Lineage (GTDB taxonomy): Bacteria > Pseudomonadota > Gammaproteobacteria > Burkholderiales > SG8-41 > PALSA-1004. Next base: position 5,621 of record JACQOI010000371.1, read on the forward strand.
TTCCGCTCGTTCACCTGCTCGTTCGTTCACCCGTTCACCGAGCCGTAAAGCGGAAAGGCGCGCATGTCGATACTGATCGATAAGAACACCCGCGTGATGACCCAGGGCATCACCGGCAAGACCGGCCAGTTCCACACCAAGATGGGCAAGGAATACGCGAACGGCAGGAACTGCTACGTTGCCGGCGTCAACCCGAAAAAGCCGGGTGAATCGTACGAGGGCATTCCGATTTTCGCCACGGTAAAGGAAGCCAGGGAAAAAACCGGCGCCAATGTATCGGTGATTTACGTGCCGCCGCCGTTTGCCGCGGCCGCGATCGACGAGGCGGTCGACGCCGATCTCGATCTCGTGATCTGCATCACCGAGGGCATTCCGGTGCGCGACATGATACGCACCAAGTACAAGTTGCAGGGCAGGCGCGCCCGGCTGATCGGCCCCAACTGCCCGGGCGTGATCACGCCCGACGAAATCAAGATCGGCATCATGCCGGGGCATATCCACAAGCGGGGCCCGGTCGGCGTGGTGTCGCGTTCGGGCACGCTCACTTACGAAGCGGTCGGGCAGCTGATGGAGCAGGGACTCGGCCAGTCGACCTGCGTCGGCATCGGCGGCGACCCGGTCAACGGACTCAAGCACATCGACATCATGAAAATGTTGAACGACGATGCGCAGACCGAAGCGGTGATCATGGTCGGCGAGATCGGCGGCTCGGACGAGGAAGAGTGCGCGCGGTGGATCAAGGCC
>JACQOI010000372.1 GCA_016202615.1 Betaproteobacteria bacterium
CGCGGTTGCCGTTGAACAGACCGCCTAGCAGCCTGTCGGACTTGACGGTCCGCCCAGGCTGCTAAAAGCAAAACCGGCTAATCATTTAAACTCACTCGAAACGGCCGAACTTGCGGAAATGCGCGGCCAAACTCGCATATCTGTTTATGCTCTTCTGTAATCTTATTGGCCCCGGTTTTGCATCAGGAGTTTGTCGGGGCCAAGTCCGACAAACTCCTGGGTTGAAACCGCCACCGCACAGTCACCACGTATACCGACTCGAATAGTGGCCGGCACGGTGCCCCTGGAATTTGCGCTTCTTTGCCGATGGCTAATACTGCGTTTTGGGCAAATCCCGGTTGATATGGATCAAATCTTGATTAAATGAAAATAACAGGATAGTTTGCATTAGTTGATTTTCTACAACGTTTCTATATTATTCAAAATATCGAATCAATGCAGGTCATCAAGTCGTTGGCGGCGACTGGCGCAGGAATCGCGTCTGGCGGTATACCGGCTGCTGATGGCGCGCGGACCGAAGGCTTGAGTGCCGGCGCCATCGGCGACGAGCCGGGCATTGTGGTTACAACACCGTAGTTCCACCTCAAGGAGCTTGCCAACGCCGGGCTGGTGACAACGCGCCGGCACGGACGCTTCGTTATTTATTCGGCGAACTATCAGATCATGAAGGATCTGCCCGGTTTTCTTACTGACCAATTGCTGCGGCGGCAATCCATGCAGCACAGCTGCTGCGTGCGGGTCGTTGCCTGCGATATAAAGAGGAAAACCGGATGGCGCCGCGGCTGCTGCTCGAACTCGCGCCATGAATTCCTGTCGCTTTTCGCGGTAGCCGGGATGATGCGGTTGCTGGCGCTGGTGGACGCGGCGTCACGTGCTCGCCCGGAGCCGCCGCGCGCGGCGTTTTTACGCCGCGAATGCGTGCCAGCGGTCTGGTCGGCCGCAGCGTCGTTTTCCCTCATGAATCAAAGTGCTCGGGCGCGGCACAAATCCTGATTCGCGTTGACCCTGAGTGCCATCGCCGGTAAAATCCCCAACCTTTAAAGCGGCTGGATAGTGTAATGCGCGGCAGGCTGGTAGCGGGCAACTGGAAATCCAACGGTAACCTGGCGTCGAACCAGCGGCTGCTCGAGCAAGTGCGCGCCGAAGCGCCGCGCTTGCGCGGCGTCGAATGCGCGGTGTGCGTGCCTTATCCCTACCTGTTCCAGACGCAGCAGTTGCTGGCCGGAACGGCGGTGGCGTGGGGCGGGCAGGATGTGAGTCAATTCGGCGTCGGCGCCTATACCGGCGCGGTCACTGCGGCGATGCTGCTCGAGTTCGGTTGCCGTTATGCGATCGTCGGTCACTCTGAGCGCCGCGGCATTTTTGGCGAGAGTGACGCGGTCGTTGCAGCCAAGTTCGATGCCGCGCTCACGGGCGGCCTGACGCCGATATTGTGCGTCGGCGAAACGCTGCAGGAGCGTGAAGCGGGCGTCACCGAGACGGTGGTCGGCAGACAGCTCGATGCGGTGATCGGTAAAGCGGGTATCGCCGCGCTGGGCAAAGCGGTCGTCGCCTACGAGCCGGTGTGGGCAATCGGCACCGGCAAGACCGCGACACCGGAACAGGCGCAGGCGGTGCATGCGTTTATTCGCGGCCGCATTGCCGCGGGCGACGCGGCGGTCGCGGCGGAATTGAGAATTTTATATGGCGGCAGCGTCAAGGCTGCGAATGCGGCGCAATTGTTTGCGATGCGCGACATCGACGGCGGATTGATCGGCGGCGCGTCGCTGGCGGCGGAAGAGTTCATGGCGATCTGCCGCGCCGCCGGTACGGTAACAGTTTAGCGAGAGACATATGGAAACTCTGGTATTGATTGTTCACGTGTTGTCGGCGCTTGCCGTCATCGGCCTGGTGCTGTTGCAGCATGGCAAGGGCGCCGACATGGGCGCCGCGTTCGGCGGCGGTGCGTCGGGCAGCCTGTTCGGTGCTACCGGTTCGGCCAACTTTCTGAGCCGCACCACGGCGGTACTGGCGACGATCTTTTTCCTCACCAGCCTCGGGTTGACCTGGTTTTCGTCGCACCGAACCGATTCCAAGGGCGTGATGGAAACCCAGCCGGCGATCTCAGCCCCGGCAACCGCGCCGGATAAACCGGCGGCGGATCCGGACTCGAAAGTGAAGGACATACCGAAGTGACAGCGTTCAGCGATCAGCTTTCAGTATTCAGTGGACACCGCTCTGTTCAGTGCGAATTTTGGCTGAACGCTGATGGCTGACTGCTGACAGCTAATGCACGCCGACGTGGTGGAATTGGTAGACACGCCGTCTTGAGGGGGCGGTGGCGCAAGCCGTGAGAGTTCGAGTCTCTCCGTCGGCACCAGTAGGACGGAATGAAATGTTGATCAGGATCAAGCATTGACGATTCACGATCCATTGGAATACGGTATAATGATTTTCGATCCTACCGGCGTGAACGGGGTCAAAACAATAAGGCGCGTTATCGAAAAGGGTTTTGCTGAAGCTGGATCCCGGGTCCGCAAATCTGATGTTAGACAGTTACTTCCCGATACTTCTGTTTATCCTCGTCGGCGCCGTCGTCGGCATGGTGCCGATCGCGCTGGGCAGCGGCATCAGCCGGTTGCTGGGCGTGCACCGGCCCGACAGCGAGAAACTTTCCCCCTACGAATGCGGGTTCGAGGCGTTCGAGGACGCGCGCATGAAATTCGATGTGCGCTACTACTTGATCGCGATCCTGTTCATCCTGTTCGATCTTGAAATCGCGTTCTTGTTTCCGTGGGCGATCGTGCTGCAGGAGATAGGAATGTTCGGTTTCCTGGCGATGGTGGTGTTTCTCGCCATCCTGGTCGTGGGTTTCATCTACGAGTGGAAGAAGGGTGCGCTGGAATGGGACTAGGGGGAGGGTTGCGCGCGGCGATTGGCCAACCGCTGACCCGGGTGTCGATCGCGGCAACGCGAAAGCGACGCTGATGTCCAGCGCGTTTCGGGCTAGTATGGCCTGACGACAGGGTGCGGACTGGGCGGATGGAGACAATTCAGACAGACGTTGCAATTATCGGGGCCGGCGGGGCGGGGTTGCGCGCCGCCATCGCGGTCGGGGAGACCGATCCTAAGCTGCGCATCGCGCTAATCTCCAAGGTTTATCCGATGCGCAGCCATACTTGCGCGGCGGAAGGCGGTGCGGCCGGCGTGATCAAACCCGACGACAGTCTTGAGAATCATTTCAACGACACTGTGGGCGGCGGCGACTGGCTGTGCGATCAGGATGCAGTGGATTACCTGGTGCAAGAAGCGCCCAGGGAACTCATCCAACTCGAGCACTGGGGCTGCCCGTGGAGCCGCGAGCCGAACGGGTCGGTGGCGGTGCGTCCGTTCGGGGGCATGATAAAGCAGCGAACCTGGTTTGCCGCTGACAAGTCAGGATTCCATATCCTTCATACCCTGTTCCAGACGTCTCTCAAGTTTCCTTCTATTCAGCGTTTTGACGAATATTACGTGACCGATCTGATTGTCGATGACGGACGCTGTCAGGGACTCACGGCGATCGAGATGCGCAGCGGTCAGATGCGGCAGTTCCAGGCGCGCGCCGTGATCATCGCCGGCGGCGGCGCTGGCCGCATGTTCCCGTTCACCACCAACGGTGCCATTAAGACCGGTGATGGCATGGCGCTTGCCTACCGTGCCGGCGTTGCCCTCAAGGACATGGAATTCGTCCAGTACCATCCGACCGGTCTGCCGAATACGGGCACCCTGCTCACCGAGGCCTGCCGTGGCGAAGGCGGAATCCTGCTCAACAAGAACGGTCGCCGCTTTCTGCAGGACTACGGCATGGGACCGGAAACGCCGGTCGGCAAGCCGCAGCTCAAAACCATGGAACTCGGCCCGCGCGACCGGGTCAGCCAGGCATTTTGGCACGAGCAGAAAAAAGGCAATATGCTGCCCACACAGTGGGGCGACTGCATGTTGCTCGACATGCGGCACCTCGGCGAGAAGGCGATCAACGAACGGTTGCCCTTGGTGCGGGACGTGACAACGAGCTATCTAGGCGTCGATCCGGTCACGGACCCGGTGCCCGTGCGCCCGGTCGTGCATTACATGATGGGCGGCATCGATACGAACATCAGGGCCGCAACGCCGCTTGCCGGGCTGTTTGCGGCAGGTGAATGCGCCTGCGTGAGCATCAACGGCGCCAACCGGCTTGGCTCGAACTCCCTCACCGAAATTCTGGTTTTCGGGCGGCGCGCCGGGCTGAGCGCGGCGGAGTACGTGCGATCCGGCGCCCGTCCGGGAAACGATGCGGCACTTGCGGCGAAGGCCACGGCGGCGCAGGCGCGCATTCGCGCGCGGTTCGAGAAAACCGGCGGCAAGGAATCGGTCGCCGCGCTGCGCAAGGAAATGATGACGACCATGGAGCGGAACGCGGGAATCTATCGCAGCGGAGATGGCTTGTCGGAGGCATGCGTGAAGCTCGGCGAGCTTCGCCATCGCTACGCTGAAGTCGAACTGACCGACAAGACCAACGTTTACAACACCGATCTGCTGCAGGCGCTGGAGCTCGGATCGATGCTTGATTGCGCGGAAGCGGTGGCGGCAAGCGCGCTCGCGCGCAAGGAATCGCGTGGCGCCCACCAGCGCCTTGATTTCGTCGAGCGCGACGACAAGAGCTTTCTGCGCCACTCGCTGGCGTACTACCACCCGACCGACCCGCCCCGAGTCGAGTACCGCGACGTGGTGATTACGAAATCGCAACCCGGCGTGCGCGATTACTCGGGAGACCACCAATGAGCGAGCGCCTGGTTGAGGTGGAGGTGCTGCGCTACAACCCGGAGACGGACAGCGAGCCGCATTTTCAGCGCTACTCGGTCAGCTGCGAGGAAGAGTGGGTGGTGCTCGACGCGCTGAATCACGTCAAGGAGACGATAGACCCGACGCTTAGCTATCGCTGGTCGTGCCACATGGCGGTGTGCGGGAGCTGCGGCATGATGATCAATGGCGAGCCAAAGCTGGCCTGCAAGGCCTTCTTGCGCAACTACGAGGGCGTGATTCGCGTCGAACCGCTCGCCCATTTCCCGATCGAGCGCGATCTGGTGACGGTGATCGACGACTTCGTGAGCAAGCTTGCGCGCGTCAAGCCGTACCTGATTCCGAAAGAGGACAAGCCGCTGAGCGCGGGCGAGTACCGCCAAACTCCCGCGCAACTGAAGAAATACAAGCAGTACACGCTGTGCATCAACTGCATGCTGTGCTACTCGGCCTGTCCGGAGTACGGCTTGATTCCGAAATATATCGGTCCGGCGGCGCTTTCGCTTGCGCACCGCTACAATGCGGATTCACGCGACGGCGGGCGCGAAGAGCGCGCGCAGGAGGTCGCGGCAACCGAAGGCGTGTGGGACTGCTCGTTTGTCGGTGCCTGTTCCGAGGTATGCCCCGAGCATGTCGATCCCGCCTCGGCGATTCAGCAGGAAAAGATCGCCAACATGGTGGATTGGTACAAGGAGCATCTGATGCCGGGGGGGGCAAAGTGAGCCGCAAACCTTACGTTCGCGAGATGCCGCGGTTCGCCTGGGTTTTCCGGCACCCGCGCTACCTGCGATACATGACGCGCGAGTTGAGCTGTTTATTCATCGGTGCATACACTCTGCTGTTGGTGGCGGGAATCGGCAGGCTTGCCGAGGGACCGGCAGCCTACGAGGCGTTTCTCGAAGCGCTGAAAAGCCCGCTGAGCATTGCGTTTCACGTGCTCGCGCTCGGCTTCGCCATTTATCACAGCATCACATGGTTCAATCTGACGCCCAAAGCGCTGCCCGTTCAGATCGGCGAGGAATTCGCGCCGGACTGGGTAATTACCGGCGCGCATCATGTAATCTGGGTGCTGCTGTCGCTCGGGATACTGTCGCTGGCGGGAGCATTCTGACCATGGCCAAGTCGAATAAACCGCTGGTATGGGGGCCGTTTGCCGCGGGAGGCACGATCACGGCGTTTGTGACCCCGGTCCTGATCGTCCTGACCCTCCTCGCCGCGCTCGGGTATGTGCCGGAGATGCTTGGCTACGAGAATCTGCGCGGCGTGCTTGCGCACTGGTTCGCGAAACTCTCCGTGAGCGTAATCATTTTCCTGTCGTTGTGGAGTGTCGCGCATCGCCTGCGTATTACGTGCTATGACCTCGGTGTTCGCGCCGATGCGCTGGTGGCTGCCGCGCTCTATTTGGCTGCGGTGCTGGGCAGCGTCGCGGCGGTTGTTTACCTGGCGCGCATTTGAGCGGCGGTACTTGAGCGGCGGTATTGACAGGGTGGAGCGGAAGCGTTAGCGTCGTATGCCGCTACGTACTTACCCGCGACGATAATATGGAGATCGAGTTGAGCCCGCCACCAGTAGCGCTACGTGAACAGGCTCGCGAGCGGCTGTTCGGTTCGGTCTGGACCCGGGATTTGAATGACGTATTCGCCGACGTCGCCCCCTACTACGACCGCGCCAACTACGTCGCCAGCCTCGGGCTTTGGAACTGGTTTCTGGGCCGCTTCATGGCCACCATCGAGCTGCGGCCGAACCAGCGGGTGCTCGATGTTTGCGCCGGCACCAACGCCGTTGGCATCGCGCTGCTGCGGCGCGAGCCGAGCCTCGAGGTGCACGCGATCGACCGCAGCGCTGCGATGCAGGAGGTCGGCCAGCAGCGTGCGCGGGCGATGGGACTTGGCGTTCACAGCACGATCGGCGACGTACATGAACTTCCCTTCCCGGACAATCACTTTGACGTCGTGACGATTCAGTACGCGTCGCGGCACCTGCGGGTCAGGCGTGTGTTCGAGGAAATCCACCGCGTGCTCAAGCCGGGCGGGTGCTTCCATCATTGCGACATGCTGCGGCCCGGCAATCCGCTCGTTGAAAAGCTCTACTATGTGTATCTGCGCTTCTGCCTCGCGCTCACCGGGTTCCTGTTCCAAAGCGGCCCGGCTGCCCTGAAGTGCAAGGAATACTTCATCAACGCGCTCCAGATGTTCTACTCGGCCGACGAGTTGAGCGAAATGCTGCGCGACCTCGGCTATCGCGACGTCGCCGCCAAGACCATATTCGCCGGCATGATCGGCTTTCACCGCGCGGTCAAGCCACCGCCGAATTGAAGACTCCGTCTTCTTCGCGAGCGCTGTGAAGCGCGCCGCGATGAGCTTTTCTCCGGACCGCGCGCGCACGCTGGCCGCGGTGAACCGCAGGATCCTGGAGGCTTTCAGCCGGCGTACCGTTGATGCGTTGCGCGACATGCTGCCGGTGCGTCTCGCGCTGCCTCACCTCGAGCCGCTTCTTGCGCTGAACGTAGCCAAGGAGGCGCGCAAAGACGCCCTCGTGATCCGTTGCAGCGCCGAAGCGCTGGCAACGGGGTCTCCGCCGGGGAGCGAGACCGTGCGGCGGCTGCTCCAGGAGACGAAAAGCGTTGATCGGGCCTTCCTCGAACGCGTCGGCGCGTTTCCGGTCGGCATCGTGATTCGCTACGAAGAAGTGGCGCCCGTCCGAACGCAGCGCATCGAGCGTCTGTTGTTCACCGCGTACCGGATTCTCGACGCGTGGCGGACGGCGAGCGGACTTCGCACGGCCTTGCGGGCGTCCTACCCTCAACCGGAACTCGAGCGCGACCTGTACGATATGTTGAAGCTCTATGCGCTGGAGACGAACGCTTTGAGCCGTTCAGTGCGGCTGCCTGCTGTGCTCACGCCGCTGCGAGAGCGGCTCGCACGCGGCCTGAACAGCGTGATGAACGCCGCCGCGATGCAGCTTGCGAGCGACCTGTCGCGTGTCGTTTACCGACGCGGGCGGAGTGAACCGCGCGCGCACCGCGGCGGTTCGTACGAGAGCTGATTCGCGTCCCATACACGGCGGGCGAGGGTGGCGGCAGACCGGGCTAGCAGCCTGTCGGACTTAAGAGTCCGCACAGGCTGCTAAGGAGTTTGTCGGCGCTATGTCCGACAAACTCCTAGAGCTTGCGAGTTCGGTGCGCGCGCCTGCCGTGCCGTGGAAATTGCACAAGCGTTTGATGCAACGCAAGGTTCTGCGTTGACCCCGGGTGCCGGGGAGGGTTAGAATCCCTTAACCTTGCGGGCAGGCAAGTCTGGAAATCGCGCTGCTCTTTCCGTGGGTGGTTACGCTGAACGACAGTGGCCGGTTTGCGTCTAATTTAGTGATGGTTTTTTCTGCATTCCTTTGTCGTGAGCATGGTCTATTTAAGGATGAAAAGGGGCGCGGGAATGGTAGCGGCATGAGCGAGCGGGGAGCACTGTGGGCGCCAATGACCAAGGTCTGACGCAGCAAGGTTTTGTCACCACCACGCTCGATACGGTCATCAACTGGACGCGCACGGGGTCGATGTGGCCCATGACGTTCGGTCTCGCGTGCTGCGCGATCGAGATGATGCACGCGGGCGCCTCGCGCTACGACCTCGACCGCTTCGGCATCGTGTTCCGGCCGAGCCCGCGGCAGTCCGATGTGATGATCATCGCCGGCACGTTGTGCAACAAGATGGCGCCGGCGCTGCGCAAGGTCTATGACCAGATGGCCGAGCCGCGCTGGGTGATCTCGATGGGTTCGTGCGCCAACGGCGGCGGCTATTACCACTATTCATATTCGGTGGTGCGCGGCTGCGACCGCATCGTGCCGGTTGATATTTACGTTCCGGGCTGTCCGCCGACCGCCGAAGCGCTGCTCTACGGCATCATCCAGCTGCAAAACAAGATCAAGCGCACCAATACGATCGCGCGATGATGAAAGTTTCTGGTTTCGAGTTTCGGGTTTCAAGTCAAGATCGAATTCAGACTGCCTTAAACCTTGAAACCGCAGATAGACGCCGATGAACGCCAATGGCGGTTAACTGCTTTTTCTAGGTTAAAACCAAAAACTCTTAATTCGCAACTCGAAACTCTGAAAAATGGCGTCAAAAACTGAACAGCTAAGCGCGGCCCTGCGCGATATTCTTGGCGACGTGGTGGCGAGCCTTGCCGAAGCGCGGGGCGAAGTCACGCTGGTCATCAAGGCCGCCGGCCTGCTCGAGGTCATGACCGCTTTGCGCGACCGTCCCGAGCTGCGTTTCGAGCAGTTGATCGATGTATGTGGAGTCGATTACAGCACGTATGGCGTCGGCGCACGCACCGGCGCGCGTTTCGCTGTCGTCTACCATCTGCTGTCGCTCACCCACAACTGGCGGCTGCGCGTGCGCACGTTCGCCCCGGATGACGAATTTCCCGTGGTGGACTCGGTCATCGGCATCTGGCCGTCGGCCAACTGGTTCGAGCGTGAGGCGTTCGATCTTTACGGCATCATTTTTACCGGCCACCCGGATCTGCGCCGCATCCTGACCGATTACGGCTTCATCGGCCATCCGTTCCGCAAGGATTTCCCGATTTCGGGCAATGTTGAGATGCGCTACGACCCCGATCAGCGGCGCGTGATCTACCAGCCGGTCACGATCGAGCCGCGCGAAATCACGCCGCGCATCGTGCGCGAAGAAAACTACGCCGACAGCGAAGGTTTCCGCAAGGGATAGCGGCCGCCGTGAACGTCAAAAAGCATTTGCCACAGAGAACGCAGAGATCACAGAGTTTTTGTCTTGTGTTTTTCTTTGTGTCCTCTGTGACCTCCGTGGCTGATTGGGTTTAGTATGGCTGAGATCCGCAATTACACCATGAATTTCGGGCCGCAGCACCCTGCGGCCCATGGTGTATTACGCCTGGTGCTCGAACTCGACGGCGAGGTGATCGAG
>JACQOI010000373.1 GCA_016202615.1 Betaproteobacteria bacterium
AGATCCCGACCGTCGCCGAATCCGGCTTGCCGGACTACATTGCGAACTCGTGGTTTGGTCTGTACGCACCCGCGGGAACCCCGCGCGAAATCATCACCAAGATCAACACCGATGCGACAAGCGCGCTCAACGAAGTCAAGGACCGGTTGGCGGCGCAAGGCATGTACATAGTCGCCAATACCGCTGAGCAGTTCGCCGCTTTCCTGAAGACGGAAATCCCGCGCTGGACGAAGGTCGTCAAGGATTCGGGCGTCAAGCCCCAGTAACGCAATTGAACGAGGAGCAAGCCATAATCAAACACATAGTTCGATTCCTCACGGCTTCGGGTTCTTTGGCATTCTTTGCGGCATCGCTGCACGCAGCGCAGAACGACCCCGCCGCCAACTACCCGAACAAGCCGATTCGCTTTATCGTGCCGTTCTCACCGGGGGCCGGCACGGATACTACGGCCCGCACGATCGCCCAGAAGCTTAGCGGCAAATGGAGCCAGCAAGTCGTCGTGGACAACCGCACCGGGGCGGGTGGCGCCATCGGCGTCGATTACGCCGCGAAGGCCACCCCGGACGGCTACACGATATGCCTGATTTCAGCCTCGAACTCCGTCAATTCAGCGACCAACCCGAGCCTGCCGTACGACCTGGTCAAAGACCTTCAGGGGATCTCGCAGGCGACGTCCCTTTTTTACGTCGTGTATATCCATCCGTCTGTGCCTGCGAAATCGGCCAAGGAGCTGATCGCATACGCCAAGGCGAATCCCGGGAAGCTCAATTTCGGCTCGTCCGGCAGCAACACGCTGCAGCACTTCTCCGGCGAGCTCTTCAACCACATGGCCGGCGTCAAAATCGTGCACGTCCCATACAAAGGTACGGCCGCTGTAATCCCCGCCATGCTGTCGGGCGAAGTTCAGGTCGGGTTCGGTTCGTTGATCGGTACGCGTTCGCAGATGCAGGCCGGGCGGCTTCGCGGTATCGCCATCACGGCTGCGAAGCGCTCGCCCTCCATCGATTTACCGACCGTCGCAGAGTCCGGAGTGCCCGGGTACGAGGTCGACCAGTGGTACGGCGTGATCACGTCTTCAATAGTGCCGCAGCCGATCGTGAGAAAGCTGAACGCGGCGATCGTCGAAGCGCTCCAACAGCCCGACGTTGCGACGCGTCTGGCCGCGGACGGCTCGACCCCCATCGGCAGCTCGCCCGGGCAGTTCAATGCGCACATCAAGTCCGAAATCGCGAAGTGGAAGAAGCTTGTGAAGGAAGCGAATCTGCGGCTTGACAATTAGTGCGGGCAGTAAACTGGGACGCGCTATTGGCGTTGATGTCCATGCTGCCCTGTTTGTATGGTCAATACGCCGGCATCGGATCAGCCTGAATCTTTCGCAGCACATCCGCAGTCACGTGCGGGTTCTTGGTCGTCAGGCCGGTAAGCTTGTGCAACTCTGCCATCGCCTCCGTTATCTTGATCAGCAGAGTGCTGCCGTCCAAAACCGGAACACCATTCACGCTACGCACGCCATTATTCCGCAGTACCTGGTTTACTATCCCGCAACACGGGATCAGCGCGTCGGCTCCCTTTTCCACGCACACCGCGGCCTCTCGGGTGAACCCCTCGATCAGCGGTTTCGGATTCTCGAACCACTCGTCCGCCCGCTGCAGGTCCGCCTGAAAGCACCCGGTTGCCGCCAGTCGTGCAGCCAAGCCGTAGCGCTCGGCCAACCGGCGCATACGCTTGAGATTGGGCGGACTGTAACCTACCAAGGCGAACCTGTCGCCCAGCATGCAAGCGAAGTGCATAGAAGTCTGCATGATGAAAACAGTGGGTATGCCTACGCTATCCCGGATTTCGAGGAGGCAAGGATCCGAGTAACACCCTATGGCGACGGCATCGTAGCCCTCTGCTTCCGCGCGAATGGCGTTCGAGACGACACCCGTCGCGTTCAAGTAACGCGCATACGCCGAACGCGCGAAATAGGACTTCGTTTGCTTTACACCGTATACGTCGACGACGTTGCCCGGACGGGCTGCCTCGGCTGCATTCTGCTCAAGAGACTTCTGGTATGGCTTGAAGACCGGATTGGCCTCGACATCGAGCGAGCTCTGATACCAAATACGCATTGATCGTTCCCTCCTTTCAGTGTCCGGCGCCGCAGGCGACGAGCTGGAACCCGGCCACGCATCATCGCCGCGCTATTCGGCTTTCATTCCGATTAACTTGATCAACCTGGCATTCTTTTCGAGCTCGCCGTGAATGAACGCCGCGAATTGTTCCGGCGTGTTGGTTTGTGGTTCCATGCCCAGCTTACTGATAAGCGATTCCTTCATTTCGGCGTTGTTGATTACCTTGCCGATCTCAGCGTTGAGCCGCGCGATAATGTCTTTCGGCACGCCCGCCGGGGCGACCACTCCAGTCCAGTTAGCGTAATCGTACCCGGGCAATCCCGACTCGTCGAGCGTCGGCAAGGACGGCAGCGTGGATAAACGCTTTGCGCTGGTCACCGCCAGCAATCTGATCTTGCCGGCTTCGAGGAGGGGAAGCAGCGACGGGACGCTTGAAATATACATGTCGATCTGACCGGACGCGAGCGCGACAGCAGCGTCCCCGCCTCCCTTATATGGCACCGGGAGGATATCCACCTTGGCCATCGATTTGAGAAGCTCGGCCATGAGATGCGGCGGGCTGCCCAAACCGACGGTCGCGTAACTGAGTTTGTGTTGCCGTGATTTTGCAAGCGCAATCAGCTCCTTCACGTTGCGCGCCGGCACCGACGGATGAACTACGAGCACGAACGGCGAGATCGCCATCAGCGACACCGGCGCCAAATCACGCTCCAGGTCATACGACATTTTGGCACGCAACGCCGGCAGAATAGTGGAACTGCCCCCTATGATGAGCAAGGTGTAGCCGTCCGCGGGAGACGTGGCAACCCTCTCGTTTGCGATCATACCGCTTGCACCGGGGCGGTTTTCGACGATCAACTGCTGGCCCAGGAATTCAGACAGTTTCTGCGCAACCAGGCGCGCCAGGACGTCACTGATGCCGCCCGTGGAGAATCCTACAACCAGGCGAATCGGCTTGACGGGATAACTTTGCGCCAACGAATCAAAAACCAGCAAGTTGGCGCACGCCACGATTCCAGCGAGCAAGCGAAATATGCTCTGTCCGCGTTTCCGCATAACTCCCCCTCCTCCTTTTCAACCTTTTCTGGCCGCATCCACAAGAATGCCGTGGTTATGCCCCCAACCAGGGATATTGTCAATGTCAAGTTCATGGTTTGGCTGCTGAGCGCAGGGCGGGGCGCCCCGCGAGTAGAGCACACAAATCGAGGGAATTTGCTATGCTACGCAGGGCATGCTGCGTAGTTGAGTGCACAAATCGAAGCAATCAATGAAGGGCTACAACGGTCCGATAGCCGGGGCCAGCTTACGAAACTCATTATGTACCCCATTACCGACACGCCCGAGGGCTTCCAGCGCCTTATCGCGCAGGAGCTTGGCAATTGGCGTGAAGTCGTCAAGCGCGCCAAACTCAAGCAGCAATGACGACGATACGAGATTCCCGCACAACTTCGCGACCAATCCATGAAATGAGCGCCCCGCAGCCATTGACGCGTTCCACGAGCCGTAGCATTATTAGTAGTGTTTGTTCAAAATGATCGTTCCAGTCGTTCTCGCTTCGCCCGTTCCTGAGAGGAGGCAAACATGATGCGGCACGCCCGTTTCGTCATCGTCCCACTGCTCTTCATAGCGACTGTTTCTCCTGTGACTTGGGCACAAATCTATCCAGCGAGACCGATTCGCCTGATCGTTGCATTCCCGCCGGGCGGCGGATCCGACATCGTTGCACGCATCGTTGGCCAGAAGGTTGGCGAAAGCGTGAAACAGCAGATCGTTGTCGACAATCGCCCCGGCGCTAGCGGCGTCATCGCCTCCCAGATCACTGCGAAAGCCGCTCCCGACGGCTACACGCTGTTCATACACGACATGACGACACACGCGATCAGCGCCAGCCTTTACAAAAAACTGCCGTACGACCCGGTCAAGGATTTTGCTGCCGTGATTCTGGTGGCGTCGTCGCCGGTTGTTTTAGTCGCTAATCCATCGGTGCCGGCGAACTCGGTCACCGAACTGATCGCTCTGGCGCGCGCCAAGCCCGGACAAATCAATTTCGCTTCCGGCGGCATCGGCAGCATAACGCACCTTGCCGGTGAGCTGTTGAATCTGATGGCGAACATCAATCTCGCGCACGTGCCGTACAAAGGCGGGCCGCTGTCAATCACGGATGTGATCTCCGGACAGATGCCGTTGCTGTTCTTCTCCCTGCCCGGAGCACTGCCGCAAATCAAGGCCGGCAGGGTCAAAGCGATCGCCGTGACCTCGACCAAACGCTCTACTGCGGCGCCCGAGATTCCTACGGTTGCCGAGTCGGGTCTCGCCGGCTACGAGGTAACCATCTCGCGTGGAATACTCGCACCTGCGGCCACGCCGAAGCAGATTGTCGGCAAACTCAATGCCGAGCTCCTGCAAGCACTGCGCAGCAGCGATGTAACCGACGCCTTCGCCCGACAGGGTCTTGATCCGCTTGGCAGCACACCGGGCGAATTCGAAAGTTATCTGAAGTCCGAAGTTGCGAAATGGGCCAAGGTCATCCGCGCTATCGATCTGAGTGCTGATTAATGCACGCGGTTACGAGGGGCGCCACCAGCCTCCAGCACAATGGCCGCCTGGCCTATGAACGAACCGCTATCAACGTTCAACCGGGAAGGGGACATCCACGATGCTGATTCCCGCCGGCATTTACTTCAGCGTAACTTTTCTCACACATCAAGCGACCCCTTCGGGTGCTGAAATGTTACTTCGACCCCATTTTCATCTTGACCCCATTTTCAATCGTCTAGGTCGAGAAACGCGTTTGAAGTATTCCTCCGGAATTGCTTCGGCGCTCTTGTAATACAGGTGAACGCACGGGTCGCTGTCCTTCTCCGGCGGCAAATTGATCCGAATGGGAACCCCGCGGATCTCCATCGGCAGAATCTCCCACATTATGGCGCAGTGCGTGCAGTATATCGGAACATCAGGCTTATTCCAGGTCCAGTCATGGGCCTTCTCAGTTCTTGCTCCCGCCTTCGTGCGCCGCAGTTGCCCGCCACTACCGCAAGGGTCGCATGTGACGACAAACCGATCGCTTTCCTCACGCATGGAAGTTTTTCCGAAATGCCCCCTTTGAAACTCGACTGCCCGCTCGATCGATTCCTTAACACTCGGCGTCGTGGAGATCCAGCCACGGATCGTCGGTTCGTATCGGGCCCTGAGAACCTTGTTGACCTCCTCCTCTCCAGCCACCTTGGCGAGATGAGTCAGCGCATCGTCGACGAACGAGGTCGCGCGGTCATGCATCGTCTTGGCCTTGGCGCATCCAGACTCTAGACCGGCGAAAACGTCCTCGACCCTCCTGCCGCGAATTGCTTCGCGAACCCCGTCCCAGGTTGACGCCAGGAGTGCGCTTTCTTCTTCGTGATGACGGACCATCAGTTCGTAGCGGGCCCTGAGAGCCTTATAAGCCTCCGCCTCTCCAGCCACCTTGGCATGGTGAGTCAACACCTGGTCGGCGAACTTGATCGCGCTGTCACGCATCATCTTGGCCTCGCCACATCCATACTCAAGGCCAGCTAATGCGTCCTCGACCCTCCCGTCACGAACTGCTTCGCGAATCCCATCCCAGGTAGATCTTGTAAGCGCGCTTCCTTCGTCGCGACGAATGTTTCGATCCAATGCCTCCGATCTTTCGATCTTCATTGTTTCAACCCCATAAGTGATTTCGAGCCAGTAACCGGGCGATAACGTCGTTGCCGCCGCCCGGTGTATATCAAACAACTATCTCAGCAACAGCGCTTGAAAATGGCCGCGTTCCCGGCCCTGAAGAACTCCTCCGCTGCGTTCCCGCCCGGCTGCGGTTCGACCGTGTCGCTCCAGTCAAGGTGATCATACGACGGGCGCAGCGCCGCGCGTCTTGCCGGGGTCGCCGCGACGTCCACCACGTCGCCGCCGGGACGGAAAACGATGCCGTAGCAGCGTTCGGCGCGTTGCTTCGAGATATAGCCTTCGCGAAGGTCGGACTCGATTTGCTCGATGGGACGATCGAGCGGCGAACCGTAGCCGCCGCCGCCACCGGAGCGCAAGATATAGGCCTCGCCCGCCTTCAGCAGCCGCGCCAGAACCTTCCCGCTCGGAAAGCTCAGCTCCGGTTCGTTGCCGCAACGCACCGAGACCTGGTTGCCCGCTCCCGGGTGGCCGCCGAAGAGACCCCACGGCCGGCAGTGTACGCGCTCGATCTGCACGTTGAACATGAACTCGTTCACGGCCCGCACCACCTTCTCGACCCCGAGCCCGCCTTGCCAGGTCCCCGCTCCACCCGAGTCCTCGCGCAGTGCGTAGCGTTCGACGAGCATCGGATACTTCGCCTCGATCTGCTCGACGGGGCTGTTGTGCGTGTCGCCATCGTTGATGCAGATGGTCGCGCTCGACCCGTCCTGGCCTTTCTTCGCGCCCCATCCGCCGCCGATGAGCCCACCCGAAACCAGGTAGATCTTGCCGTCATCAGGCATGCGGCCGTTGATCATGCACGACATCAAGTCCGCGTGATGGGCCGCGATGACCCGGTCGGGAATCGCGGAGGCGAGCGCCTTGAAGATCGTGTCCACGATCGTCATCGGAAAAGTCATCCACCAGCGCATGGGAGAAGGCCGCACCGCGCTGACGACGCGCCCGGGCGGAAGAATGATCTTGAGCGGGCGGAAGCTGCCCTCGTTGATCGGCTTCTCGATCGGCGAGGTAAGGCACTTGAACGCAACCTGGCAGCAGGCGCGCCCCGTCGCCTCGCCGGAGTTGTAGAAGCCCTTCACTTGCTCGCCGACTTCGGTGAGATCAACGGCCATCTCGTCGCCGGAGACGGTGACCTTGACCTTGATCGGTATCCGCCGGCCGTTGTCGATGCCGTCGTCATCCATGAACGATTCGGCCTCGTACACCCCGTCGGGGATGCTCAGCACCTGCTCGCGCGCGATGGCTTCGGTGTGATCCATGATTGCCGCGATGCCGCCCAGCACGGCATCGCGGCCATAGCGCTCGATGAGCTCGAGGAAGCGGCGCGAACCCAGTCGGGTCGCGGCGATCTGGGCGTTGAGATCGCCCATCGCCCGTTCGGGCAGCCGCACGTTCATGCGAATGACGGCGAAAAGGTCCTCGCTCGGTTCGCCGCGCCGGTACAACTTGACTATCGGCATTTGCAGACCTTCGGAGAAGATGTCCTTGGTCATGCCGTCGAGCGCACCGCCGATATCCTGCCAATGCGCCATGCAGGCGGAGAAGCCGACAATGTCCTCGCCGTGGAAGATCGGTACCGCGAAGGTCATATGGTTGAGGTGGCTCCCGGTAATGAACGCGTCGTTCGTCACCAGCACGTCTTCCGGATGTATTCCACCGGGACCGAAGTGCGCCAGCATGGCCTTCACCGTGTCGCTCATGCCGCGGATGAACATCGGCAGCCCGATCCCGATAGATACGATCTGCCCACGCGTATCGAACAGACCCACGGTAAAGTCCTGGGCTTCGTAGATGATCATATTGCACGCGGTGCGCATGAGATTGGTCTTCATCTGTTCCGTGATCGCCACCAGCCCATTGCGGATGATCTCGGTCACGACCGGGTCCACCTTGTGCGATCCCGCAGCGCGCAGTTTTTGCGGTTGTTCAGTCAGCATGGCCTATCTCCGGTCGATGGTGATGATCAGGTCGCCGAACGCTCCGACCTCGAGCTCGTCGCCCGGAAATACGACGGTGGTCGACGCGTATTCCTCCACCAGAGCGGGGCCCTTTATTCTGGCGCCCACCGGCAGCTCCGAGCGCACGTACACCGCGGTGTCCACGAAATCGTCGTGCTCGGCGAAGTGGACCTTGCGGTGCGCCGGCGCGCGTTTGCCTCCCGTTAGTGCCAGGCGCTTCGGCGCGGGCTTCTCGAGATAACCGACCACCGAGCTGCGCAGGCTCACGATCTCGGCGGGCTCGTTTGGCGCGTTGAAGCCGTAGCGCATCGCGTGCACCTCGTCGAAGCGCTTCTTGACCCCGGCCCGGTCGCGCTTGGCGAAGATTTCAGCCGGCAGCTCGACGGTGACCGAATGCTCCTGCCCCGCGTAGCGAAGGTCGGCCCCGCGACTGATTCCGATCTTTCCGCGATCGGCGACGTCGTGCTCGAGGGCGCGGCGCCCTTCGGCCTCCATGGCGCCGTAGATGTTCTCCATCTCGTCGAAGCCCGCCTTCTCGAGCGGCTTGAACCAGGTGCGCACGAAATCGCGGCGCAAATCGGCGACCAGCATTCCACACGCCGAAAAGTGACCGGGTGCAGGCGGAATAATCACGGTAGGAATCCGCAGTTCGCGCGCGACCAGACCGGCGTGAAGCGGCCCTGCGCCGCCGTAGGCGACCATCGCGAAGTCGCCGGCGTCCAGCCCCCGTTCGGTGGTTACGCGCGTGACGACGTTTGACATCGTCGTCGTCGCGATCAGGATGATCCCGTTCGCCGCGTCGAGCAGGTCGATGCCGAGCGGCTTCGCAATCTTCGTCTGCAACGCGTGTTTCGCGCCCTCGAGATCGAGCTTCATCTCGCCGCCGAGAAACCGGTCCGGCGCGAGGCGCCCGAGTATCAGGTTGGCGTCGGTGACGGTGGGCTCGGTCCCGCCCAGGCCGTAGCACACCGGGCCAGGAGAGGCCCCGGCGCTTTGCGGCCCCACCCGCAGCCCGCCGCCGGTCTCGATGCGGGCGATACTGCCGCCGCCGGTTCCCACTTCCTGGATGTCGATCAGTGGAACCTGGATCGGCAGGCCCTGCGCATAGCCCCCGATCATGATGTTGCCCGCCATCATGACCTCGCCGTTCAGCACCACGCCGGCCTTCGCGGTCGTGCCGCCCATGTCGAAAGCAATCGCATCGGCGAGCCCGAGCCGCTTGCACACCGCGTTGGCGCCGATCACGCCCGCGGCCGGCCCGGACTCGAGCATCTTGACGCACTCGCGCTGCGCGTGGACGACGTCGTAGAGCCCGCCGCTCGATTGCACGACAAAGAACGTCCCGGGGAATTTCTCGCGCGCCAGACGCTCGTCGATTTCCTTCAGGTACGAGCGCACGCGCGGGCCGATATAGGCGTTTGCCGCGACCGTCGAGGTACGCTCGAATTCGCGGTACTCCTGCGACAGCTCGTGCGATGAGGTGACGAAGACCCCCGGGCACTGCTCCTCGATGATGCGCTTGGCGCGGATCTCGTGATCCGGGCTGCAGTACGAGTGCAGGAACAGGATCGCAACCGCCTGCACCTTCATCGCCTTCAGCCGCCGCGCAATGGCGATGATCTCGTTCTCGTCAAGCGGAATCAGCACCGCACCCTGCGCGTTCATCCGCTCGGTAACCTCGATTCGCATCGAGCGCGGCACCAGGGGCTGGTGCTTCCGGAAGAAAAGGTTGTAGGCTTCGGGCCGGTTGATGCGGCCGATCTCGTAGATGTCGCGGAATCCCTTCGTCGTCAGCAGCGCCGTCAACGCTCCGGTACGCTCGATGATCGTGTTAATCCCGATGGTCGTTCCGTGCAGGAACAACCGCGTCTGCTCAAGCGCGGTATTGGCCTTGTGTACCGCGTTGATGATCCCTTCGACCAGGTGCTCCGGCGTGGTCAGCGTTTTGCCGAAATACGATTCGCCCGATAGCTCGTCGAATGCCACGACGTCGGTGAACGTCCCGCCGACATCTGCGGCAACTCTGCTGCGGGGCAAGTCGCGTGCTGACTGCATATCCATTGCTGCTCCTGAGCTGATCTTTGGCTTCGATGGCGCAAGCAATTCCAAGTTGAGTTTCTCCGACAGCGCCGCTGGTGCATCCGGCAAAGCGACCCGGCAACGCAAGCCCGGCAGCTAAATTACCCCCGGCAAAGTCGGGGGCTTATTGGGTGAACGCCTTAAAGGCGCTCGCACCCCGTGAGCCGCCTGAACGCAGCGAATATATCGGCTCCTTCCCCCTTGACGGGGGAAGGCTGGGATGGGGGTGATACATACGTTCGTGCACAACTTCGACATTTCACCCCCACCCTCGCCCTCCCCCATCAAGGGGGAGGGAATGATTATTAAATCCGCGTGCGTGTCCCGACTGCCGTATAGGTCAAACCTTTTTCAGTCCCCCGGCAAAGCCGGAGGTTTACCTCAGTAGTTATTATAGGCTATTGTCCGTGTGCTCTCAAAGGCTATACGAAATCACATCACTAACACTACCTTGCCTACGACCCTGCGGTTCATAATGGCGTTGAGCGCATCCGCAGCGCGCTCGAGAGGAAATTTTCCGCTGATCAATGGCCGCAGCTTCTTGGTGACGATCCAGTCGATCAACTGTCTCGCATTGGCGTCGTACATTTTCGGCTCATGGAGCATGAAATCGCCTCGTCTTACGCCGATAACCGAACAGCGCTTCAACAGAACGAGATTGAGAGCAATCTTCGGTATGGCGCCGGCCGCGAACCCAACCACGAGATAGCGCCCCTTGCGAGCCATGCTGCGCAGCGCGGGTTCTGCATATTTCCCGCCGACCGGGTCATAGATAACATCCACGCCTCTCTCGCTGGTGAGCCTTCTCATGCGTTCACGTAAATCCTCGGTCTCATAATTGATGGTTTCGTCAGCGCCGTAAAGCTTACAGGTCTTCAGCTTTTCGGCTGATGAAGCGCAAGCGATCACCCGGGCGCCCATCAGCTTGCCGAGTTCCACGGCTGCAAGTCCCGCTCCGCCCGAGGCGCCGAGCACCAGCAGCGTTTCGCCCTTTTCCAGCCGCGCACAGTCTTTCAACGAATGATAACTGGTTGAATAGGGCAGGCCGAAGGAAGCTGCGATTCCAAAATCCAGCTCGCGTGGAATCGACAGGAGACGGGAGACGGGTACTACCGCCTCTTCGCGAAAGCCGCCGTGGCTAAGGGTCGCGACAACGGAATCACCGGTTTTAAAGCTGCTTACATCGGGCCCGGTTTCCTTGACGATGCCGGCAATATCGGAGCCGGGAGAAAAAGGGAGCTCGGGCTTGAAGTGATACTTGTTCTGAATCGTGAGCGTATCGGGAAAATTAACGCCTGCCGCTTTGACGCTCACCACTACCTCTCCCGGGCCGGGAGTGGGAGACGGCATATCTTCGACCACCAGAGTCTCCGGCGGACCATATGCTTTGCAGAGCAGCGCGCGCATGTATTTTTTTCCTATGACGTTAAGTTGGGGATTTCTTCTGACTGAATCAGCGCGGGACGATTTAAGCTTGACCCCAGGAACAAAACATCGGTAAGCTATTAGCCCTGCCATTATAAAGGAAATGCCATAACTCCATGGGGCCTCTAAAGGGATTTAAAATTGTCGAGTTTGCAGGTATCGGTCCGGGACCGTTCTGCGCGATGTTGCTGGCCGATATGGGGGCGGAAGTGGTGCGCATCGATCGTACGGCGGCCGTGGAACTCGGATTGAAGCGCAATCCAAAGTATGAACTCAACCGGCGAAATCGGCGTTCCGTTGGCCTTGACCTTAAGTTGAAGGACGGCGTGGACGCTGCGATGCGCCTGATCAAGGGCGCCGACGCGTTGATTGAGGGGTTTCGTCCCGATGTCATGGAGCGGCTCGGGCTTGGGCCTGACGTCTGTCTTGCCGCGAATCCGAAGCTCGTTTACGGTCGCATGACGGGATGGGGGCAGGAGGGACCGCTTGCGCATGCGGCGGGCCACGATATCAACTACATCGCGCTCGCGGGAGCGCTTCACTACATCGGACGGAAGGGACAGCCACCGTCGCCGCCGTTGTCGCTGGTCGGGGACCACGGCGGAGGAGGCATGTACCTGGCGTTCGGTATCGTTTGTGCGCTGCTTGAAGCGAGTCGTTCACGGCGCGGGCAGGTGGTCGATGCCGCGATCATTGATGGAGTCACTTCGCTTGTGACACCCATGCACGGCCGCCATGATGCCGGGGATCTCGGGCGTGTGCGCGGCGAGAACGCTTCAGATGGCAGCAGGCCGTGGTATACCGCCTATGAGACCCAGGACGGAAAATGGGTTTCGGTCGGAGCGATTGAGGGACGTTTTTATGCGGAGCTTCTGAGAAAGCTGGGGCTGGAGAAGGAAAATTTGCCGGAACAGCATGATGAAGCGGGATGGCCGCGGCTGCGCCGGCGCTTTGCCGAGGTCTTCGGCCAGAAAACTCGCGACGAGTGGGTGGCGGTCATGGAGGGCTCGGATGCCTGCTTTGCGCCGGTGCTGAATCTGGGCGAAGTCCGCGATCATCCGCACGTTCGCGCGCGCGCCATGTTCAAGGAGGTGGATGGCGTGACTCACCCGATGCCGTCGCCACGCTTCAGTCGCACTGCGCCGGAAATACAAAGCGGACCGGCATTGACCGGCGCGCACACGGAAGCGGTTCTGGCGGACTGGGGCTTCTCGGCGGATGAGATCGCAGCTCTCAAAACATCCGGTGCGATTGGATAGTCATCTCTCGGACAATATATCGCAAATCAAGGTGCTAACCGATGACAACGCCCAGTTTCAGCTTCGCTCCGGTGCAACTTCCCCCGAACGCCATGCGCTTGCGCGAGGAGGTACGGCAGTTTCTTGCCGCACAGGAAGCGGCGGGGACATTTGCCCCCGGCCCCGCCGGATGGGCACGGGTTGATCCTGACTTCAGCCGCAGGCTCGGTGCGCGTGGTTGGATAGGCATGACCTGGCCGAAAAGATATGGGGGGCATGAGCGCAGCGCGCTCGAGCGTTATGTGGTGACAGAAGAGCTTCTTGTTGCCGGGGCGCCGATGCGCGGCCACTGGGCGGCTGACCGCCAGCTGGGGCCGCTGTTGCTCGAATTTGGGACTGAGGAGCAGAAGCAGCGCTTTTTGCCTGAAATTGCCGCGGGCCGTTGCATGGTTGCGATCGGGCTTTCCGAGCCCGATTCCGGCTCGGACCTGGCTGCGATCCGCACCAAGGCGGTCAAGGCGGCCGGTGGCTGGAGGGTCGATGGCAGGAAGATCTGGATCAGCCTCGCCCACCGGTCACAGCTCATGTCGTTGTTCGTGCGAACTTCACCGAAGAGCGAAGACCGGCACGCCGGCGTCAGCCGATTCCTGGTCGACATGGCAGCCAAGGGAATCACCATTCGGCCCATAGTCAACATGACCGGTGAGCACGACTTCAACGAAGTCGTGTTCGACGATCTTTTTGTCCCCGACAACATGGTGGTCGGAGAAGTGGGCGGGGCATGGCAGCAGATAAGTAAAGATCTGGCGTACGAGCGCAGCGCCCCTGACCGCTGGCTCCAATCGCATGATTTGCTGTTGCGCACGATCGAGCGGATCGGGCGTGCGCCGGACCGCGCTCAGAGCGAGGTGCTTGGGCGATTGGTCGCGCACCTGTGGACGCTGCAAAGCATGTCGCTCTCCATAGCGGGAATGCTGGAAAATGGACAGAACCCCTCTGTGGAAGCGTCTATCGTCAAGGATCTGGGCACGCACTACGACCAGGAGATTCCGCAGTGGGCAAGAACGCTGGTGCCGGAGCACATGCGCGCCCTGATGCCGCTCGAAGACGGATTCGAGCAGTCCCTGCGTTATAACCTGCTGTTTTCGCCCGCCGTGACCATCAAGGGAGGTACCACGGAAATCTTGCGCAATACGATTGCCAGAGCCCTTGGACTGAGGTGAACAAGATGAGCACGATGAGAGAAATCCTGGTTGATTCCGCATCGCGCCTGTTCGGCGACGTATGCACCAGGGATGCATTTGCGAGTGCAGAAGAAGGGCTGTGGCAGGCTGATCTTTGGGCGACGCTGGAGGCGGCCGGGCTGCCCAAAGCGACGCTTTCCGAGGCGCGCGGCGGCGCGGGCGCGGACTTGGGCGATGCCCTCGCTGTCGTTCGTGAGATGGGTGCTGCGTGCCTGCCCGCGCCGCTTGCCGAAACCATGCTGGCGGAACTGGCGTTGTCGGCGGCTGGATTAGCGCCGCGCGCGGGACCATTGACGATCGGACCGGTATTGACCGGGGATGCTCCGAGCCTGGTGCGGCGGGGCGACGATTGGGAAATA
>JACQOI010000374.1 GCA_016202615.1 Betaproteobacteria bacterium
ACCCTTGACGGTCACGATCGCGCCGGGCGTCGGCTGCACGGTGACCCGGTAGTTCGGCATCTCGCGGTTCAACACTTCGGCCAGGGCGACGAGCGCCTTGTGTCCGGACGATCCGACCGCCGAGGTGCCCCAGGGAATCTCCTTCACCTGGGCCCACGCCCAAGTACTGCAAGCGGCCATCAGGCCGGCGGCGAGTAATGCAAGCGCACGTTTGAACATGGCTGAATCTCCTCGTTGACAAGGGAGGATTCGACCGATCCTCCTCGAATCTGGATTATAGCCCGGTATGGACCGCAGGGTGTCCAGAGACTTGTCCAGTGCGGATGAACCTCCCCCTACACGCCGGCGATCTCCGCGCTTCCGGGCGGCGTGCGATCGCCGGCGCCCAGCTCCCGTTGCATCAAAACAGTATCAGCCCAGCGCCCCATTTTGAATCCGACGGCCCGAAAAGCTCCAACCAGGCGAAACCCCAGGCTTTCATGAAGGCGAATCGACGCAACATTGCCGCTGTCGCCGATCACCGCAATCATTTGACGCCACCGGCCAGCTTCGCAGCGCGCGATCAGGGCAGAAAGCAGAGCCCGCCCGACGCCCTTTCCCATCACGCTTTCGTCAACGTATACCGAATCTTCGACTGTGTAGCGGTACGCGGAGCGGGTCCGATAAAGGGCGGCGTAGCCATAGCCAACCACCGCTCCGTCGATGTCGGCTACAAGATACGGCAAGCCATGCCCGATTACGTCGTCCCGGCGACGTTTCAGTTCAGCAACTGACGGCTGCTCTTCCTCGAACGATCCCAAGCCATGCAGAACATGGTACGCATAGATACGCCGCACCGCTGACATATCGGCGTCTGTCGAGTTTCGAACGACAATGTGATTCATCGCGTAAATCTCCCGGAGCCTCAATTGTTGGCATGAGATGATGACAGGTTGGTATCAGCATGCGCAAGCCGCCGCAATGAGTGATAATCACTCGATCGAAAACGGGCGCCTGAAATCCCCGCATCAATTTTTGGCGTAGGGTGCGCTTGCGCACCGATTGACGGATGGTGCGCAAGCGCACCCTACACCAATTGCAATTCCCCGTGGCTTGCCGCGGGGACAGGCGCAGGGCACGCGGAGCAACTTTATTCATAGCAACAGGACACTGGGGGACTGGGTACTATCATGGCTACGCTGACGGGCAAAGTGGCGCTGGTGACCGGCGCGTCGCGCGGCATCGGCCGTGCTACGGCTCTGGCTTTGTCCAAGGCCGGGGCGGCCGTATACCTCGCTGCCGATGGTACGCGCGAGGAACTGTCGGCGGCCGCCGCCGAGTGCCGTGCGCACAACGCTTTCGCGCGCGCTGAATTCGGCATGTTCGATCTGGCCGATGCCGCGGACGTGCAGCGCATGGTTGATGCGGCGCTCGCGATCTTTGGCCGCGTCGACATCCTGGTCAACAACGCCGGCATCCGCATTCGCCATCCGTTCGGCGACTACGCCGCGGCCGAGTTCGACCAGCTGGTTGCGGTCAATGTACGCGCGCCGTTTCTCGCCAGCCAGGCGGTGGTGCCTTCGATGCGCGCCAACGGCGGCGGGCGCATCATCACGGTGGCGAGCCAGAACGGCATCGTCGCGGCCGCGAATTCCGCCCTCTATGGGCTCTCCAAGGCGGCGCTGATCTACCTGACCAAGGCGATGGCGCTGGAGCTTGCCAAGGACAAGATCATGGTCAACGCGGTGAGCCCCGGGCCGATCGAAACCGAATTTACGCGCGCGCGCATGGAACGCGAGCCCGGCCATCGCGAAGCGCGCCAGGCTCGGGTGCCGCTCGGCCGCTGGGGCAGGCCGGAAGAGGTCGCGCAGGCGATCCTTTTTCTCGCCTCGACCGAAGCGACGTTCGTCCACGGCAGCAACCTCGTCATCGACGGCGGCTACGTGATTCACTAAGAGCGCATGACAAAATGGGCCGATATCCGGTGCGATAGATACGTTTTTGTAGCGCAGGCGCCTCGCCTGCTCCGTCCTGCTTGCAGGCGAGGCGCCTGTGCTACTCTCATTTTGTTACGCTCTAAAGGCCGCGCGGCGCGGCTTCCCGCCGCCACCGTTGAGGCCGGCCCGGAGAAGCGCTGCGAATCAGTTGATGCGATCCGAAATGTGGCGGCGGATATCGCGCGACATCCGGAGCGCGGTTTCGACGCCGCGGTAGTAGCCCGGAAGGTAGGCCGTTTCTTTGAAACCGAGCGCACGATAGAAGCTGCGTGCCGCCTCGTTGATTGCGCGCAGCTCCAGGTTGATCGTTTCGATGCCGGCGGCCAGTGCCGACTCGTCCAGCCAACTCATCATTTGTCTGGCGATGCCGCAGCGCTGGTGCGTGGGAATGACCGCAAGCAGGCTCAGATGCGCTTGGGTATCACCGAAATTCATGATGGCAAAGCCGGTGAGGTAGTCTTGAATTTCCGCCACCAGCACGAGGGTATCGCGTGCCTGGATGGCCCGGGCGACGCGATCGGGATCCCACGACCAGCCACTCAGGCCTGCCTCGATCAGCTCGCGCGACATCAGCGCGATCGGGTGGGCGTCGGGAAGTCTGGCGAGTCTGAGTGCGGGGCTCGGCATAAGCGAACTCTACACCCGTAATAATGCCTCACGCGACGCCATCCGTGAAGCCGGGGTGATTCGATCTCACGACTCACGGATTTGCGGCCAGTCACGCCTTGCCGGGCGGACGCTATGCCTTGCCGGTCTTGGCGATGAAGCGCAGCGCGACGCCGTTGTTGCACCAGCGCTGGCGCGTGGGCGGCGGACCGTCATCGAACACGTGGCCGTGATGGCCGCCGCATTTGATGCAGTGGTATTCGGTGCGCGGCAGCAGCAGCTTGAAATCCTTGCTGGTGCCGAAGGCGCCCGGGATGGTAGTGAAAAAGCTCGGCCAGCCGGTGCCGCTTTCATACTTCATCGCCGAGGTGAACAGCGGCAGGTTGCAGCCCGCGCACGCAAATACGCCCGGCCGCTTTTCGGCATTGAGCGGGCTCGAGCCCGGCCGTTCAGTGCCTTCTTCGCGCAGCACGTCGTAAGCAGCCGGCGTCAGCAGCTTGCGCCACTCCGCGTTCGGGCGCTTGAGCGGCGGCGTTGCGGTAGCGACATCGGCTTTGTCGGCGAGCAGGGCCTTCCAGTTTTTCTGCAGCTCCTCGATTTCTTTCATGGCAGCGGGTTGCGCCGCCCGCGCGCGCGCCGGCAGTCCGAAAACGAGGGTTGTGAGCGACAGACCTTTGAGAAAAGAGCGCCGTTCCATGATGTTACCTCCTGTTGTCCGGTTGAGACCGTCCGCGGCGCCATAAATTCCCTCGGCACGCGGCCGGAAGCCTGCATAAGTCGGCGCAGCGCGCCAATCTTTACACAGCTTAGCAGCGTTTTTGTGCGAATTCTGAGGTTCAAGTTAGTACGGGCTTCACGGTCGCGGGCCAACTCAGTTGCTGGTGCAATCATGCCTTAAGACACAAGCAAAAAGCTGAAAAACCAAGAGCCATGCGGGTCTCCGGGTGATATGCACCTCCAGGAACTGATATTTCAAGACCCCGCCAACGTCCAATGGCACTTACTTAAGCTGTGGGCATCGGGAACTCCTGCCCTTCAAGGCCCTTGCGGGGAGAGGCGCGCTGGAGCGGGCGCAAGGGGTGCGATCGTGAAAGCGGGCCTGATCCGGCGTAGGGTGCGCTTGCGCACCAT
>JACQOI010000040.1 GCA_016202615.1 Betaproteobacteria bacterium
GCGATCAAAAATGAAATATCGTAGGGTGCGCCGTGCGCACCGGCAGTCATGGTGCGTGGAACGCACCCTACAAGATTATTGTTGTTTTGAACGCAAATTGGAATAAGGCCCTGCCGCAGCGGTTGGATTCGGCAACCGGCCGACCGCGGCTTTTCGTCAGTCGTCACTTCGTCAGCCGTCACTTCATCAGTCGTCACTTCGTCAGTCGTCACTTCTTGAAATGCTTGGAGGCGGGGGTCGGAATCGAACCGGCGTCCACGGTTTTGCAGGGGGGAAACGCCCTCAAGCCGATCAACGACTTACGGAACGATTCTTTCTAAAACAGCGTATTGCAATTTCTGGTGATTTCTGAAAATAACCCTGCACGACCAGTTTTTCGCGCGAACTGTCGCAAAAAGTCCCAAAAATGTTTGTCAAATCTGCGCGGTTTCAATCCCGAATTTTGCCGCTTAGCCGTTGACGACGAGTAGTACCGGCGACGCTGTCCGTCTCATCGTCGTTTTGTGCCGTTGATGCAAACGCTACTTGCCCGCCAACTTCTGCAAATCCTTCGTCAAGATGAATAAATGATACGGATCCGTCGGACTCGGGTCGAAATCATGGCGTTCGTAAAAAGCCTTCGCTTCGTCATCTTTCGCATGCACTAGCAGCGCCTGGATACCGACGACGTGCGCCGCCTGGACGGTACGCAGCAACGCATCCTTGAGCAACGCTTTCCCGAGCCCTTGGCCTTGCAGGCGCTTGTCAACCGCCAAGCGCGCAAGAATCAGTACGGGAATCGGATAGCGCGGCATGGCCTTCTTGACGCGTTCCGGCGCTTCGGCGTGTCCGACTGAGCCAACCGTAAGGCTGTAATAACCAATCACGGCCTTCTCGCGGCACACGACGTACGTCTGCGCGCTGTTCGCCTGCTGGCCCGTCAGGGCGTAGCGGTGGAGAAAGCGGTTAAGCTCGTCCCTGCCGCAACCGAACCCGGCAAGTTCGTGATCCGGGCGGAGCTTCTCAACCGGCCCCACGCGCTTACTCGAACACGCTACGCGTCTTCAAGAGCCTTTTCAGTCTCGGCTTAGGCTTCAGGGGCGCATCGAGAGCAGTAATGAACGCCTGCCACTGTTTATCGTCGAGCAGAAATTCCCGACGATCGGCCAATGTCTCGGTCGCGGCAGTCAAACCGCTTTCGAGGACGAAGTCGGTCACCGTCTTGTGCCGCACTGCGGCTGCGTGCTGCAACAGTACCTTGGCCCGCCGGCTCAGGCGCAGATCGATCCGCTCTTCCTTCCGCTTTACGTTGGACTTCATAGTACTCTCCAATCTACAGCGCGATCCTAACATCCGTACATTGTCAGGACAAGTCGCTATGCAGCGTTCACAAATCCAATCGTGGATTCCGCCCCCAGCATGCGCGCTCCGAGCCGGCCGCCGGCGCCCAGCATGTCGGCCATCGCACGCTCAATGTCACGCGATTCCAGCGCCTGGTCACCGCCGCGCTCCAGCATAGCCTGCGCGGCGCGACGCATCAGTTCCTTGATGAAGGCCGGGCTTACCCGTCCTACCGTTCCAGCCGCGTCCGCCGCGAGACCCTCAGTAACCCGCAGCCCGCCTGCGTAGCGCTTGACCAGCAAGCAGCGCTCGGCTTCGCCCGGAAGGCCAATCTCGATGGCCTGGTCGACCCGGCCAGGCCGTGCGGCGAGAGCAGGCTCGAGAACTTCGGGCCGGTTGGTGGTCAGCACGAACAGCATGCGCGCTTCAGGCGCGAGACCGTCCATCTCGTTAAGCAGCATGTTGAGCGTGCTCCCGCCAGCGGCCCAAGGACCATCGCGATGTCCGCCGACGAGGTCGATGTCTTCGAGCACGATCAACGCCGGCTGCAACGCCCTCGCGATCTCGAAAGTCTCCGCGAGCAACCCATAGTGGCCGGCGGTGACGATCAGCTTGGTGTAGCCGTCCAACGCTCCCGCAAGCCAGCGCACAACAAGGGTCTTGCCGGTGCCCGGCGGCCCGTAGAGCAACACGCCCTTTCTTGCAGAGAGACCCAGCCGGGCAAGTTGCTCCGCTCGCTGTGCGAATCCCAGCGTGTTGCGCTCGATCAGGGCCAGGGTCTCCTCCGGCAACACTATGTCTTCGCGGCGCACCGGTGCGGCCTTCTCCACGCGGAGTCCGGCGGGCACGACATCGAAGTCGTCGTGTGCCGCTTCGAGCGTGAGGATCTTTCCGCGCCAGGACGCTCCGCTTCCCGCCTGAGTACGCAGCTCGTCCGCGATTTGCGCCGCCACCCGCGCCGGAATTTCACCGGGTCCGACGCCGATCTCCAGGCGCGCACGAACGCCGCGATAGCCATCGTGTACGTCGAGCAGCACGGCAAAACGCACGCCATCGCGCTCGCCCAGCCATAGTCCGCGGGTCAGGCATCGGATGGATTGCGCTTCCCCGATCTCCACTTCCTGATACTCTGCGGGACCGGCCACGATTCCGTCGCCAGCTTCCGCCAGATCGGACAGGCGGAATGCGAAATCATGATTGCGCAGGCGCGCGCCGAAGAAGCGGCTGTTTGGCAGTGCGAAGAACAAGCCTTCCAGCGCCGTTTGAAGGTCCGGCCGCATCCAGTGCGGAAAATCACGGCGCGACACGACGAGCTCGTCCAGCGCCAGCGGCGCAAAGTGCGCGGCGAGGAGGTAATTGAGTCCGTTGATTTCTGCTTTACGATCCATACTCGTCAAAAAAAACGGGGAGAAGCCTGCAACCTGCAACCCGAAACCGGCAACTCACAACCAGCAACCACCCGGACCGCTCAGCAACCATTCCAGGATCGGTCCGGACAGGCCTCCATGGCCGTAACGCCCGGTCAAGAGCCGTGTCGGTTTATCAGACCGATGGCAATGCCTCTCCCCGGCCGCGTGCGGGGGCCGGCCGAGCCGGCCTGCCCGGTGCGCGACGACACCGGGCGGCTGGCGGCTCACGCCGCCAGCCCCGCGATTCCGATCACCTCCTGCGGCACGTCGATCTCGAGCTTCTCGCGATTCAGATCGGCGATCTCATCCAGCAGCCGAGTTGCGCGCGCCTGCTCGCGCGCGAGCTTGTCGCGAAGAGATCCGACAAGCTCTGCATTCGCGGTTTGCAAGGTGACGGCAAATGCCGCACGGCGCCCGAATCCGAATGCGTCCGCCTCGCCGGCCAGCCCGGCGGGTAACGCGCGCACGCTCTCGGGCCGCACCATATCTGCCTTCTGGCCCTCGATGACCGCCTTGTAGAGAGCCGCGGCGCGATTCGCCGCCTCGGCTTGGGCCAGCTTCGCGGAAATGCCAAGCTCGGCATTGCGGATCGCGAGTGCGGCGCGGATGTGCGCCACCACCCGCGCTCCTACCTCGATCAGCGCCAGGTCATCCGCGGCGCGCCGGGCGATCTCGACCGCCTTTTCTTCCACGCCCTCCTTGTTCCAGGGCGAGATCGTGGTTGCCGTGAAGGCTGCTTTCACCTCCGTTTCGCGCTCCTTGAGCGCGGCATTGATGCGCTCGGCCACCTTGTGCCAACGCGAAAGCGTGAGTGTGTACTGCATCGTCGTTCTCCTTTGCCTGATGCGCGCGAACGCGCGCGCCGCCGCAGATATAAACAGCGATACGGGCCGACTGCCCGAAGCATCAAGCTCAGGATGGACCGGACCCGCCCCGTCCGACCGGCGCGGCGAATCCCGGTCAGCGGGCGGCTAGGCGCCCTTCATGGACAGCGGACCAAAAGCGAGCCTCTGCCACGGCGAGCACATTCGCGTGCAGCGTATGTCATGTCGTGTGATTAAAGGCTTCACTCTCGTCCACCGGGTTGACCGGAAAGGGAGCGAATAATACCGAATCGAACGCTCGCGATCAAGAAATTTTTGATGCCGTGACGCGATAGGTGTTGCGCCGACGCAACGCTCAGGGATTCGACCCTCGGCGGCCGACCCCGTCCCTGCTTCCCTATCCTCGGCAGCTCGTCGAAGAACTTCGCCACTGCTTCGATGTGGAACAGCGATTTGTCTTCTCGGGATGTTGTGCCTTTAGATTAG
Organism: Betaproteobacteria bacterium; assembly: GCA_016202615.1. Taxonomy (GTDB): domain Bacteria; phylum Pseudomonadota; class Gammaproteobacteria; order Burkholderiales; family SG8-41; genus PALSA-1004. Next base: position 4,040 of record JACQOI010000040.1, read on the forward strand.
GGATAACGACTGATAGCTGAAAAGCGTGACGACAGACGGGTGATGGGTGACGGCGGAAAGGGTGATGGCTGACGGCTGACGGTGTGTTATTCCATTTCGCGATCAAAAATGAAATATCGTAGGGTGCGCCGTGCGCACCGGCAGTCATGGTGCGTGGAACGCACCCTACAAGATTATTGTTGTTTTGAACGCAAATTGGAATAAGGCCCTGCCGCAGCGGTTGGATTCGGCAA
>JACQOI010000384.1 GCA_016202615.1 Betaproteobacteria bacterium
AAACTGCAAGTAATGATCGCTCCAAGCTGGGCATAAACGGGCCAAGAGGCTGTCGTTCCCGAATAATCGTGTCGTTTGCTCAACCCGAAAAGGCTCAGGCTTCATTAAACTGCTCATGCGCGAGAGTTATTACACAGGCTCATACGCGATACAGAGGGGGGCCATGACAGACGTGGTTTTCTTTGCTTGCTGAGCCAATCGCTGCTCAGCCTCTCTTTCCAGTTGAGAGTATCGTCCCACCATTTCCAGTTCGGTAAGGCTATCCCTTGCCCAGACGGGAATCGAACACGCCCAAAGCGCAAGCAAACAGGCGACCACAACCGGGCGCAAAGACCTTGGCGGCGCGAATACGACACAGGTTTCGCAGCTCATCCTCATTTTTCTTTCCCTCTCAGTCGCAGTTCACAAATACTCCGGAGCCGCGAGCTTTTCTTTCAGCTTATGAAAGCTTTGCTCGAGCTCGCCCATGAACGATTCGCGGTCGCCGCGCCACTTGAGCGGCAAGCCGACGAATACATCGCAGAAGTAAGGCACCGGCAGCCATTCGCCGCGCGGCATCGACTTGCCGAGGCCGTGCATGAATACCGGAACAATGGGCACCCGCGGATAACGCTCCGCGACGAACGAAATCCCGAATTTGAGCTGGGCCATGCGTTCCGGCTCGCCGCGCGAGCCTTCCGGAAATATCAGCAGGATCTCGCCGCGCTCGAGCGCCGCATAACAGGCCACGAGCGGATCATCGCCGTCGCGCTCGCGCTTGCGCCGGATCGGAATGATGCCGATCACGTTGAGCGAAAACCACGCGATCAGCCGGTTGGCGAGAAAATAATCCGCCGCCGCCACCGGCCGCACCTGCGCAATGCGATGCAGCGGAAACAGTGTGAGCAGCGCCAGCGTATCGAGGTGGCTGTTGTGATTGGCGGCAATGACCGCAGGACCACGGCGCGGCAGCCGCGCGCGGTGGCGCACGTTGATACCGAGCATGATCAGTACCACCGGATAGGCGACCAGCACCACGAACAGGATGCGCAGCAGCGACATGCCCCGGTCAGTCAGTAATGCAGATAGTAGACGAAATGGAAAAACAGCGGCGCGGTGTAAGTCAGGCTGTCGAGACGATCCAGAATACCGCCGTGCCCCGGCAGCAGCGTGCCGCTGTCCTTGACGCCGATATCGCGCTTGAGCGCAGACATCGTGACATCTCCGATGAAGCCCCCCATGCCGATCAGCACGCCAGCGGCGACCGATTCGATGCGCGTCAACGGCGTCAACCACGGCGCGAGCGCCACCGCCAGCAGGGTGGTCGTCGCGACCCCGCCGATGAGTCCTTCGATGGTCTTGTTGGGACTCACGGTGGGCGTCGCCTTGTGGCGTCCGAACGACTTGCCCCACACGTACTGCGCGACGTCGTTGATCTGGGTCAGGAACACCAGGTAAAACAGCAGCGCATCGCCGCCGCCGGCGGGATTTCGGTCGTCGGGCAGCGCCAGCAGGTATGCCATGTGGCTCAGGCAGAATACCGTCGTCATCAGCCCCCAGTGCAGCGTGCTGGCCGCGCGCAGAAAACCCTGCGTTTCTCCGATCAGCACCATTTTCATCGGCAAATACAAAAACGCGAACACCGGGATGAAGATGATGAACATGCCGTACCACTCGATTCCGACCCAGTAGTACTGGACCGGGATCGCAAGATACGCCCAGAACAGCACGCGGTGGTCGGCGCGCCGGGTCGGAATCAGCGACAGGTATTCCTTGAACGCGAGAAAGCTCACGAACGCAAACACCACCAGCGATACGTCGCGGTGGAACGCAATCGCGAGGCAAAATACGATGATGATCAGCCACCAGGTCTTGATCCTGAGCTTGAGCTCGGTGTAATCGCGTTCGGGACGGATACGCGCGAGCGCCAGCACGACGGCGCTGGCGATGATCAGCAGCGCAACCGCGCCAAGCAACGCGTACATCACCTGCGGAGGCAAGCTCAGCCGCGTCATTTCGCCCCGAGCTCGATCAATGCGTTGCGCATGCGGTTGAATATCGTAACCGCCGTCAGCGCCGCCAGCACCAGCATCAGCACGTCGACCCAGCGCCCCGCTTCAATACCGAGCCCGAGCGCCAGCCCGAGCGCGCCGAACACGAACGCACGGTCGCTTTTGCCCATCGGGCCGTCATAGCGCCGGCTCGCGCCGAGCGACTGGGCGACGACACCGGTCATCTCGCTCACCACGGCAAGCACCACGAAGATCACGACCGGTGCCGGCGCAATACCCGGAATCAGCGCAAACGGCAGATAGAGCGCCGCATCGGAAACGACATCCCCGAGCTCGTTGAGAAATCCGCCCAACGCAGTCTGCATATGATGTTCCCGCGCCAGCATGCCGTCGATCGCATTGAGCGCCATGCGCAGGAAAATTACTACCGGCGCGAGCAGCGGCGGCCAATGCTGCTGCGGAAACGCCGCGATCAGCCCGCCGACCAGGCAACTCAACAGCAGCGCCAATACCGTGATCTGATTGGCGCTCACCCCCGCTCTCGCCAGTTCGCGCACGAGCGGACGCAACATTCCCTGAAATGCCGGCTTGAAATCATAGATACTGGGCATAATAACTGCCTGCGCTTATGCCGGCAGAATATCACGCCCGCGCCACCGCGGTCGCGTTCACGTAACCGATATGCGGATTGAGCGCGGTGACGATGCCGATCGAATCCTCGACGAGCTTCCTCATGTGCTCGCGATTCGCCGTGATGCCCTTGATGCAGCGCTCGGCGAGCGTGAGACAGCCGTTGCGCAGGTGCTTGAGGCTTTTGAACAGGCTATGCGCGATGATCGGCTCGAACGCGTTCAGTTGCAATTGCCCGGCCTCAGCCGCGAAGCTCACCGTGACGTCGTTGCCGATCACCTCGAATGCGATCTGATTGAAGACCTCGGGGATCACCGGGTTGACCTTGCGGGGCATGATCCTCGATCGCGCCTGCATCGGCGGCAGATTGATCTCGCTAAGCCCGGCGCGCGATCGGGGCTCTCCTTCAGGCGCGCCTCCGCCGCCGCAACGGCTGCGGCATATTGGCCGTTGGCGAGCAGAAAGTACATCTTGTGCTGGGCCATGGCCGGACCGTGGATACGATTTCACGAAATTTTCGCGCTGCGGCAGCAACAACTCGGCTTTCACCGCAACCAAAAGCTGATATTTCAAGAACGGGCCGCATTGGCGTTTCGAGACCCCTGCCCGATGCCCGTGTGCGCAATTTGTCACAGCTTCAAGTCCACGGAATTTGATATCATGCGCATGGTTTCGGCTGCGGCAGGGCCCATCCGGCCCCCTTCCGGGCCCAGCTTCAACTTCCTTGAGAGGGTAGGGAGGCACAATGAATATCCGCAGCAACGAGTATGACGTCACCTCGACGGTCAACACCACTGACCCGAAAACCGTCAACGATGAGATAGACTCGATTTATCTCGGTCTCTATCCGGACGCGCCCACCCAGAAGCTTGACCAGGCCTTCCAAGACCTGGCACGGCTTTACCGGGGCGAATATCCCGGTTACCACCCCTGCGACACCGCCTATCACAACATCCAGCA
>JACQOI010000385.1 GCA_016202615.1 Betaproteobacteria bacterium
ATTCTGGTGCGAAAGGAGGGACTCGAACCCACACGCCTTTCGGCGCCAGAACCTAAATCTGGTGCGTCTACCAATTCCGCCACTTTCGCAACGCTTTGATTGTAATATAATTACCGTCACCCGTCAGCATCGAATGCCGGTCGCGCGGCGGCGTTTGGCACCTTAACCCGTTGTAATTCAGGCCGTTTCCCGTGCGCCGCATGCCGGTAAGTCATTACGAAAATTTTCCCGTCGCGTCCGCGCTGCTGCCGGCGCGCTTGCGCAAACCGGTCGACTTGATCTACCGCTTCGCGCGCGCCGCCGACGATTTCGCCGACGAAGGCGACCTTCCCGGCCACGAGCGCCTCGCCCTGCTCGCGAGCTTCGGCGACGAATTACGCATGGTCGAGCGCGGCGCGCCTGCGAGCAGTGAGCAGGGCTCCCGCTTGCGGGATGCGAACGTCAGCGAGTCTGGCGCGGCGCCGTCGAGCGCAGGCGTGGCATCCGTCTCCGGGGTCACATCCCCTAAAGGGGCGCGTCGTAGGGCGGAAGAGGGGCCCCTCCGGGGATCTGACCCCGAAGGCGCGCATAGGGCCGACGTCGACGCGCGTATGGCCGGCTCCACGGTCGCATTCCCGCAAGCGGGGCCCCTGCTCCACGTTACGCCGGCCCCTGTTCCGCCCTCCGACCGCGCGCCGTCGCGCCACCCTTTGTTTCAAGAGCTCGCGCCGATCATCAAGGAATATCGGTTACCGTTCGAATTGTTTCACGATCTTCTGTCGGCGTTTGCGCAGGATGTAACCAAGACGCGCTACGCCGATTACGCCGAAGTGCTCGATTACTGCCGGCGCTCGGCAAATCCGGTCGGCCGCTTGCTGCTCGCGCTCTACGGCGCAGCAACGCCGCAAAACCTCAGGTGGTCGGACCACATCTGCTCGAGCCTGCAGATCATCAACTTCCTGCAGGACATCGCTATCGATGACGCCAAGGGGCGCGTCTACATGCCGCAGGACGAACTCGCGCGTTTCCGTGTCAGCGAAGCGCAAATCGCCGCGCGCGACGCGAGCGGCGCATGGCGTGATTTCATGACGTTTCAGGTCAATCGCACGCGGCGCATGCTGTGGGACGGTGCGCCGCTCGGGCGCTCGCTCACGGGCCGCGTCGGGCTCGAGATGCGCATGATCATCGCCGGCGGCGACCGCATACTCACCAAGATTCTCAATGCGAACGCAGACGTGTTCCGCCACCGGCCGGTGCTACGCGCGTATGATTGGCCGCTGATGTTTGCACGCACCTTTTCGATACGCTGAATCCCGAGTCCTGAATCCTCACCCAATGACGCCTGACGAATATTGTCAGCAGAAAGCCGCACAGAGCGGCTCGAGCTTCTATTACAGCTTCCTGTTCCTGCCGCGCGAGCGGCGGCGCGCGATCACCGCGCTGTATGCGTTCTGCCGCGAAGTCGACGATGTCGTCGATGAATGCACCGATGCAGGGGTCGCACGCGCCAAGCTCGCGTGGTGGCGCAACCAGGTCGCCGCGATCTACGACGGCGCGCCCCAGCACCCGGTCGCGCAAGCGTTGGTTCCGGTCGTCAAGACGTTCAACGTGCCGCAGGAACGGCTGCAGGAAATCATCGACGGCTTGGAAATGGATCTCACGCAACGGCGTTATCCGGATTTCGCTGTGTTGCAAGTCTACTGTTACCGCGTGGCGAGCGTGGTCGGGCTGCTTTCCGCCGAAATTTTCGGCTACAGCGATCCGGCCACGCTCAAATACGCCGAAAATCTCGGCCTCGCATTTCAACTTACCAACATCATCCGCGACGTCGGCGAAGACGCGCGCCGCGACCGCGTCTACCTGCCGCTCGACGAGCTCGCGCGCTATAACGTGACGGTGGCGGACATAATGCACGCGCGCGAAAGCGACAATTTCAAGCGACTGATGGAATTCCAGATCGAACGCGCACTCGGCTATTACCGCGACGCGCTTGCGCTGCTGCCCGCGGCCGACCGCAAGTCGCAGCGTCCGGGGCTGATGATGGCGGCGATTTACCAGACGCTGCTCGATGAGATCCGCGCCGATGGCTCGAAAGTGCTGACGCGGCGCACTTCGCTGACGCCGCTTAGAAAGCTGTGGATCGCCTGGCGAACGTGGATCAGGGGTTAGGGACTGGGGGCTAGGGGCTGGTTTCAGGTGCCTTTCCCTTCTATCCTCTATCCTCTATCCTCTATCCTCTATCCTCTAGCCCCTAGCCCCTAAAATAGGACCCGGAGAAAATATGGACTTGCAACTGAAAGGAAAAACCGCTCTCGTCACCGGCGCAAGCCAGGGCATCGGCCGCGCCATTGCCAAAGGCCTCGCTGCCGAGGGCGTCAAGCTGTGCGTCGCGGCGCGCCGCCGCGAGCTGCTCGACCAGCTCGCCAGGGAAATCGTCGCTGCCGGCGGGCAGCCGCCGCAGATCGCGGTCATCGACATCATGGAGGAAGGCGCGCCGCAAAAGCTCGCGCAGGAAGCATTGAAGGGCCTCGGCCGGATCGACATCCTGATCAACTGCGCCGGCGGCAGCCGTCCGTTGCCGATCGACGCGCCCGAGGAAAAATGGACGGAGGCGATGACGCTCAATTTCACGCGCGTGCGCCAGCTCACCCACGCCGTGCTGCCCGGCATGATCAAGCGTCAGTGGGGCCGCATCGTCAACATCACCGGCAAATCCGAGCCCGACCGGCTTAATGCCGCATTTTCCGCCAAGGCCGCGGTGCATGCGTGGTCGAAGGGCCTGTCGCGCGAAGTCGGCAAGCACGGCATCACCATAAACTGCATTCCGCCGGGCCGCATCATGAGCGAGCAGATCCGGCGCAATTATCCCGAGCCGGAACGCAAGGAGTTCTCCGAGCGCGAAATTCCGGTCGGCCGCTACGGCGAGCCGGAGGAACTCGCGTGCCTCGCGGTGTTTCTCGCCTCACCCATCGCCTGTTACATCACGGGAACGGTGATGCCGGTCGATGGCGGCCTGAGACGTTTTACCTTCTGATATCCTTTTTCTGCGGACGCCCCCGCGGTGACTCATGTCGCTGTAATCGGCGGCGGCTACGCCGGCATGGCGGCGGCGGTAACGCTCGCCGAGCGCCGCATCCCGGTCACCGTTTTCGAAGCCGCGAAGCAGCTTGGCGGCCGTGCGCGGCGCGTCGAGCACCGCGATACCGCACTCGATAATGGCCTGCATATCCTGATCGGCGCTTACCGCGAAACGCTGCGCCTGATCCGGCTCGTCAATCCGGCTCATGCGTCGGCGCTGCTGCGGCTGCCGCTGGAATGGAACGTTCACCGCGAGTTCCGCCTCGCCGCAATGCGGCTGCCCGCCCCGCTGCATTTGCTGATCGGATTGCTGCGCGCGCAAGGTTTGGACTTCAGCGAACGGCTCGGGGCCATCCGTTTCCTGCGCGCACCGCGCAAGCACAACTTCGCGCTGCCGCAGGACCTCAGCGTCGAGCTGCTGCTCACGCAATACGAGCAGAGCGAAAAGCTCAAGCGCGTCCTGTGGCGGCCGTTGTGCGTCGCCGCGCTCAACACGCCACCGGGAATCGCCTCGGCCCAGGTGTTCCTCAACGTGCTGCGCGACAGCCTGAACGCAGCGCGTGGCGACAGCGACCTGGTGCTGGCGCGGATCGACCTGTCGGCGCTGTTTCCCGAACCTGCCGCAGCGTGGATAGCGCGGCGCGGCGGCAGCGTGTTGACCGCGCGACGAGTCACCGCGATCGATCCGGTTGAAAACGGCTTCGCGGTCGAAGCCGACGGGCAGCGCCAGACGTTCAGCCACGTGATCTGCGCGCTGCCGCCGCACCAGGTCAACGCATTCCTGATCGGCATTACCGCGCTGTCGGAACTCGCCGCCGCCATCGAGCGGCTGCAGTATCAGCCGATACGTTCGGTATGGCTGCAGTATCCGGCGCCGGTCAAGCTGCCGTCGCCGATGCTTGGATTCACGCAAGGCCTGATTCACTGGGCGTTCGACCGCGAACAGCTTTGCGGCCAGCGCGGCCTCATCGGCGCGGTAATCAGCGCTGAAGGCGCACACGAAGACCTCGCCCAAGAGGAACTCGCTCAGCGTGTGCACCAGCAACTCGACCGGGCGGTCGGTACCCTGCCCGTCCCGCTGTGGCAACGTGTGATTACGGAAAAACGCGCGACGTTCGCGTGTACGGTCGGGATCACGCGCCCGCCGCAGGCGACGCCGCTCAGAAACTTCTACCTCGCCGGCGATTACACCGCAAGCGACTATCCGGCGTCGCTCGAAGCCGCAGTGCGCAGCGGCATTCGCTGCGCCGAACTCGCGCTCGCGTCACGCTAGCGGGTAGGTGCAGCTTCAGCGCGCCGAGCCGTGGTGCCGCGTAGGGCGCACAGCTTCAGCGCGCCGAACTCGTCGCCCCCGCAGAACAACGGACCCAACCGCCCCAAATGCGCAATGATTATTCTGCGTAACTCGCTGCTTCGTCTCGGCGAGCGTAGAATCATCACAGGCGAAACGACAGCGAGGCCCTTCCGTGCCCAGCGAAGAGCGGGCACGAAAAATGGGAGAAACCCTCGGCGTGAATAACCTGCGCGCGCACTTCAACAACATGGAAAAGGATCTGCGGCAGACGCTGGGGCACGACGTGCCCGGCACGTCGGAGGTGATCGCGGAGGCCCAGGAAATTCTCGCGAGGGACGACATCTTCAGACAACTCGTCGTCCAGCGCAGCCGAGCCTACGCGCGCGAGAGCCAGATTCGCGAGACCGGCAGGGCAACTGCGTTCCCGGATCGCCGCGCGCCGCAGGTGGCGGAGTACTCGATCCGGAAGACCTACGGCCGGCTGCTCGACATGTTCGAGAACGCCTTCGCGCGCAAGAACCCGCTGTTCACCTTGCCGATGTACTACCCCCTTGCCTGGTACAAGGGTCCGGACAAGAGCATCGATCCATTCGAGCAGAACCGGCAGAAGCAGGTCGTCGGCCTGATTCGAACGAACTTTCTCAAGCGCTTCGAGAGTTCCGTCGCGGCGTTCGAACTGTCCTGCGACCGCCTGCTGCAAAAGCTCCTGGCGTTTCTTGCGGTCCATAGCGAGACGGAAGTGGAGAAGAAGAAGCTGGAGCGCTGGAAAACGCAGAACGCCGAGGTTCTCGGTTACGCAGTGCAACGGCAACTCGAACTGTGGGGCGAGGACGGCGAGGGTGACGAGGACGAGGACATCGTGCCCCAGGAGATGCTCGATGCCGTCGAGCGCCTCGACCGCGAGGAGTATGACGTACCGGCGATGATGGCCGAGACGTTCCGCGACCTCGATCAGATCGCGCACTTCATCGACGAGGCCAGAAAGTTCGAGCCGAGACGCGACGACAAGCTCCAGAAGCTGTTACGCCTGCTAAAATCGAAGGAACTCGCGGACCAGAAGGTCTTGATCTTCACCGAGTTCGCCGATACGGCCCGCTATCTCAAGCGCCATCTCGATAAGGCAGGCATCGACGGCGTCGCGCAGGTCGACAGCGCCACCAAGGTCAACCGGGCAGACGTGATCCAGCGCTTCTCGCCTTACTACAACGGCATGTCCTCGCCGGCGCTCGCCGGGAACAATCGCGAAGAAATCCGTGTCCTGATCTCCACCGACGTACTCTCGGAAGGTCTGAACCTCCAGGACGCTTCCCGGATGATCAACTACGACATCCACTGGAACCCGGTGCGCCTGATGCAGCGCATCGGCCGCGTCGACCGCCGCATGAATCCCGAGATCGAGAAGCGGCTCGTGGCCGATCATCCGGAGGTCGCATCATCCCGCGGGAAGGTGAGCTTCTGGAACTTCCTGCCGCCCGAGGAGCTGAACGCGATTCTCACGCTCTACACCAAGGTCACGCAGAAGACGCTGCTGATCTCGAAGACCCTCGGTATCGAGGGTAAGAAGCTCCTGACGCCCGAGGACGATTACGAGGCCCTGAAGGAGTTCAATCACGCCTACGAAGGCACCAAGACCGCGATCGAGGACATGCACCTCGAATACCAGGCCCTGCTGCAGGCCGATCCCGAGCTGGATGCCCGGCTCAAGCGCCTGCCCGGCGCGGTCTTCAGCGGCCGCAAGCGCGTCGCGAAGCGCGCGCGCGGCGTCTTCTTCTGCTACGCGCTCCCCGCCCTCGACAAGGAGGCGGGCGAGTTCACCGAAGAGGCCGGCACCACCCGCTGGTATCTCTACGACCTCGAGCGCGACGCGATTCTCGAAGAGCCCGCCGAGATCATCGGCAGCATCCGCTCCAAGCCGGACACGCCGCGCAAGTGCACCACCGAGGAGAAGACGCTTGTCGAAATCCGCGCGAAGATAGAGAAGCACATCAAGAACACGTACCTCAAGCGCGTCGACGCCCCCGTGGGCGTAAAGCCCGCGCTCCGATGCTGGATGGAACTGAACGAGGGCTGAGCCGATGCCGAACGACCGCCGCGTAGTCCAGGTCGAATCGCTTTACCGCGAGGTCCGGTCGGTGCTGGAGCAGGCGCGGGCCTCGGCGTACCGCGCCGTCAACTTCGCCATGGTCCGGACCTACTGGCAGATAGGACAACTGATCGTCGAGCACGAACAGAGCGGTCGGAAGCGCGCGGCGTACGGGGAGGCGGTGCTCCAAGAGCTGTCGCGGAGGCTTACAAGCGAGTTCGGCCGGGGCTTCGATGCCCGCAATCTGCGATACATGCGGCAGTTCTTCCTCGTCTTTCCGATTCATCACAAGGTGCGTGATGAATCGGGATCCGGGGAGAAACTGAACGCACTGCGTTCCGAATCTGGCGTGCCGGCAAAACGGAACGCACTGCGTTCCAAATCGGGGCCGCCCGATGCCGCACCGAGTCTGCGCCCCGAACTGTCCTGGACACACTATCGCTTGCTTCTCGGAGTCGAGGATCCCCGGGCTCGGGAGTGGTACCTGCGCGAGGCAGCGGACCTGCGCTGGTCCACCCGCCAGCTCGAGCGGCAAATGTCGGTGCTTTACTACGAGCGCCTGCTGGCGAGCCGAAAGAAGGCGCCGGTCCGGAAGGAAGCCCGGGACAAGCTCGCCGCCGTCGCGCCCGAAGAATTCATTCGTGACCCCTACGTGCTCGAGTTCCTGAACCTCAAGGACTACCCGGCGCTCCGCGAATCCGCGGTCGAGCAGGCTATCATCGACAACCTTCAGGCGTTTCTGCTGGAGCTCGGCAAGGGATTCTCCTTCGTCGCCCGCCAGAAACGCCTGCGTTTCGAGGAGGAGGATTTCTACGTCGACCTGGTGTTCTACAACTATCTGCTCAGGTGCTTCGTGCTGGTGGACCTGAAGGTCGGCAAGCTGACCCACCAGGACATCGGCCAGATGGACGGCTACGTGCGCATGTTCGATGCCCATGCGCGGCCCGCGGGCGACAACCCGACCATCGGGTTGATCCTGTGCTCCAGGAAAAACGAGGCCATCGCCAGGTATTCCGTACTCACCGAGGGGCGCCAGATCTTCGCCGCCAAGTATCTGAAAGTCCTGCCGACGGAAGCGGAGCTGCGGATTGAGCTCCAGCGCGAGCGGCGCATGCTTGAGATGCGCCGTCCTGTCGCTGGCGAGCCCAGGGAGAAGCCTTGATGCCGACCGACCATCGCACCGCGCTGAAGGAGATCCGCAGCACATCGACGACGACGACTTTGAATGGGTCGCCGTCGGGTCGAGCCACCGCCTGCGCTCCGGGGATGTTCGTTGCTCAAGTCGTTGGCAAATCCATGGAGCCTACCATTCCCGATGGCTCATACTGCCTCTTCCGTTCACCGGTCGAAGGCACGCGCCAAGGCAAGACTGTCCTCGTGCAGCTCCGAGATGCCACGGACCCCGAGACCGGCCAACGTTACACGGTTAAACGCTACGAGAGCGAAAAGGCCAAAGCGGGCGACTCCTGGCGTCACGAGCGAATCACCCTGAAGCCCGTCAACCCTGACTTCAAGCCTATCGTCCTGACCGGAGCGGATGAAGGTGAGCTTCAGGTCGTCGCTGAGTTGATCGAGGTGCTCTAGACCTGCCGACTTCTCCGCGGGGGTACAGATGACAACAATCAACCGTATGGTGCGCCTCCGCCTCCCGGGCGTGCTGCGTGATTTTGCTTGGCCGGAAGGGATATCAGACTTCGGACGATACAACCTCATTTATGGTTGGAACGGAACAGGCAAGACCACGCTGAGCCGGGTGTTTCGCGCGCTAGAGTCGCGACAGCCGCTGGGCACGGGCCACGCTGTAGTCCGAATCAACGAAAACGATGTGTCAAGTGAAGACTTCGGAATAGCGACGCTCCCGGTCAGGGTGTTCAACAAAGACTTCATCAACGAGGCCGTCTTTCCCGCTGGCGGTGGCGAAGTTCCTCCGATCTTCGTGGTGGGCAAGGAGGGTGTCGAGAAGCAGAAGGAAGTCGATCAGCTGAAAATCGAACGTACAGAAGCACAGACCAGACTTGCCTCCATCCGGTCGAGGAAGCAGGAAGCCGAAAGGGCGCTTGACAGGTTCTGTATCGACCGGGCGAGGGCAATTAAGGACATGCTGCGCTCCAGCGGTTCGAACCCGTACAACAATTACGACAAGGCCATCTTCCGCCACCGCACCGAGCAGTTGGTGGCCGATGGTGATGCGGCGACGCATCGGCTCAGCGAGGCAGATCGTGATGGACTACTCGCCCAACATCGAGCGAGCCCCAAACCCAAGCTCTCTGTCCTGACTTACCAGATACCTGCGCTCCAGCAAATCGTCGACGACGTATCTGAATTGCTCACAGCCACGGTGGTGTCGAGAGCGATTGAGACGCTGAAGAACGACCGCTCGCTTTCTGAATGGATTCGCAACGGCCTTGGGCTCCACAAGAAACGACAGGCCGAGAACTGCCTTTTCTGCGAGCAACCACTGCCAAGTGCTCGCCTGCCTGCGCTGGAGGCGCATTTCAGCGCCGAATACGAAACCTTCCTGGAGCGGCTGGATGCGAAGCTCGGCGAGCTGCAGGCAGCGTCACAGCAGATCTCTGAAGTAGCGGTTCCCAACAAGGCCGAACTTTACGACGACTTGGCCTCGGAGTACGAAAGCGCCAGTCATTCTCTGAAGCAAAACCTCGACGGGACCCGGCGATTTCTGGACGAGTTGTTTCGTGTATTGACCGACAAGAAGGGACGAGCATTCGACCGGCTAGCCTTGGATGTTACCGCGCCATCCGTCGATGCTAGGGCGGTGGACAATCTGAACGCCGTCATCCGTAAACATAACCAGGCATGCGACGACTTCCAGACCCGCGTTAGCACCGCAAGGGATCGCGTCGCGCTCGATATGATGGCCGGTGACCTCGATGAATTCGGTCGCCTGCAAGATATTGTGCAACAAGCGGAGACCGCCATTTCGCCGGCAGACCAGGAAGTCACACGCCTCATTGGAGAGATCGGGCGGCTCGAGCGCGAGATCGTGGAGCACCGACAACCCGCTGAGCAGCTGAAGGACGATCTCCGTAAATATCTTGGGCACGACGAACTGCAGCTGGAGATTAAGGATACCGGCTACGCGATTACGCGCAATGGGGTACCGGCCCAAGCGCTGAGCGAGGGGGAGACGACCGCCATCGCGCTCCTCTACTTCCTCAAGTCCCTTCAGGACCGGCGGTTTGACCTAAGCAAAGGGGTCGTTGTGTTGGATGATCCCGTTTCAAGTCTCGATGCCAATGCGCTTTTTCTCGCGTTCGGCTTTATCCGCGAACGCGCGAAGGACGCCGCGCAGCTGTTCATCTTCACCCACAACTTCACCTTCTTCCGACAGGTACGGAACTGGTATCACCATTTGAAGGGCCAGAACAAGAAGGATGTCAGTCAGCGACCCGCGCGGTTCTACATGCTCGATTGTGTGTGCGATGGAGGCGAGCGTTCATCCGCGATTGGTCCGCTTGATCCCCTGCTTGAGCAGTATGAGTCGGAGTATCACTACCTGTTCGCTCAGATTTACCGGAGCGCAACGTCCGCCGCACCCGGAGCGTTGGAGCAGAGCTACATTTTTCCGAACATGGCGAGACGTTTATTGGAAACCTTTCTCGCCTTCCGCATACCACATGTGTCTGGAGAACTCTGGTACAAGTTGAAGGATATCGCGTTCGATGAGGCAAAGAAGCTGCGGATTCTTCGGTTTCTCCACACGCACTCGCATGGTAACGCTGTTGGTGAGCCGGAGCATGACCCCTCCCTTCTTGGCGAGGCGAACTCTGTTCTCAAAGATCTGCTGGATTTCATCGAGAGCGTAGATCGCGAACACTTCGCCGCCATGGTCAAGCTGGTCACCCCTCCAGCTGATGAGGTGGTCGATGGATGACCGCAGCCGGTAAATCGTGACAGCCCTGCACCTAGGTTCTCGCCGCCTTCCGACCCCCCCACATCACCATCCGCGTCCCTTGGCACGACGGCAGCTGGGCGGGCTCGGTCTGCGCGCACCCGCAGGCGAACACAAACTGTTTGATTCTGCCCCGGATCGGCGAGGGCAAGCGCGACGAGGTCGAGATGCGCTACGCGGGAACGTGATGGCCCGAACTCTTCCCGCAATCAACCCAGCTTGCCTTCGATCTCCGCGAATTCGGCGAGCGGCTTCTCACCACGTGCGACGTTGCCCAGCGCCATGAAGATCAGCAGCGGGTTGTTCGGCGAGCTAAATCTGCCCTACAAGAATCGGCGTATCCCTGGAACGGTTTTTTTCGGGCTCCGTCACTTCGCCGCCAGGCTCCCGCCCGCGTGCTCCGCGGCGAGGAGTCCGAATACAATGGCCTTCATCAGGCCGCCTGCGTAACCGCAAGCATGCCCGCCGTCCAAGCCCCCCGTGGTTGATCCGGCTGCGTAGAGCCCCGGAATCGGCGTGCGATCCGGCCGCAATACGCGTGCGGCCGCGTCGATCATGATCCCACCCATCGTGTACGTAATCCCCGCGCAAATCGGCACGGCGTAAAAAGGTGGCGCGGAGATGCTCATCGGGACGCGTTTGTGTGACGACCGTGGCGGATCCAGCGCCTCGCATCGGCCCGACCGGACCGCGTCGTTGTATACCCGCAGCGTACTTTCAAGCTCGTTGAGCGGGAACCCGGCCTTGCCGGCAAGCTCGGCAATGGTATCAGCTTGGTGCAGGGTTCCGCCTTCCTTGACCAGAACCGGATTGGGCGGGATGCCGGCGCTGCGGCCACGTTCCTGCCATATGGTTTCGTCAAAGATCACCGTCGCGGACGCCGGGTCTGCGAGCCGCGCGACGGCATTCGCAAGATATACCCCACCGATCCCTTCGTCGGCGATACGGCGGCCACGCGCGTCCACAACTACACCCCCGGAGCCAAGCTCGTCGATTTGCGGATAAGGCCACAACCGCTCGTTGTGAAACGCATCACGTGATAACAGATGGCCGTAGAACGGCTCGAGCGGACTCACGGCAGCGCCGACCTTCTGGGCCATTTTCAAGCCATCGCCACACCCTGTTCCCGCGTTGCGCTGCTTGAGCGCCTGCGGCGCAGGCGAAACATGCTGGCGCAGCAATTCGGTGTCGGCCTGAAAACCGCCATCGGCGATTAGGACCGCGCGCGCATCATACGCGCAGCGCGTGCGGGCCCCCTGAGCTTCGACTCCGACACAGCGCTCCCCGTCCATGATCAGCGATAACGCCCGAGTGCCGCGGTGAACCTCGCCCCCGCGCTGGACCAGGTTTTGTTCGAGCCGCCGCAACGTCACGTCCGCTCCTATCCCCTGCCATTCCATATGCGTTACCGGCGGCCTTCGGGGCGCGAGCACCCATTGCCGCCACGAAATCGCACCGTCAGGCACAAACTTGGCGCCTTCCTCAGTGAGCCACTCCACCGCCCGCCGCGCGGTGCTCGTATAAGCCGTCACCAACGCGCGATCTGCGTAGCCATCCGTTATTTGCTCGACCGCGCGCGCGAGCTCCGGCTGCGGATCCGTCACATCATGATAGGAAATATGCAGGACACCGCCGGCGTAGCGCGAGTTGCACGGATACGTCTCGTCCTGTCCGCGCTCCAGAACCGCGACCTTGAGTCCAAGCTGCGCGGCGCGGTTGGCGGCGACGAGTCCCGCGAACCCGCCCCCGACAACGACCAGATCGAATGATTGCGCTACTGCCATAAAGGGTCTCCTATCCCAGTTGTGTTGCCTTGCCCGGCGCCGTCAGGTTCTTGAGCAGGCGCCAACCCGATGCGCGCTCGGTCCTGCCAATGATCCTGAGCGCCTCCCAAATGCTCGCCGGTTTGCTTTTCACGAAGTCTGAAGATCCACCGCTCTCGCACGCAGCGTCGGATCTTTCTTGAGCAGGAATTTCGCGACCTTGTGCGTCGGCGTATGCGGCATCTCGTCAACGAAAACAACAAATCGCGGTATCTTGTGCGCCGCCAGCCGTTCCGCACACCAGCTTGTCACGTCCTCCGCCGTGAGTCTTGCCCCGGCTTTCGGCACGACCACCACCAGGATGTCGTCCTCGCCAAGCTCGGAATCGACCGCGATCGCGGCCACTTCCGATACCCCGGGATGCTCGCCAATCACGCGGTCGAGCTCGGCGCCCGCGATGTTCTCGCCGCGGCGCCGGATGATGTCTTTCTTTCTCGCGACAAAGAAAAAATACCCGTCTTTATCCCGCCGCACCAGATCGCCCGATAGGAACCAGCCGTCGCGGAACGACGCCGCAGTCTGTTCCGGATCGCGGTAATAGCCCTGCATCAGCGTCGGAGTGCGAACGACCAGTTCGCCGGTGACGTCATTCGGCACGTCCCGGCCTTCATCGTCGACGACCCGCGCCTCTGTCCCTGTGCGCGACGGGTCCGCGTACACGCCCGGTTTGCCCATCGACGCCAGCTTGTACGGACCATCGTAGGGCATGCTGAAAGCGCCCGGAATCTCCGTCATCCCGTAGCCCTCGATGACTTTCTCGAGGCCAAACTCATTTCGGAACACATCCATCGTTTCCTGCGTGAACGGAGCGCCGAAGACCAAACGCAATTTGTGTTCCGGCACAAATTCGCTGCGCGGGCGGCGGGCCAATATCGTGGTGACCGCCAACATGATATTTACCTGTGTCGCTCCGGTGTCGGTTGCAAACCGCCAGAAAGTGGATGCGCTGAACCGCGGGGCGATCACCAGGCACGCCCCGGCGGCGATCGTACCGGCAACCGAATAGAACAGCGCGTTGACGTGAAACATCGGCAGAATACACAAGGTACGGTCCTCCGGCTGGGTGCAGGCGCGTGCCACGTGAAGCTCCCCGGACAACACGAAGCTGCGCTGGCTGTGCATTACTCCTTTCGGGAAGCCGGTGGTCCCCGAAGAATAGATGATCGCGCAGGTGTCGTCGGAGGAAACATCGCCCGGAAGTTCGACGTCTCCGCCCTCCTTGATCAGGTCGGCAAGATTCGGCATTCCATTCATCACGCCGTCGATGAGCACGAACCAGGGCTGCGGATCGATTTCGCGCGAGGCGTCCCTCGCCACCTGCAGCGTGTCCAGCGAACACGCAACGGCGCTCACGCCCGCATGCATCAGAATATACTTTGCTTCAGCAATACCGAACTCCGGATTCACCGGGACCAGTATCGCCCGGATTCGCGCCAGAGCAAACAACAGCAGGACGTGCGCGTAACTGTTGGTCGCCATGATCCCCACGCGGTCGCCCTTGCGGACTCCCCGTGCCGCAAGCATGCGCGCGGCGCCGGCGATGGCATCGTGGAAGTCCGCGTACGTCCAGGTCCGGTCCTGAAACAAGATGAACGGACGCCCCGGGTTCGCTCTGGTTCTGGTCTCAAACAGGCTCGGCAGCGTGTAGCCATGCCGAGGATAAAGCGAGATGACCTCCAGCGGCGTCAGGTGCTTCATGTAGTCTCCAAAGCATGATCAACCGCGCCGCCGTCAATCAAGGCGAACACCGACTGCCTTGATTACCTTCGACCACCTGGCGAGTTCGTTTTTTATGAACGTCGCCATCTCTTCCGGCGTGCTGCCCGTTGGCACCGCGCCGGCGCCCACCAGACGTTCTTTCACGTCGGGCCGCGCCAGGGCCTTGACGATTTCCCGGTGCAGCCGGCTGATCACGGCCTTGGGTGTTCCTGCCGCGACGACCACGCCCTGCCAGTCGGACACCGCAAAGTCGGGCACACCGATGGCTTCGGCAATGGTCGGAACATCAGGCAGTGTGGGATCACGTTTCAGGGTGCTTAGCCCCAAGGCCACCAGCCTGCCGGTTTTTATGTGTCCCAGCCCTGTCGGAACGGGCACGAACAGGGCCACGACTTCTCCGCCGACTGTTGAAACGACCATGGGGCCGCCGCCTTTGTACGGGACGTGCATCATCTTCGCGCCAGTCACGTCAATGAAAAGCTCGGTTATCAAATGGCTCGAGCTGCCATTGCCGGCGGAACCGTAAAGAAGGCTGCCCGGCTTGGCTTTGGCGAGCGCGATCAGCTCCTTGACCGATCTTGCCGGCACCGACGGGTGCACCACAAGCACATACGGCACCAGCGCGATCTGGCTGACCGGCACCAGATCCTTCTCCGTGTCGTACGGCATTTTGCTGATCAAGAACGGGATGGTGACGAACGGAATGAGAACCGCTCCCAGCGTATGGCCATCGGGCCGGGCCTTGGCGACCAGGTCCCAGCCGATTGTTCCGAGACCGCCGGAGCGGTTGTCGATCACGACCTGCTGGCCCAGATTTTCCGCCAGCCCCGGCGCCCAAATCCGGAACGACACATCAGTGCTGCCGCCGGGCGGGAACGGAATAATGAGGCGTATGGGTCTGGTGGGGTAGTCTTGTGCGGCGGCAGAACCCGTATAAAGGAACGACACGGACAACAACGCCAACAACAAAGAACGACGCGATGGAAACCTCATCTTGCCCTCCTCCTGAAAAAGTAGCGTGTAAGCGACTGGCCACCTTTTTGCATCCCCCGAAATAGCTTCTGAAATTCGCGAGCCTTTTACCGCGTATTACGAAACCGGATGACAGTCCGGTTTCGCTCGACGCTCCCCTCGCCTCCCGGGAGAGGGGCATGGGGGTGAGGGCCGAGCGATGTAACGCGGTTACGTAAAGCTCGATAATCAACAATATAATAACATGAGCCGTCGCCCCGCAAATGTATTTAGTTTTTTCTGGATGTTGACGAATTGCTCGTCGCTGCGATCGCGGAGTTTTTCACTCTTCCGACTAGGAGTTTGTCGGCCTTGGCTCCGACAAACTCCTGATGAATTCATAATGAATGGTCAGCCGGTTTTGCTTTTAGCAGCCTGTCGGGACTTTAAGTCCGACAGGCTGCTAGTGAGTGAGCGGACAATACCTTCGCCGTCCGTACGCCGCCCTTATCGGGCGGGCTCGAACAGCGGCACGCCAACCTTTTCCTGCAGCTTCTCGAATGTCACCTTGACCGGCATGCCGATTTCGACGCCGTCGGTCGGGCAGTTCACGATATTGGTCAGCATGCGCACGCCTTCGTCCAGGTCGACATAGGCAAGAACGTACGGGACTGAAAAGCCGGGACCGGGACTAAGGTGAACCACGGTATAACTGTGAATCCGTCCGACGCCCGGCGAGCCGATCCAGCTCGTTTTCCTGGACCAGCAGTGCGGACATACCGCGCGAGGAAAGTAATAAACCTTACTGCAAGCGTCGCAGCGCTTCAGCAACAGCTTTCCCTCCGCCGCCGCCCGCCAGAACGGCGCGATTTCCGGATCATCTTCCGGTAAGGTTCGTTGAGCCATGCTAATCCCTCCCCAATATCATCGTGACGCCGCTATGGCGCGCCGCCAAGAAGCCGCCCGTACCATGAACGAGGGCTATACGGCAGTCTTTCACCTGCCTCGGCCCGCATTCGCCGCGCAGCTGGCGCACGGCTTCGATCAGCAGGAATATCCCGCGCATCCCCGGGTGATTGGAGGAAAGCCCGCCCCCGTCTGGATTGACGGGCAGGGAACCACCCAGCCGGATACGGCCTCCTTCGACGAAGCGGCCGCCTTCGCCTTTCTCGCAAAATCCCAGGTCTTCGAGCGTGCAGACGGTCGAGATCGTGAAAGCGTCGTAAAGGGTCACCACATCGATGTCGTCGTGGCGAACGCCTGCCATGGCCATCGCCTGCGGCGCCGAGCGGCGCGCGGCCGTCGTCGGCAGATGGCGCTCCACACCTGCGCCGCCTAACTCATAGGCTTCCGCCCATCCCAATACCCAGACAGGTGGCTTTCGAAGCGCTTTAGCGCGCGCGGCGGAGGTCACGACCACGGCCCCGGCGCCATCGGTCCGCACGCAGCAATCCAGCATACCCAAGGGAGTTGAAATGAGCTTGGCCTTGAGCACATCCTCGATCGTGATCGGATCGCGGTACACCGCCTCGGGATTCAACGAAGCGTTATAGCGCATCGATACGGCCACCTCGGCGAACTGCTCGCGAGTGGTCCCGTATTCATGCATATGGCGTTGCGCAACCAGCGCATACATGGCCGCTATGCCGGGGCCGTAGGGCGCCTCGTGAGGCAGCCACGACACCTCCGCCGCCTCGCCCGGCCGACGGCCACGCGACTTGTGCACGCTACCGTAAAGAATCAGCGCTACCTCGAACGCACCCGACTGGATGCAGCTCAGCGCATGGCCAACGTGGGCGATGAACGCCGATCCGCCGATACGGGTGGTTTCGGTGTGTTTGGGGTGCAGGTTGAGATATTCGGTCAAATACAACGACTGCAAGGGATTCGCTATGTTTGCGCAGTAGAGCGCATCCACATCGTGTCGGGAAAGCCCGGCATCCTGCAATGCGCCCACCGCCGCTTCCGCATGCAGCTGAAGCAGACCCTTGTCCGGGGCGAAGCGGGTCGGATGCTCCCACGCGCCGACAATCGCCGTAGACCGTTCTTTCAACCTTCGTCCTTCCAGCTCAATCTAAGAGCCCCTAACATAATGAAACACGTGTGCGTTGCCGTCCAGAATTGGTGATAGCGAGGCGCTCGATGCGGCGAATGTCGAGAACCTTCGGGCGCTACGCGGCGCTGACGACAAGCCGCTCCGAGTCTTATTTGCACAAGGTGCGGGGCCCAAAATTCGACCGCTAGCAGCCTGTCGGGCTTGGCACTCCAACAGGCTGCTAAAGCAAAACCGCAGCTTGAATCCGGGC
This sequence comes from Betaproteobacteria bacterium, assembly GCA_016202615.1. GTDB lineage: Bacteria > Pseudomonadota > Gammaproteobacteria > Burkholderiales > SG8-41 > PALSA-1004. The sequence continues at coordinate 17,147 of JACQOI010000385.1, forward strand.
TGGATATCACAGAGTTAATGC
>JACQOI010000378.1 GCA_016202615.1 Betaproteobacteria bacterium
GATTCTCTTTCGTCGAGATATCCTTCGTCTGCGTAAAACTGTTTGACATGAGGGAATACCCTCTTGGCAAGGTCGCGCCGACGCTCTTCCTCTGGACGCAGCGGCACCCGCAGCGAGGCCGAAAACTCCTCCAAAACATCCGTTTTGTTCAAACGCGTAAACCGCCCGTCCCGCAGGATCGGCTCGCCCGCCACTAATACGGTCTGCACTCCGCTCGTGCGAGCCAGGTGCACCAACGCATCGACGATGGGCACGTCGCTGTCCAGATAGGGGAAAGCGATGTGCTTCCAGTCCATGATCACGATGTCCGCGCTTTTTCCCGTTTCCAGCGTCCCGATGTTCAGGCCGAACGGAGTGGAGCGAGCCCCGTGCTCGGTTGCCATCTGCAGCACCTGCGATGCGGTGGGCACGCCGTCATCCATGCCGGGCACTCGGTGCACTTTCAACGCGACCCGCATTTCCTGCAGCATGCTGCGATCATCGTTGATCGAACAATCATCGAGCCCGAGGGCGACCTGAACACCGCGTCGCTCGAGGGCATTAAGGGGCGCGATGCCGCTGCGCAGGCGCAGGTTCGAGCTCGGGTTGTGACAGACCAGTGTTCCGGTTTCCGCAATGAGATCGATGTCGGATGCGGTGAGCCAGACGCCGTGCCCGAGCGTCAGGTGCGGCCCCAGCATGCGCAGATCGCGCAGGTGTTCCACGGCGGTCCCGCCGCTGCGTCGCCTCGCATACTGCTTCTGGTATTTCGTTTCAAGCAGATGCATGTGGATCGGCACGTGATGCTTCGCGGCGCAGTCCCGGAGCAGGATGAGCGCTTTATCCGAAGCCCAATGCAGATTGACGGGCGCGAGCTGAATGCGCACCCGCTCGGCGCCGTGATGTTCGCGATAGAGCTGCTCGAACAGCGAAAAATTTTCTTCGAGCGGAATGGCCTGGGCCAGTACCACTTCCGCGACTTCGGATGCCAGGTCCGCAGGCAGGCGCTTGAGAAAGTCTTCGTCTGCCTCATAAACGATCCGGTTCTGGTCGCGCAGACCGAACGAGTAGGACGCGCGCATGCCGACATCCTGGTATGCCTTGATCACCCGGTTGGCGGTCGCATGGATGCGCTGGACATTACCGTTCACGCGGTTATGCAAGTGCTGTACCGTCGTGATGCCTGATTCGATCATCTCGAACGCCGAATACAGCGTATCCAGGTAGGCATCCACGTCGCGCTTGCGCACGCGGTCCACGGTCCATTGTTCCAGCGGCAGATCGGGCGTGCCGATCTGAAAGGCTGTCAGTCCCACGTGATGATGGCTGTTCACGAAACCAGGCAGCACGATATGCTGGTCCGAGCCCAGCATCTCATCCGATGAATACTTTTTCGAGAGCGCCTCGAATTTTCCGACTTCGACGATCACCCCATCCCGCTGAAACACCGCGCCCTCTTCGATGATCTGCGCCTCCCTACGGTTGAGGACTTTACAGACGACGTATTTGCCGCGTATGAGGGATGAGGACATATGGTCACCTCCAACAATGACCGCTGGACGGTTTGTCAGTGCAACATTGCTTCTGTAAATTCATAAACTGCTGGTTTAGCGTGGCACGCTCCCGGCAGGCAACACCCGCAGGCGATTTCTTTGAGGCATTCTCACCCATTCCCACAAAGGTGTCGACGGACAGATTGCTGTTGTCATTGCTGGAGCTGTTGACCGGTTTATCTACTGGCCACGCTCGCATCTCGCCGCGCCGACGCACTTCGTCACCCGATCGACATTGTGGTGATGGGTGACGCGCCCGCACGCGGAACGAAGACATTAACACCTAACAGTTTGATTATGTTGGCGTCCCCACGGAATCCCGAACTAACCCCGCCTATCGAATGGGAGTCCGAAACCGTGTTGCGGCCGCGGTGGCGCCGGGCGTCCTGATCCCGGCTACGCCTCCCCCGACAGGGTCATCGGGTGGAAGCATCTGCCTGCGCAGAACTGAGTCTGACTCAGCGATGAGTTGCCTGGGCATGGAGCTTCAGACCCAGAGCCCCAACAACCTTGAGGATAGTATCGAAGCCTGGGCTGCGCTCGCCGGAAAGTGCTTTGTAAAGGCTTTCGCGGGATAGTCCGGCATCGCGTGCAACTTGTGACATGCCTTTAGCGCGGGCGATATCGCCAAGCGCTTTGGCAATAAATGCGGCATCCCCATCCGCCTCTTCAAGGCAGGCTTCGAGATAGGCGGCCATTTCCTCTTGGGTTCTGAGGTGTTCAGCAACGTCGTATCGAGTAGTAGCGGTCTTGGCCATTTTGGTTACTCCGAAAGGTCACGAGCGAGTCGCAGAGCTGCTTTGGTATCTTTGGCCTGAGAATTCTTATCTCCTCCGGCCAGTATAATGATCAGCTCTCGCCCTCGCTTTTTGAAATACACCCGGTACCCCGGTCCATAGTGGATTCGCAACTCCGACACACCTTCCCCGACTGGCTCAACATCCCCAGGGTTCCCCACGGCCAGTCTTTCGATCCTCGCTTGGACGCGGGCTCTGGCCTGAATGTCGCGCAGACCATCGAGCCACTGGGCAAAGTGGTCAGTTTTGCGAATTGCAATCACTGGAGCAATGTAGCCGCGTGGCTACATATTGTCAAGGGGGTGCGAGTGCCAAAGGCGATAGAGGTAGGTACTGGCGCGAGGTGGCTGCGACCGCGCAGACACGCGTTTGAGCAGGCCACCTACAATCTTGACGAAGCGTTGCTCGTCAGGCGCGCCGTCGACCATGAATTTCTGAAGAGTTTCCGCCGCATCGAGCGCCACGTGCTGACCGCTTTTACGCGCGTTAGTAACCTCCCGCCCGGGCGTCTTGATGCCAACCTGCTCCAGACCCGTTCGTTTGGTCCGGAATATAAGGCAAAATCGATGGTGTCGAGGTTCACAGGGAGCAGCAAGCCTGACGGTCAAGGCGTCGCCCAAGGCCCGCTGTCCGTTTGAAGTGCTCGGTGCCTTGCCCCCCTGTAGTTTCTAAGCTACAATGACATTCGAGATTCGATACTACGTCACCGCTACCGGAAAGGTGGTTTTCCGGGAGTGGTTTGATCGATTGCGCGACCGGCAAGCCCAGGCACGGATTCGGATGCGTCTGGACCGTCTTGAACGTGGGCTGTTTGGCGACGTGGAGCCCTGCGGGGAAGGCGTATCCGAACTGCGCATCGATTGGGGTCCGGGC
>JACQOI010000389.1 GCA_016202615.1 Betaproteobacteria bacterium
AATTCACCCGCGAGATGGGTCACGGATCCGCTACCCGTCGTTGCGTAATTGAGCTGTCCCGGCTTCGCTTTGGCCAGGGCAATAAACTCCTGCAAATTGCTGGCGGGTACGGAGGGATTAAGCACCAGAATCATTGCGCTGATGCTGAGGCTCGCCACCGGGACGAAGTCTTTGATCGAATCGTAAGGAAGGTTGGGAAGCAGGTTAGCGCTGATGACGTGGGTGGTGGTCACAACGAGCATCGTGTAGCCGTCAGGGACTGCTTTCGCCGCGATTTCGGTACCGATCACGGAATTGCCGCCGGCACGGTTGTCCACGATTACCTGCTGGTCCCAGCTTTCGGTCAGCTTCTGGCCGATCAGATGCGCCACGTTGCTCGTGGTGTTTCCCGCAGCAGTTGGAACGATCAGGCGAATCGGCTTGGTCGGATAGGCTTGGGCGCCGGCAAGTCCGATAAAAGCTATTAAGGCGCCTGTAGCCAGGACTTGCGCTGCGGCGGTGGAAAATTTCATCGCGATTACCTCATACCTCACGGACGGCTTTGCCTCGCAGACCTGCGTGCACCAAGGGATCGGAAAATCTGTCCAGTTTACCCACCCGGCGCGATCCTGTGCGTGACCGGAACGCCTTCGTAAAGGCTCCGAGACCCGGATCAGGCGCGGATTTCGGCGTCGCGATCGTTCATGTGGCGCATCGGGCCCAGACCAGTCGACATGATGACAATTTCCTATCATTTTGCTGTTCGCGCTCCCGAAGTAGTTGATGCTATCGGTACGGTCTCCCCCCATATAAATCTTCCCAAAAAAAAGTCAAATATTGTCCTGATTAGCGACATTCCTCAGCCATGCGCGTGATGAGTGTGCATAAGGCCAGAATCATATGGCACTCTCTCGTCGAAGAGGGATAGCGATGCAACTCCGATTTGGCTGGCGAGTCAAAGGGATTGTCCGGATTGGCGACTATGGCCGATGGCGGGATCTCTTCATCAAGAAGAAGGTCCCGACGCATTGGCCTACACTCTCTGAAACCCGGATGTTGCGGCGACGCTACAACCCGCACTATGGACAGGATCAACCGCCAATTGTGGAAGTTGGGTTAGCGCTCTAGCTCCACCTTCATCCCCGAATCCTTGATCACCCGCGCCCATTTCCTGATCTCCGCTTCCACGAAAACGCCGAACTCCCCCGGGGTGCTGGTTTCGATATCGACGCCCATGCCGACGAGCTTGGTTCTGACCTCGGGTGTGTTGAGCGCCTTGGCGATCTCAGTATTGAGCCGTGTGATGATGGGCATCGGCGTGCCGGCGGGTGCGAGCACGCCGTTCCAGATGCCGGCCTGATAGCCGGGCAGGGATTCTGCAACGCTGGGAATTTCCGGAGTCAGCGGCGAGCGTTTGGGGCTTGTAATGGCCAGGGCTCGCAGCCTCCCATTCTTCACGTGCTGCAACGCCGAGGACACGCTCGGAAAGGCAAGCTGTATGGTCCCGCCGATGGTGTCTGCGGTGCCCTGCGCCGTGCCTTTGTAGGGGATATGGACGAGCTTGATGCCTGCCATGGTATTGAGCAGTTCGCCGGCGAGGTGGGCAGGCGAGGCGGTGCCCGAGGAGGCAAAATTCAATGTGCCCGGATTGGCCTTGGCCAGTGCGATCAATTCCTTGAGCGAAGTGGCGGGAACGCCGGGATTCGCGACCAATAGTATGGGCGTCGCGCCTACCATGCCGACCGGCGCGAAATCGCGCACGGCGTCGTAGGGAAGGTCGTTGAACAAGCTTGCGGTAATGGCGAACGACGAAGCGATCAGCATGATGGTGTAGCCGTCGGGCGTGGCCTTGGCGACGGTGGCCGTGCCTATGGTGCTGCTGCCGCCCGCCCGGTTCTCGATAATCACGGGCTGGCCAAGCCCCCTGGCCATGGCATCGCCGATCACGCGTGCGAGGATGTCGGCGTTGCCACCCGGTGCATTGGGCGTGACGAAGCGAATGGGCTTGGTCGGATACGCCTGCGCAGCGGCCAGGGTGACCGCCGCGCTGAGCGCCGTGCCGAACGCGAAAGCGATCGCGGACTTCAGTGAAACGGAACTGCGCGAGAGTCGGACCATTGTTCCTCCTGGTGTGTCTTGTGCTGTGGCTCGTGGGTCGGGGCAAGCGCAGGTCGCTCCGACAGGATTTCCCGCCGGATGGTGAAGTCGCGGCGCTGCTCGCGTGTGAAGTCGCGCTCGATGAGCTTGCTGTTCGCGCTCCCGAAGTCGTTGATGCTATCGGTACGGTCTTGCCCATATAAATCTTCCCAGAGATAAAGTCAAATGTTGTCCTGATTAGCGACATTCCTCAGCCATGCGAATGATGGGTGTTGTCGGCGTAATTATTCAGGTATTTCTATTGTAATTCAATCGATAAAACGGATACTTCATGTCATGCATGAATTGCCTGACCTGTCCGGACTGAGCGTAGCGGAGAAAGACGCGCTGATCCTCGCGCTGTTTGAGCAGGTGAAACAGGTAGAGCGGTTGACGGCGACGGTGCACGCATTGAGCGCACGGGTACGCGCGCTGGAAGAGCGGTTGCGCAAGGGCAGTCACAACTCCAGCAAGCCGCCTTCTTCGGACGGGTTGGCCAAGAAGCCCAAATAGTTACTTGTCGGCGTTCCTTAAATCTGCTAATTCTGTTCCTTAAATTTGCTAAAATGGCTCATTCGCGACTAACGTCTCTGTGAGCTTCCGGCTTTTGTATATCAGCGCACTTACGGCCGAGGATCCGCGCGTGGTCAGCGCTTGCTCGATTCGCGCTCGCGTCAGTAGCCAGGAGATCAGATCGTGCAGAATAGCCTACCCGCTTCACTCGCTCCCATAGCAGCGATGCTTGCGCCCCGGTCGATTGCCGTGATCGGCGCCTCGAACGAGATGGAATATGGCGGGCGCGTGGTCGCCAACTTGAAAAGTGGCGGATTCACGGGGCAGATCTTCCCCGTCAATCCCAAGCATGGCGAAATTCAGGGCCTGAAAGCCTACGCGGACGTTCGGGACATCCCCGGCCCGGTGGATCTTGCAGTGTTGGTAGTGCCCGCCCGCCTCATGGGCGAGGTGGTCGCCGCCTGCGGAGAAAAAGGAATCAAGGCGGGCGCCATCATCTCCGCCGGATTTGCGGAGCTAGGCCCGGAAGGCCTGAACCGGCAGCGCGAAGTCGTGCGAATCGCGCGGACCTATGGCATGCGCCTGTCCGGACCGAACAGTCTCGGCGTGGCGAACTTGCCCGACCGTGTGTTCGCTGCCGGGTCGATTTGCGAATGGGAAGCTCTGAAAATACTTCCGGGCCATATCTCAGTGGTGTCCCAGAGCGGGGCGCTTGCCTTTACCAACATGCTTACCCGTGCGCAGGAAAGGGGGATCGGATTCAGGCACCTCATTTCCGTCGGCAACCAGGCCGACCTGACGGTCGTGGATTTCATTCAGTACCTGGTGGAGGCCGACGCCGATACGCGGGTCGTAGCGGTTTTTCTCGAAGGGCTTCCTGCTGGCGAGGGACAGCGTTTGCTGCAAATCGCCCGCAGGGCGGCAGTGCTCGGCAAGCCGATCCTGGTGCTCAAGGTCGGGAAATCGGAAAAAGGCCGTGAAGCGGCCCGTTCCCACACGGCTGCTCTCATCGGCAAGGATGCGATCTATGACGGGGCCTTCCGCCAAGGCGGTATTGTGCGCGTGACCGACCTCGACGATCTGTGGGAGGCCGGCCACTTGTTTGCGGCAGTGCCGGAGTTGCGCGGCGACGGCGGAGTCGGTTTCCTTTCGAATTCCGGAGGCATGAATTCCGTATTTGTCGACCTGTGTGGTGAAGCAGGAGTTCCGGTACCGGAGATCCAGCGAGACACGATCAGCGGCATCGCTGCCGTGCTTGCAGGTCGCGGCAATGCCAATAATCCTGTGGATGCGAGCGGACAGCTGGCCAAGAGCAGCTTGCAGGACATTATGAAATACCTGGAGCAAGACCCGGCCATAAGTGTGATCACCGTCGGCGCGACAACTCTCGGCTCCGGCAAGCGTTCGCTGGAGATCGCCCGAAACGTGTGTTCGGCACATTCCCAATCCGAGCTGCCCTACGTCATGCTGTGGGCGTCGGCGGCCACGTTGCATGGCATTCCCGATGCGCAGTCGGCGGGCGTCGCGCAGATTCAGGCGGCCGGCATTCCGGTGTTCCACGAGTCCGCCAAGTGCGCCAGAGCGCTGCGCTGGCTACGCGAATATACCCTTCGCCGAAGAGCCTTGCGGACTGCGCCCACCAATGGCGAAAACGAACCGATCGCTATGGCGGCCGCTCCGGAAAACGATTCCATGAAAGGGCTCGGACTGCTCTCGCAGGCGGGCATTGCCGTCGCCAAGACCGAGGCCGTGCGGGACCTAAACAGTGCTCTGGAGTCCGCTGCGCGCATCGATTATCCCGTGGTGCTCAAGATCGATGCGCCGAACTTGATGCACAAGACTGAAGTCCATGGCGTCGTGACCGGCATTGCGGACCCGGGTGCCCTCGCACTCGCCTACGCCGAGCTGTGGGAGCGGACAACCGCCCTCGGCCCCGACCGCCGGATCGTCGTTCAGGAGCAGGTCAGCAATGGCGTGGAGTTCATTCTAGGTGGCATGTACGATCCGATCTTCGGGCCCGTCGTCATGGTAGGCACCGGCGGAGTCTGGGTTGAGCTTGCCGACGATGTGGCTTTTCGAGTCGCGCCGATCGATGTCGAAACAGCGCGATCGATGCTGGATGAGCTCCGCGGTGCGCGGCTCTTGACCGGCGTGCGCGGCGGAGCCCCTCGGGACACCGCTGCTCTTATTCAAGCCCTGGTGCGGTTTAGCCGGCTCGTCGCGTCCTTTGGAGATCGCGTGGCAGAGTGTGAAGTCAACCCTGTGCTGGTGCTTCCGGACGGAGAGGGAGTGAGGGCCGTGGATGTGCTCATCCTGCCTGCTCAAGCGAAGGCGCGGGGTGCCTAGACTCAAGAAGAATACCGTTACGATCGTAAAGACTTTTCCGATCCTCAGCGATTCGACACAAGAGACTGCTGCAGAGTTGTCCTTGTGGATGAATCTTCCGAAAATCACGTCCCACTGAAGCGACAACATGGACCCGATAATTCGTCGATCAACACTCATCATGCCCGCGCATATCACGCGGTTCGTGGAAAAGGCCCATACCCGCGGCGCCGATGCCATCTGCCTCGATCTGGAAGACGCCGTGCCACCGCACATGAAGGCGGAGGCGCGTGCTGCGCTTCCGAGCGCCATTCGTGCCGCGGGACGGGCCGGTGCGGACATATTGGTTCGCATCAACCGCCCATGGGACCTCGCTTTCCATGACCTCGACGCAGCCGTTACTGCTGGAGTGAAGGGCATTCTCCTTCCCAAAGTCGAGGCCCCCGAGGACGTTTGCGCCATTGACCGCCTCATCGAAGACCGCGAGCGCCGGCAAGGCTTGGAGCCGGGCTCCATTCAAGTGGGGATCGCCCTGGAGACCGCCAAGGGACTCCTTCGTGATAAGGAGATTGCCGGCTCCAGCCCGCGCATACGGACCATATCCAGCGGCACCGAAGACTTCGCCACCGATCTCGAACTGGAACTCACTGACGAGGGCTGGGAGTTGTTTTATGCCAAGGCGCGCCTGGTGCTGGTGGCGAGGGCCAACAATCTCGAGCCGATGGGACTGCTCGGCCGCGTGTCCGACTACGGCGATCTTGATGTGTTTCGCAAATCGGCGCTTCGCGCCCGAGGCCTGGGATATCGCGGCGCCAATTGCATTCACCCCGACCAGGTGGCGGTGCTCAACGAGGTATTCAGTCCGACGGAGTCCGAGCTGCAGAGAGCGCATCAGGTCGTGATCAAAGCGCAACAGGCGGAAGCCGAAGGAAAGGGGGCCTTCAGTGTCGACGGCCAAATGGCTGACATCCCCACGGTCGAGCGCGCCCTCCGTCTCCTTCGTCGCGCCCGTCTCATTCAGGAGAGAAAAGACAGAGTCAGCCGGCATGTCGATCAAGCCTGAAGGCAATGCTGTCTTGGTGGGGGTCGATATCGGCGGGACGTTCACCGATATCGTGGCGGCCTTGCCGGATGGCCGGATGATTTCTGCCAAGGTAAGGTCCACACCACGGGATTTTTCCCTGGGAATCTGCGACGGTCTCCGGCAGCTATTCAAGGCGCGCGATGGGTTGGCTCCCGTCGTTCAGCTAAACCATGGCACGACGGTGGCGACCAACTGCATCCTCGAGCGAAAGGGAGCCCGAACGGCCCTCATTACTTCTTCTGGGTTTCGCGACGTATTCGAAATCGGAAGAGTTCGGGTGCCTGTGCTTTACGATTTGCAATACGAGAAACCACCTTCCTTGGTGGAGCGTCGGTGGCGGCTCGAGGTGCGTGAGCGAATCGATGCGCACGGCCATGTGGTGACGTCCCTCGCCGACGATGACGTCGCGCGGCATCTGGACCATGCGGACGAAAAGGGCATCGAGGCTGTCGCAGTCTGTCTCCTGAATTCTTACGTCAATCCCGCTCATGAGCGACAGATCGGTCGCCTCCTGTCGGAGCGCCCGGGTCTGTACTTTACCCTGTCGTCTGACCTTCTCCGGGAGCTTGGCGAGTACGAGCGTACCAGCACGACCGTGTTGAATGCGTACTTGATGCCAGTGGTAAGCCGGTATCTCGATAGACTGCGCTCCGGCTTGCGGGATCTGGCCTTTGCAGGCGACCTTATGGTGATGGGCTCGAATGGCGGGCTCATGGATGTGGAGACTGCCACTGAACAACCCGCGTTCATGATCGAGTCGGGTCCTGCCGCCGGCGTCATTGCCGCTCAGGCAATAGGAAGAGTCTCTGGGTATCTGAATCTAATCACGTTTGATATGGGCGGAACGACCGCCAAGGCCAGCATCGTCGAAGACGGCAATGTGAGCGAGAGCCCGGAGCTCGAAGTCGGTGGCGGAATCTCCTATGGGCGCAAGCTGGTCGGTGGAGGTGGGTATCCTGTGCGCGCCACGGTGATCGATTTGGCAGAGGTCGGAGCGGGGGGCGGCTCGCTGGTGTGGTTCGACCAGGCAGGTGGCCTCCACGTCGGCCCCCGGAGCACCGGAGCAGACCCGGGGCCTGCCTGTTACGGGCGTGGAGGTACCCAAGCAACCGTCACCGATGCTTGCTCGGTGTTGGCCTACATTGGCGACGCCATTGCCGGCGGCAGCGTGCCCATCTATCGCGAGCAAGCGCAGGTCGCCCTTGCCGGCCAGGTCGCGACGCGTCTCGGCAAGCCACCCCATGAAGTCGCTTACGGGGTCTACGAGATCGCTGCCGCCAACATGATGCGGGCGATCAAGGCGGTTTCGATCGAACGCGGGCGTGACCCTCGGGATTTCACCCTGATTGCTTTCGGCGGCAACGGGGCTCTGTTCGCGGCGCAAATCGCCACAGCGATGCGGATGGGGACGGTGCTGATTCCTCCCCTCGCGGGAGTGTTCAGCGTCATCGGGCTGCTCGCGGCAGACGTGAAAAACCACCTGGTGATCAGCCTCAAGCGCAAATTGAACGCGCTTGGACCCGGAGACCTGTCCGAGCTGGTGGGCGCAGAGGAAAAGGACTACCTCGAGCGGCTGAGGAGCCGCGGACGCGGAGTCATGGCGCTCGAGCGGACGGTGGATCTGCGTTACGCCGGTCAAAACTATCACCTCGCCATTCCGGTTCCCGCGGGTCCCCTGGATGCGAATGCGCACGCTCAGTTCATTGCGGCCTTTCACGAGGCGCACCGGAAAACCTACGGACACCATGCCCCCGGTGAGGTCGTGGAGTTGGTGAACCTGCGTCTGACGGCGGTAGAGCGTCCGGGAATAGCGTCCGAGGCCCTGAGTCGGATGGCGCAGTGTGCTCACCCTTTATCGTCCGGACCGCAGGATTCCGTCACCCGGCCCGCCTATTTCGGGCCGGAAGCCGGATGGCTGTCGACCACGGTGCTGCGCACTCGCGCCGGCGTACCCGAGGCTGGTATCGCCGGGCCGGTCATCATCGAGGAGTATGACGCGACGATGCTGATTCCTCCGGGGTGGAGGGCGCGGCTGGACTCCCATCAAAACGTCGTCCTGACTACCGGAAGACAAAGCAATGGCTGAGATCGACCCGATTGCGCTCGAGCTGATGAACAACAGCCTCTCGTCGACCACCGACGAGATGATGATCACCACCCACAGGACTGGCTATTCCGGCTCGATCAAATATTTGATAGATTTCTCCGCAGCCCTGTTCAATGCACGAGGCGAGATGATCGCTCAGGGCGTCGGTATGCCGCACCATCTGGGCGCAATGCCGGGCGCCTTCGAGGCCATTGTGCGAAAGTTCGGGGACGACATCCATCCCGGCGATCTCATCGCTCTGAACGATCCCTATGACGGCGGAACGCACCTGCCCGACATCTACGTATTCAAACCCATTTTCTTCGGCCTCGAACGCGTCGGCTCTGCCGTGCTGATGGCGCACCACATCGACGTCGGCGGTAGAACGCCGGGTTCGATGGCCGCGGACAACACCAGCATCCATCAAGAAGGACTGCGCCTGCCTCCGCTGAAGCTTCACGACCGCGGCGTCCCGAATCAGGCCGTCTTCGACATCATCGGCAAGAACGTACGCGCTCCCGACAAGGTCTTCGGTGATCTTCGTGCACAGGCGGCTGCATGTGCCATCGGCGAACGCGGCGTGCTTGCATTGGTGCACCGCTATGGACTGGAGACGGTCCAGCGCACTTGGGATGCGCTGCTCGATTACACCGATCGAATGATGCAAGGCGTCATCCGCGAGATGACGGGTGGCGCCTACACGTTCGAGGACTTCGTCGATGATGACGGCATGACGGGGGAACCGGTCCGAATCGCCGTGCGGCTGGTGGTTACGGAGGATTCCCTGGCAGTGGACTTCACCGGCAGCTCGCCTCAGGCGAAGGGTGCGATCAACAGCACCTTCTCATACACCGTTTCTTGCGTCCAGTCCGTTCTCCGGTGCCTGCTGCCTCCCGAGACGCCCAACAATGCCGGAGCATTTCGGAGGATCAAGGTCACCGCGCCGGAGGGCAGTTTCCTGAATCCGAAGTACCCCGCAGCGGTCGCCGCCCGCGGTGTCACGGGCTGCCGGGTCGACGATGCACTGTTCGGCGCCCTGTCGAAGGCGCTCCCGCATCGCATCCCGGCGGCGAACGACGGCGGCAACACCTCCATGCGGATGGCCGGACTCGACGAAAACGGGCGCCAATACATCCTGATGGAAGTGGTTTGCGGCAGTCGGGGCGGCCGTCCCAACAAAGACGGCATCGAAGGAATCAATAACCCGAACCAGAACTTGTCGAATACTCCGGTCGAGGCTCTCGAAGCCGACTTTCCGGTGCGCGTGAACCAATACGGATTTGTGCCCGATACCGGTGGAGCCGGTCAGTACCGGGGCGGTATGTCGTTGGTGCGCGAATGGGAGTACCTCACCGATGCCATGCTGCAGGTTCGCGCCGACCGTTGCCGGTTCGTGCCGTGGGGAACCCAGGGCGGGCGCCCCGGCACACCTTCGGAAAACCTGCTCAATGCCGGTTCAGCCGACGTGCAGCGCTTGCCGTCGAAGTTCGTGCGTGACGTGCACAAAGGAGACCGTTTCCGTCATGTCTCGCCGGGTGCCGGCGGCTATGGCGATCCGCTGGAAAGGGATGTACACGGCGTGCTCGAGGACGTCCTCGACGAGAAGCTGAGCCTCGACTACGCACGCCGCGTCTATGGTGTCGTCGTCGATCCGACGACGGAAAAGGTCGATCTCGAGGCCACCCGCTTGGAAAGACAACGGTTGCGCGCTCGGCAGCCTTCGATAAATTAGCCGATAATCGGCATGTCAATTCCAACACGGAGGTCATGATGGAATACTCTCGCAATACTCTTGGGAATTCACCTCGCGTCTGCACGGCACGTGCGCGGGCGGTGACTGCCGCACTTTCCGTATTTGTCGCAGCATTCATCGCGCTGTCGGGATCCGCCGCTCACGCCCAGACCTATCCCAGCAAGCCGGTGCGCATCATCTCTCCGTATCCACCCGGCGGAGGCAACGACACCATCTCTCGAGCAGTCGCCCAGAAGCTGATCGCCCGGCTCGGCCAGCAGATTTTCGTCGAGAACAGGCCCGGCGCCAACTCGATCATTGGCAGCGAACTCGTGGCGAAATCCCCGCCTGACGGTTATACGATCATTCTCGTGCCCAGCAGCCATGCCATCAACCAGAGCCTGTACTCCAAGATCCCTTACGATGCCGTGCGCGATTTTTCACCCATCACGCTTGCGGGTACGAGCCCGATGCTGCTCGCTGTCCATGCCTCCACGCCCATCACGACCCTGCGTGAGCTGATAGTCGCTGCCCAGGCCAAACCCGGGGAGCTGACCTACAGCACCGCGGGAAGCGGCTCCACCGGTCATCTTTCTGCGGTGCTGCTAGCGCTCTCCACAGGCATCAAGCTGCAGCACGTGCCGTACAAGGGCACTGCGCCCGCGGTCACTGCGCTGCTGGGAAACCAGGTCACCATGAGCCTTGCGCCGCCGACGGTTTACCTGCCGCACATTCGTGCCGGCCGACTGCGCGCCTTGGGAATGAGCAGCGCGGAACGCTCTCCCATCGCACCGGACATTCCGACCATCGCGGAGTCGGGCGTGCCGGATTTCGTGGCCAGCGTGTGGTATGGATTCCTGGCCCCGTCCAACACGCCCAGGAGCATCGTGCAACGCCTCAACACCGAAATCGCCGCGGTGATCAAGGACCCGGAAATTCATAAACTGCTGACGGACCAGGGCATCGATCCGGTCAGCAGCACTCCCGAGGAATTCGCTCGCCTGATCGCAACCGACGTGGAAAAATGGGCGAAGGTCGTCAAGGAGTCGGGCGCAAGGGTCGAATGAATCTGGCGATAACCGTTCAAGCCATCTGCAAGCCCTTTTTTGAACAAGAGATGGCAACGCTGTCCATGGCCATGGCGTGCCCGGTCCGAAGTGGCGGCAGCCGTCGGCAAGCTGCCGCCCGAAACACATCAGGACCGAAACAATGACCGGGTCGTACCCGGTACCAGGCACGTTTATGTTGCAGATGAGGCCACGCTGCTTGGCACCGGAGCGTCTTCAATTACACAATTCACCTGTGCATCAGGTGTTACCGTTCGATGCGGAAAGGAATCACACATGATCGATGCGGCAATGCGCGAGATACTCCGCTGCGGAGACCTGGCTTCGGATCTCGGGGATGCCGTTCGGTTCACGGGAGAGGACCCGGTGTTTCCGACACAGTATCGGGTCGGCACCGCGGGTGCGGCAGCACTGGGCGCACTGGCGGTGGCCATGGCCAATTTGCGCGAACGCCAGACTGGCCGACGGCCCGACATCGCGATCGATGTACGCGATGCCGCGGCGTCACTGCGGGGCAGCCGCTACGTCCGGATCGATGGCAAACAAGAACGTTCGCCCGAGGCGGTGACGGGCTTCTATCGGGTTGCCGACGGCCGCTGGAATTACTTCCACTGCAACGCTCCGGTCCATCAACGCAAGTTGTTGGAGGTGCTCGGGGTTCCTGCTGAACGCAATCGCGTCGCCGCTGCCGCGCTGGGATGGAAGACTTACGATCTCGAGGAGGCTGTGGATGTGGCGGGCGGATGCGCTCCGGCTGTCCGCACGCCCGAGGAATGGCGGGCATTGCCCAACACGGCCGCGCTGGCAGCCGAGCCCCTGGTCGAGATTCGCAAGATAGCCGACAGCGCGCCGATCGCATTGCCGGCGGGCGGGCGTCCGCTTTCCGGCATTCGCATTCTCGACCTGACGCGAGTGCTTGCCGGGCCCACCAGCGGGCGCCTGCTGGCCGAATATGGCGCTGATGTCCTGAAGATCACCAGTGAACAGTATCCCGACTACCCCGCGCTCGAGCTCGACACCGGTTACGGCAAGCGCAAGGCGATGCTGGATATCGCCTCGTCTCCCGGTCGTGAACGCTTCGAATCGCTGGTGCGCCAATGCGATGTGTTTAGCCAGGCCTACCGTCAGGATGCGATGGTCGGGTTGGGATTCGCACCGGAGCAGGTTGCGGCACTGCGTCCGGGGATCGTCTATGTGAGTCTCAATGCCTACGGCTTTACCGGTCCCTGGCGTGGGCGGCGTGGCTTCGACACGGTGGTGCAGTCGGCTTCCGGCATGGCGCACGTCTCCGGTCGCGGCAAGGAACCGCGGTTGATGCCGGTATCATCGCTCGATTATCTTGCTGGCTTCCTGATGACCTTTGGCGCGCTCGTCGCCCTGCACCGCCGGGCCGAACAAGGCGGCAGTTACTGCGTCAAGGTTTCGCTTGCCCGCGCCAGCGAGTGGGTCACGGGCATGGGGCTGATGGACCCCGCTGTGCTGGATAGCACACCGGAGGAACTTGGCGCCCACGAACTCGCCCGCTTGCTGATCAACGTGACGACGCCGCGCGGGCGGCTGACGCGCCTGCGTCCGGTGATACGGTTCTCCGAAGCGATGCTCAACGAGTTGCCTGAATGGCGTATCGCGGCGGAGTCCGGCGCTGTCTGGTCAAGTAACCGACCCTGACACCATCCCCCGCTACGAGAACTTTGCGGACATGATCGAACGTCACTGGGATGGAATGGCCGCATATTGCAAGCCGGAGAATAAATGGGGATGGCCACCTGAGTAGTTACAACCAGTTAAGACACACCGAGGAGGAGTCATGACAAAGGCTCGTTTGAAAGTTCAGCTGGCGTGCGCTTTGTTCGTTGGCGCGCTGAGCTCTGCCGCGCTCGCTCAATCGTACCCGGCGAAGCCGATCCGGCTTGTGGTACCGCTCGCCCCGGGCGGCGGCGGCGACCTCGTCGCGCGGCTCATCGCGCAGAAGATAACGGAGCCTCTGGGACAGCCCGTCATCGTCGACAACAGGCCGGGCGGCTCTACCATCATCGGTACCGAGCTCGTCGCGCGCTCACAGCCGGATGGTTACACACTCGTCATGGCAACAAGCAGTCACGGCATCAATCCGAGCCTGTACAAGCCGCCGTTCGACCCGGTGAAAGACTTCAGCGGCGTGTGTTTTTTCGCGACCTCGCCGATGATGCTGATGCTCCATCCCAGCGTGCCGGCAAAAACGGTGAGCGAGTTGATCGCCGTCGCCAAAGCGAACCCGGGCAAGCTCAACTTTGGATCGAGCGGCACGGCGAGTATCGTGCACCTCGCCGGTGAGCTTTTCAATCTGAGCGCCGGCGTCAAAACGATGCACATCCCCTATAAGGGAACCGGCCCCGCATTGATCGACTTGCTCGGGGGTCAGATCGACATGATATTCGCGAGTCCGGTGCCGACGATACCGCATGTAAAAGCTGGAAGACTGCGTGCGATCGCGATGGCGAGCCCCCAACGGTCACGGGCGATGCCGGAGCTGCCGACAGTCGCCGAGTCAGGGCTGCCGGGATTCGAAGCGGCGACGTACTATATCGTCCTCGGACCAGCGAACATGCCACCGGCGGTCGTCAACAGATTGAACGCCGAAATGGTGAAAGCGTCGCAGGCCGCGGATGTGAGGGAGCGGCTCTCCGCCGAAGCCGCAACCGTGATCGGCGGCACGCCGCAGCAGGCTATCGCACACATCGAATCTGAGACCGCGCGCTGGAGCAAGGTGGTCAAAGCAATCGGGATAAAGGCTGATTGAATGGAACCAAAACAGTCTGTTACCACTGCAAGCAATGTTGATCTGAGCAAACCGCTCGCCGGCCGGACGGCCATCGTCACCGGGTCCGGGCAGAATATCGGCAAGGCCATCGCGCTGCATTTCGCACGGGCCGGCGCCAATGTCGTCGTCAATGGGCACCGCAACCAGGCCGCTATCGATAAAGTCGCGAAAGAGATCGAGGGGCTCGGTGTCAAGGCTTTGGCCTGTCTCGCGGATGTGGGTAACGCGGAGGCGGTTGCGGCCATG
>JACQOI010000394.1 GCA_016202615.1 Betaproteobacteria bacterium
ATGGCACGCGACGAGCGATTTGCGAAGAATGCCGCGCGACGGCGCAACCGGCTCGAGCTCGTCGGCATGCTCGAAGAAATGTTCTTGACGCGTCCAGTTCGCGAATGGGTTGAGCTGATTGCATCCGCAGGGATTCCGTGCGGACCGGTGAACAACATCAAGGAAGTCTTCGAGGATCCGCAGGTCCGGCATCGGCGCATGCGAGTCGAGCTGGACCACCCGGTGCTCGGGACAATACCGGGGGTGGCGAACCCGATCAGGTATTCGACGACGTCCATCAACTATAAATCCGCGGCGCCGATGCTCGGTCAACATACCCGCGAAGTGTTGCGCGAGTTTGCGCACGTCGAGGGCGAGCAATTTGAACGGCTGGCCCAAAAAGGGGTGATCTAGGAGTTTGTCGGACTTAGCCCCGACAAACTCCTAATGCGAAACCGGGGCCGGTAGAATTGCAGAAGAGGATACGAGGAGAAGAATCCATGTGGGAATCAAGAGGAAACATACCGCGGTTGTTCAATGGCATTATTGCCATTGCCTGCCTGTTTGTATTTGAGTCGTCGGGGCAAAGTTATCCCGTCAAGCCGATTCGCGTAGTTGTAGGATACCCCGCGGGCGGTGGCGCGGACATTACAGCGCGTCCGATCGCGCAGAAATTATCCGAACACCTGGGCCAGCCTGTCATCGTCGAGAACCGCCCCGGTGCAAGCAGCTCCATAGCAATCGAGAGGGTTGTCACGTCGCCCGCGGACGGCTACACGCTGCTACAGCTGTCGTCACCTGGCATCACTCAAGCGGCGCTCCGTACGAAGCTTCCGTATGACCTGGAGCGTGATTTGGCGCCGGTGTCCTTGTTGACGATCGCACCGGGCGTGTTCGTGGTTCATCCGTCGCTGCCGGCGCGCAACGTCAAGGAGTTGATTGCGCTGGCACGGTCACGGCCAGGCGAACTCAACTATGGGTCGTCCGGTACCGGTAGTACGGGGCATTTTGCGGGCGAGCTTTTTAATTTGATGGCCAAGGTGAAGATAACCCATGTGCCATATAAAGGTGTCGATGTCGTCGTCGCAACTGCGTCTGGTGAGATCGAGATGGGTGTCCCCACCATCCCGACGGCGTTGCCTCTCATCGAGGCCCGCAGGCTCAGGGCGCTCGCGGTAACCAGCGCGAAGCGCGCGTCGATAATGCCGTCGATACCCACGATCGATGAGTCGGGATTGCTTGGGTACGATCGTTCTGTCTGGTTTGGCCTGGTCGCGCCGGCGGGCGTTCCGAAAGACATCATCGCACGGCTTAATGCGGCGATCGTTAAGGTCATGAACACCCCTGAGTTGAAGAAAGTGCTCAATCAGCAAGGCCTCGAGCTGGAAACCAACACACCGGAACAGTTTGCGGCGCTTATCCGCAACGAGATCGTGCAATCCGCCAAGTTGGTTAAGTCGATCGGCTTGAAAGTCGAATAGCGCATATGAACGAGGCTGGGCCATGATACAATTTCCGCGGTTTGATTGCGCCAACGATTCTGACGAGAGGAGAAGGAGTATGACGCGAATAAGCAAACCCGGTCTGTTGCGCTGGTCGGTCGCGACTCTGGCATCATGGGTTGCGATGGCCGGCGTCGCCTTTGGCGCCGCGGCGGATTACCCTGAGCGTCCGGTCCGGATGATCGTCGGCTTTGCCGCTGGCGGCGGCGCCGATATCCTCGGGCGATTTGTCGCCAATGTCTTGAGCGTGCGGTGGGGCAGAGGCTTCGTCGTCGAGAACCGGCCCGGCGCCGACGCCTCGATCGCCGCGGCGGCGGTCGCCGCGGCGGAGCCCGACGGCTACACGCTGCTGGTGACCACCTCCGCGCTCACCATCACGCCAGCATTCCAAAAACAAGCCTTCGATCCCATCACCAGCTTCGAGCCGATCGTGGTCATGGGTTCCTCGCCCAGCCTGCTGATCGTCCATCCCTCGCTGCCCGTGCGCTCGGTAAAGGAACTGGTCGCACTGGCCAAATCCAGGCCTGGTCAGCTCACCTACGGATCGAGCGGAACCGGTACCATTCCCTACCTGGCGATGGAGCTGTTCAAGGAGCACTTCGGTATCGACATGGTCCACGTCCCCTACAAAGGCGGCGGCTTTTTGCTGACCGGGCTTTTGAGCGGCGAGGTGCAGGTCATGTTCCTGGCCATCGGCACGACCCTTTCCCAAGTCCGGGCGGGCAGATTGCGCGCCCTGGCCGTCAACTCGCCGCAGCGCTGGCCACAGGTGCCCGACGTTCCGACGATCTCGGAAGTCGGCCTGGGGGGCTTTGAAGCCTCGACGTGGTATGGCATTCTCGCGCCCGCCAAGACGCCGCGGGAGATCATCACGAAGCTTAACGCGGAGATCGTCGACATCATCCGCTCGAAGGAAGGCCAGGACGCCATGAATCGGCAGGGCTTCGCCACGCTGGTCGGCACGCCTGAGCAGTTCGCGAACCTCATCAAGGCCGATCTCCAGAGGTGGTCGGGGCTGGTCAAGAGGCTCGTAAAGTAAGGCAGGTAAAACCGCTCCGAACGAAACAGACATGGGTGGTATTCATCCGGGCGTCCTGCGCCGAATCGAATATTTGAGACTACGCGACATTGTTTTGTGAAGAAGGATATCCCGATGTCAATGTTGAGCAGACGCGCCTTGACCTTGGCGGCGCTGAGCCTGGCGTACCTTGTTCAGGCCGCGATCCTGCCGACCGCCTTCGCCGCGGACCCTTATCCCACGAAGTCCGTGCGGATCATCGTCGGCTTCTCGCCGGGCGGCGGGACCGATCTGATCGCGCGACTTATCGCGACAAAACTGAGCGAGCGGCTGAAGACCGCCTTCCCGGTCGAGAACCGCGTCGGCGCCAGCGGCAACATCGCCGGGCAGCAGGTGGCGGTGGCCAAGCCGGACGGGTACACGCTGCTGTGGGTGCCGATCGCCCATGCGGTGAACGCCGCGATCGGCAAGAATCTTGCCTACGATCCCATCGGCGATTTCGCGCCGGTCACGTTGGTGAGCTCGAATCCCACGCTGCTGAACGTGCATCCCTCGGTGCCCGCCTCCAATGTGCGGGAACTGATCGCGCTGGCCAAAGCCCAGCCGGGCAAAATTTCCTTTGCCGGCAGCGGCATCGGGACTTCATCGCACATCGCGGCCGAGCTGTTCCGTCTGCTCGCCGGAGTGGACCTGCTGCACATTCCTTACAAGGGAGGTAGCGATGCCACCCGCGCCGTTGTGTCCGGCGAGGCGTTTCTTTCCTTCAACGACATTCAGGCTTCGATTCCGCTGGTGCGGGCTCGCTACTTGAAGGCGATTGCGATTACAAGCCGGAACCGCTCGAAAATCCTTCCCGACGTTCCGACCATAGCGGAATCCGGCGTGCCGGGTTACGAATACGCGGTCTGGTTCGGACTGCTCGCCCCCAAAAAAACGCCGCCGGACATCGTCAACAAACTGCGCAACGAGATCGTGGGGGCCCTCAACTTGCCCGACGTGGTGCAGAGATTCGAGGCGGGCGGCGGCGAAGTGGTGGGCAACACGCCGGAGGAATTCGGCCGTTTCCTGAACGCCGAGGTCGAAAAGTGGCGCAAGGTAATGAAAGCCGCGGGAATCCAGTGATGGCGAGCGCGCCGCCACCACGCCTAACGTCGTGATCAAAGAAGTGTTTCTGTGACTATGGAGGGGCTCGGTCGAGTGTTTCGCCGGCGCCATCCGCTGTGCTTGTTTGGACAATTCCAGGAATGGGCCGATTATGACCGAATCTGATACTCGTAGTGACGTGGTGGTGATTGGAGGTGGTATAGCAGGACTGGTCGCAGCCAATCGTGCGGCGCAACTCGGCAAAAGCGTCATCCTTCTTGAAAAGGGCACGGACGAGAAATACCCGTGCAACACCCGATGGACCGGCGGCACGTTCCATATCCATTTCACCGACCCGTTGTCCAACCGCGACAAGCTGTTGAGCGTGATCGAAAGCGCCACCAAGGGTTTCGCCCACAAGGAGCTGGCGCAGGCGCTGGCGGAAGACTCCCCGCGGTTGATCCAGTGGCTGTGGTCGGAAGGCATCCGCACGATCAATCTAGGCGGGTATCATACGTGCATCCTGGCGCCTCCGTCGCGGACCGGCCCGGGTCTGGAATGGGAAGGCCGCGGTGGCGACGTGATGCTGCGCACGCTGGAGGCCAATCTGCGCAAGCTTGGCGGACGGCTGGTGCGCGGCGCGCGCGCCCGTGCGCTCGATCTGTCCAGCCCCGATGGGGTTGTGGTGGACGCGGAGTGCGGCGGCAAGACGACCTATTTCCGCGCCGGAGACGTGGTAATCGCCGACGGCGGTTTCCCGGCCGACCCGGAACTCATCCGCGCCCACATCTCGCCGCACCCCGAAAAGATCCTTCGCCGCAACGCCGGCACGGCGACCGGCGATGGCTTCCGCATGGCAATGGCCGTCGGCGCCGCCGTCACGGGTGGTCTCGATTGCTTCTACGGCCATCTCCTCAGCCGCGACGCGATGCGCAACAACCGGCTGTGGCCGCGTCCCTATCTTGATGCGCTGGTGACGTCCGGCATCGTCATCGACGGCGAGGGGCGACGGTTCGCCGACGAGGGCAACGGCGGCGTGTACATGGCCAACGCCGTCGCCCGGCTGAACGATCCCCTTAGTGCGACGCT
This sequence comes from Betaproteobacteria bacterium, assembly GCA_016202615.1. Classification (GTDB taxonomy): domain Bacteria; phylum Pseudomonadota; class Gammaproteobacteria; order Burkholderiales; family SG8-41; genus PALSA-1004. The sequence goes on from JACQOI010000394.1 coordinate 4,672, forward strand.
GGTGTTCGATCACGCGACTTGGACGGGGCCGGGCGCCAAGAGCATTATCCCCGCCAACCCGCATCTGCCCAACGGCGGAGGCACGATCCACAAGGCGCAGACCATCGCCGAGCTGGCGGGTATGATCGGCGTTCCGGCGCAAACGCTGCAGGAGGTGGTGGACAACTACAACCGGGCTTTGGACTCCGGTACGCTCGACAGACTGTCGCCGCCCCGCCGCTCGGACTGGCAGGTTACGGTATTCTCAAACAAGGCTCTGCCGATCAAGGTGGCGCCGTTTTACGCGGTGCCCGTCTGCACGGGAATCACCCACATCATGGGCGGCATCGCCATTGACGCGAACAGCGCCGTCCTCGACAAGAACAACAAGCCCATCCCACACCTCTACGCCGCCGGCACGGCGACCGGCGGGCTCGAGGGCGGTCCGGCCATCGGCTATCTTGGGGGTCTGACGAAGTCCGGTGTCACGGGCCTGCGCGCAGCCGAACGGATCGCGCAGCTCTCAAGTCCGACAGGCAGCCAGGGGGCATGATGCTGTACATCGTCGAGATGGCGCTCAATCCGGGGCACACGGATAAGGACTGGTACCGGTGGCAGTCCGACATGAAGTCGGCTGAGCTCCTGATGAGCGTGCGGGGGTTCCGCTCCGCCCAGCGCTTCAAAGGCCTCTCGGACCCCCTCGCCTATTGCGCTATCTATAGCATCGCCGCCGCCGAGGTGATGGCCAGCCCGGAGTATCGGAGCGTGGGCGGTGGCGTTCGCGTCGAGCATTGGAACAGCCACATCGCCTACTGGCATCGCGACATCGTCGACGGCGTGACCATCGCGCCCCCCGTGCCGGAGGGATACGTGCTGCTCGTCAAGAACGCGCCCTCCCTCGATTTCCCGGAGGGGGGGCTGCCCTTCATCCGGCTGACGACCGTCGGCTTGAACAAGTCCGTGCCGTATCGCGGCATCGCGGTGGTCGCCGCCGACGAGGCCAAGTGCCGGATCGGGGAGGGCTCGGACATCCGCGTCTACGAAGCTATCGCGCCGCAGCTGCTCGCCGTGGCGTCATCGCCGTCTCAATAAGACATCGGTTGTGAAGATAGTGCGGATCTTCCTTCTCTGCTGTTCGGCTCAACGGCCTTTGAATACCGGTTTTCGCTTTTCCATAAACGCCGTTTGGCCTTCTTTGTAGTCTTCGCTCAGAAAGCACTGCTCGAACAGCTTCTGGAACAGTGTAAGGTCGGGCTGTTCAGGAGTCTTGCAGTACTCGATCAGCGCTTGCTTGACCGACGCGATAGTCAGCGGGGCGTTGTTCCCTATGGCAGTCGCATAATCGACAGTGAATTTCTCGAGATCCGCCACCGGCACGACACGGTTCACCAGGCCCATCTGGAGCGCTTCTTGAGCGGTGAATTGCCGCGCGGTAAAGAAAATCTCCGCCGTATACGCGGGCCCCACGATCCCGGCGAGCCGCTTGATGTTCCCGTAACGGTAGCCCAAACCGAGCCTGGCGGCCGGTATGCCGAAGCGCGCGTCTTCCGCGGCAATGCGGATATCGCAGTTCGCGGCTGTGCCTGTGCCGCCGCCTATGCAGTACCCGCGGATCATTGCGATCGTGGGCTTAGGGCATCCGCGTAGCGCGTTGCCGGCTGCCTCGCCTGTCTCATTGTAGAACTTCACCGCTTCAGGGCTGGAGCGTTTCTCCTTGAATTGCGAGATATCGGCGCCGGCCATAAAGGCCTTTTCCCCCGTGCCTCTAAGAATGATGACGCGCACTTCGGGATCATTCACGTACTCGTCGAGCACCAAAGGCAACGCCTGCCACATCTCCAGCGATGCTGCGTTGTGGCGCGCGGGGTTGTTGAAAACGATCCAGCCGATGTTGTTTTCCTTCTTCGCAATAAGTGTTTCTGGAAGATTTAGCATATGGTGGAGGAAAATCTTAGAATTAGCCTAAACCTCGGCAACCAAGAAAGGGCCCGGGTATGCTAGAACCCATCTCAAAAAATCTGAAAAGCAATGGCTAACCACAGATGGACGCAGATAAACACTGATAAAAATCAGGCGTTTCCAGGCCGCAGGACACACGGAAATCACGGCGCTAACCACAGGGAAATGCACGTTTTCCATGGTTGGGACTCTTAGCGTCGACCTTATCCGCGTTCATCCGTGTTTATCTGTGGTTTCGTCGGCCGTTGCTGTTTTTGGGATAGCTTCTAATCATCCCTGATGCCCGCATCCCTGATGACCTTGCCCAACTTCGCCATGTCGGATCTGATTGTGGCCACAAGTTGCTCCGGTGAGCTGGCCACGGTCTCTACGCCACCGGCGCTGAAAAGCCTCTCCTTTATGCTCGCCTGGTTAAGAAGCGTCACAACCTCCCGGCTCAGTCGGCTGATGAGCGCCGCTGGGGTCTTCGGCGGCGCAAATACGGCATATTTGAGGGCTACTTCGTAACCGCTCAGGCCGGAGGCCGCCATCGTAGGCAAGCCAGGACCCAGCATGGAGGGCTGAGTGCTGGTTACCGCCAACGCCCTTAATCGCCCCGACTTGACATGGGGGATAACCGTCCCCGCGGGGCCAAACATAAAGTGCACTTCGGTGCCGATCAGGGCATTGAGTGCAGGTGCAGTGCCTTTGTAATTGATAATCACGATTTCCGCGCCCGCCATGGACTTGAATAATTCCGCTGCGAGATGGATTGGAGTGCCTTTAGTACTCGACGCGGAGTTGAGTACTCCCGGTTTCGATTTCGCCAGATCAATCAGCTCCTTGACCGATTTCGCCGGCAGCGAGGGATGAACAACCAGCAGTAGAGGTGCACTTGCTATCAATGATATCGACGAAAGATCTTTTATTGGATCGTAAGACGTGTTTCGCATAAGTGGCGCGATCCAAACGAGGTCCGTACCGATCAGGAGAGTGTAGCCGTCAGGTGGCGCTTTTACGACTATCTCCGCTGAGATCATCGAACCTCGGTTGTCTACTATGACCTGTTTGCCCAAGGAGGTGGTAAGCCCTTGCGCGATCAAACGCGACACGAAGTCGGTGCCCCCCCCTGCAGCTGAGGTCACCACGCGAATGGGCTTGTTCGGATAATCCTGGCCGATTACCGCACCCGCGCCTAGAGTTGCCAAGCCAACTGAGAATATACATGCAACGCATCTCGGTATCAGCACAAATCCTCCCTTCTAAATACTTGAGAAAGAAAAAATCAATGCGCCCGTCGCCGGCGTCCTGTGACTATGCAACGCTGCAGTGATGCGGGATCGGTGCTCGGTGCGCCCGATCGGGGCTGCCCGCGCGCGCTCCACCGTCCGGTCCGCGCTGCCGCGGCGCTTCGTAACGCCCGTTGCGGCAAATCATGCAGCCTCCGGGCGCGCCAAGTCAAGCGCGATGACGCGAATCGGCCCTTTGCGCTTGGGGCATTCCAGGGGATCGGCCTCCAATCGAGATTCATGCAAATGGGTGACAATCCATGCTGATCTACTTGCCACCGTTGCATTGTCCCTGAGCGTTGCGTAGTATTCATTTCGGGCGCCGATGAAGTCTTTGGAACCTCCATCTTGCCGGCAATGGCCGCCCGTCTCTACCCCATTCGGCGGTTAATCCCGCTCAGGCGGGGGTTTTGCAAGAAGCTCGTTGGATAGAAAGGAAGCTATGGCACACAACGGTTCATTGCCACTGGCTCGCTTCAAAGTCCTTGACCTGACCCGCGCGCGGGCGGGCCCGACCTGCGTACGGCAGTTGGTCGATTGGGGTGCGCAGGCCATTAAAATCGAAATGCCCGGCCGCCGCGATGGAGATGCCATGGGCGGCAAGCGCGACGGCTTTGACTTTCAGAACCTGCACCGCAACAAAAGGAGTGTGACGCTCAATCTCAGGAAGCCTGAGGGGGTGGCCATCTTCAAGCGGTTGGCGCAGGATGCTGATATTGTCGTGGAAAACTACCGGCCTGGGGTGAAAAAGCGCCTGGGCATCGACTACGAGAGTCTGCGTCCGATCAACCCACGCTTAATCTATGGCAGCATCTCCGGATTTGGGCAAAGCGGTCCGTACCGGGATCGACCGGGCATGGACCAGATTGTTCAGGGCATGGGTGGCTTAATGTCCATCACTGGCATTCCTGGGCAAGGACCGGTGCGGGTCGGCATCCCCATTACGGACCTGTGTGCGGGGATTTTCCTGGCCCAGGGGATTTTAGTGGCGCTGTTGGAGCGTGAGGTCACTGGGGAGGGCAAATGGGTGCACACCTCGTTGCTCGAATCGATGCTCTCCATGCTCGATTTCCAGGCGTCACGCTGGCTGATGAGTGGCGAAGTGGCCCCACAAGCAGGGAATAACCATCCCACGGGTATTCCCACTGGCGTCTTAGAGACCAAGAACGGGCATATCAACATCGCGGCCCCCGGGAATGAGATCTATGAGCGCTTGTGCCGCGCTATCGAGCGTCCGGACTTGATTACTGATCCTCGCTTCTCCACCCCCAGAGCGCGTTCCGACAATCGAGACAAAATCATGGAGGAGTTCATGCCGGTGACCCGGCAGAAATCCAGCGCCGAATGGATCAAACTCCTCAACGAGGCTGGGGTACCCTGCGGGCCGATTTATAAGATCAACGAGTCGTTTGCCGATCCCCAGGTGCAACACCTGGAGATGGCGCAAACCGTCCATTCCCCGGCGCTCGGCGATCTCACCATTCTGGGCCATCCGGTCTCGTTTGGCGACAAACGTCTGCCGTTGCGGAACGCTGCTCCGGAGTTAGGCCAGGACAACGAGGAGACCCTCACGTCCATCGGCTACTCCAGGGAGCAAATTGCTGACCTGTCGCAACGCGGCGTCATTTAAGCGCCGTCTCTTCCTCTTTCCCTCGGGGGGAGAGGGCAGGGGTGAGGGTCGGCGGGGCGTTATGGCCATTCCTCACCGTCTAGGAGTTTGTCGGACTTAGCCCCGACAAACTCCTAATGCAAAACCGGGGCCAGCAGAATTGCAGAAGAGGATAACAGATATGCGAATTTGCCGGCGCTTTTCCCAAAATTCGACCGTTTCGAGTAAATTTATTATGAATGGTCAGCCGGTTTTGCTTTTAGCAGCCTGTACGGACTGTTAAGTCCGACAGGCTGCTAGGGGAGAGCGCCTTCGATTGCATCCGCCCAGCAATTGGGCGTTTCGTAGATTCTGACTTGCTCGACGCGGATGCGCTTGCCGTAGGCGCCGGCACTGGCTATGGTGATTGGGAATGCGGTGGCCGGCATCGAATTCAAGCCTGCGGGTGATGCGCATCGGTGGGCGGGTGCGGAAAAGCGCAGATTATCGCACCGCGCATCGCGACACCAGCCACCCGTGGCGGGCTCAGCGCAATTTACGTCCGGTTTTGGTGCGGATCCGGTGCTTGAGACGCTGGTAAAGCGCTGGGTTGCTGGTGCGCAGATGGTCGGCGATTTCGAAATGCTCGCCGCGCGCGCGCGCCAGATCGATGCCCTCGACATGCACCAGGCGCACCAATTCGCGCACCGGTTTCGGCATGCTGCGGCCGGTTTCATAACGCGAGCCGCCGCTTTGAGTGACGCCGACCGCGGACCAGAAGTCCTGCTGGTTAAGTCCCAGGCGCTGCCGCAGGTAGCGGGGTTTGACTGTTTTTCCGACTAGCCTCATGTTTTGTCCTTGGCAGAAATCAGATATCCAATTGACATAAAAAATGCGAATAGGTTTCCGTGGCGCGAACAAATGGCCAAACGGCGGAAGCGCCGGCCGGATCTCGTTTTTTCCATGGAAATGCGATAAAATTCAACACTTTTGGGTTTCCGGACGCGGTCACATGGCTTTAATCGTTCAAAAATACGGCGGCACATCGGTCGGCAGTCCCGAGCGCATCAAGAACGTCGCGCGGCGGATTGCGCGCTGGAAGCGCGCGGGCCACCAGTTGGTGGCGGTGGTGTCCGCGATGAGCGGCGAGACCAACCGCCTGCTTGCGCTCGCCAGGGACATCCAGGCGCATCCCGACCCGCGCGAGCTCGACGTCATGGTGTCGACCGGCGAGCAAGTCACGATCGCGCTGCTGTCGATGGCGCTGATGGACCTGGGTTTGAAAGCGCGCAGCTACACCGGCAGCCAAGTCAAGATCCTGACCGACAGCGGACACACCAGGGCGCGCATCGTCAGCATCGACGAAGCGAATTTGCGGCGCGACCTCAACGAGGGTTGTGTTGTCGTGGTTGCCGGATTCCAGGGCGTCGATGAGGCCGGCAACATCACGACGCTCGGCCGCGGCGGCTCGGACACCACCGGTGTCGCGCTTGCCGCTGCGCTCAATGCCGACGAATGCCAGATCTATACCGACGTCGATGGCGTCTACACCACCGACCCGCGCATCGTGCCCGAGGCGCGCCGGCTCAACACCATCACGTTCGAGGAAATGCTCGAGATGGCAAGTCTCGGTTCGAAGGTGTTGCAGATCCGCTCCGTCGAGTTCGCGGGCAAATACAGGGTGAAATTGCGCGTGCTGTCAAGCTTCGAGGAAGAAGGCACGGGCACGCTGATCACGTTTGAGGATGACAAAGAAATGGAACAGGCGACTATTTCAGGCATCGCGTTCAATCACGACGAGGCCAAAATCACGATACTCGGCGTGCCCGACCGTCCCGGCATTGCTTATCAGATCCTCGGCCCGATCGGCGATGCCGACATCGACGTCGACATGATCGTGCAGAACGTCGGCCATGATGGGCTCACCGACTTCTCGTTCACGGTGCATCGCAGCGACTACCTCAAGGTGCTCGAGATCCTGAAGCCGGTCGCGGCGCACATCAAGGCACGCGAAGTACAGGGCGGTGACAAGATCGCCAAGGTGTCGGTGGTCGGCGTCGGCATGCGCTCGCACGCCGGCATCGCCAGCACGGCCTTCCGCACGCTGGCGGAAGAAGGTATCAACATCCAGATGATTTCGACTTCCGAGATCAAGATCTCGATCGTGATCGATGAAAAGTACATGGAACTCGCGGTGCGGGTGCTGCACAAGGCATTTGGCCTCGAGCAGCCGACTTGAGGACGCGGTCTGTGTTATTCTAGCCGCTGAAATCGATCCGCAGATTGGCAAGACGGTTAACGGAGAGGTGGCCGAGCGGTCACGGCACAGCCGTCGTAAATTTATGCGCCAAGCGCCTGCGACCGCTCGCAGCAATGGGATGAACGACGGATTACCATAGTATTGGCAAGACGAATAACGGAGAGATGGCCGAGCGGTCACGGCGCAGCCGTCGTAAATTTATGCGCCAAGCGCCTGCGACCGCTCGATGAGAACGGATGAACAACGTGTTACGGTAGTATTGGCAAGACGAATAACGGAGAGATGGCCGAGCGGTCGAAGGCGCGCCCCTGCTAAGGGCGTATAGGGCAAAACTCTATCGAGGGTTCGAATCCCTCTCTCTCCGCCAGTAACATAAGTCACTATTTCAAATAGCTTTTTTCTGATTCGTTCGCCAAGGCCGAAGGTGGCGGGGCTGCACCCCATCCACGCGCACAGAAGCGTGGAATCGAGTGTCGCGCACAGGCGCTTGCCTGACCGGACCGGGGAGGGCGATATTTGCCGTCATGTGACCTGTCCGCGCCCGATGCGCCACACCAACGCGACTACGCCGCCGCAATCGACGCCTGATGCGGGCTTCGATGCCCCGCGTTCGGATTTCCAGGCATGCCTCGGCTCGCGTGGGGCCGGCAGGGCGGATAGATTTTCGTTTTGAGGAGCACGCTGGTGTTGAAGATAGGTATTTTGCTGGGGGACGATATCGGCCTGGAAGTAGTACCCGAGGCCGTCAAGGTCATGAAGGCGGCATCGGCTAAAGTCGGTTTCAAGGCGGCGTGGAAGCAGCTGCCGATCGGGCGCAAAGCGCATGAATCGCACGGTCATACCATGCCTGCAAGCACGGTCAAGGCATTGACCGGCATGGATGGCTGGCTGCTGGGACCGATCGGCCACAGCGCATACCCGCGCAACGATCCGACCTGGACCAATACCGGCCTGCGCAAGCGTTTCGATCTGTTTGCCAGCATCAAGCCGGTCAAGGCTTATCAGGGCATCCCATCGCTGCACAAGAACGTCGACATCGTATTCCTGCGCGAAGTGACCGAAGGCATGCAGTCCAGCGGCGTGGTGGTTGCCGGCAGCGGCGAGTTTCGGCCGAACGACGAAATTTCAATCGGCATGCGAGTGGTGACGCGCAAGGGCGCCAATCGCGTTGCCCGCGAAGCCTTCGAGATCGCGCGCACGCGCCCGCGCAAGAAAGTGACCGCGGTGCACAAGGCGCCCACTTACAAGTTGTGCTGCGGCATGTTTGCGGAGGAATGCCGCAAAGTGGCCGCCGAGTATCCGGATATCAAGCTGGATGAAGTGCTGGTCGATGGTTTTGCCCTGAAGCTGGTGATGAACCCGCAGCAGTTCGACATGGTGGTCACGACCAACCAGTTTGGCGACATTCTGACCGACGAGGGCGCGGCCATCGTCGGCGGTCTCGGGCTCGCGCCGGGGCTGTGCGTGGGCGAGCACAAGGCGATGTCGCAGGCGACGCACGGCTCGGCGCCGGATATCGCCGGAAAAAACATCGCCAACCCGTTTGCGATGATCATGTCGGGCAAGATGCTGCTCGAGTGGCTGGGCCGCAAACACAAACAGCCCAAGGCGGTAAAAGCGGCGAAGCTGATCGACGCGGCGATGGACAAGGTAATCGCCGAAGCGAAGCACCTCACGCCCGACCTCGGCGGAACAGCGACGACCGTAGAGATGGGCAATGCCGTGGTGCGCGCGCTGCGCGCTAAGGCCCCGGCCGCCCGCGCGTGCGCCTAGGAGCAACGTGAACTACCGTATCGCGCGGCCGTTTTTGTACCTGCTCGAGCCTGAGATGGCGCACCGCGCAACGATCTGGGCGCTCAAGCATGGTTTGGTAACCGGCGGCGCCGAGCCGGATGATCCTATTCTATCCACGTGCGTGTGGGACCTCGCGTTCAGCAATCCGATCGGTCTCGCCGCGGGCTTCGACAAGGACGCCGAGGTGATCGACGCTATGCTGGCGCTCGGTTTTGGCTTCGTCGAGGCGGGTACGGTGACGCCGTTGCCGCAGCCCGGCAACCCTAAGCCTCGCCTGTTTCGTCTGGTCGAGGACCAGGCGGTGATCAATCGGTTCGGCTTCAACAGCAAAGGGCTGGCGTCTTTTGTAGAGCGGCTCAAAGCGCGGCAGCGCAAGGGCGGTGCGCCGGGCATCGTCGGCGCCAACGTCGGCAAGAACCGCGACGCCGCGGATGCGGCGGGTGATTATGTGACCGGCATCGAAACGATCTGCGGGCTGGCCGATTACCTGGTTTGCAACATATCGTCACCCAACACGCCGGGGCTGCGTGATTTACAGGCGCGGGCGCAGATCGAAGAATTGATTACCCGGGTGCTGGATGCGAGACGCCGCGCCGCGCCGGACTCCAGGCGACTGCCGCCATTACTTGCAAAGGTCGGCCCCGATCTTGATGAACGACAGCTACGTGATATCGCCGAAGTCGCGCTGGCAACCGGGATCGACGGCTTGATCGTGGGCAACACGACGGTTGCGCGCCCGCCCGGGTTGCGCAGCCACTACACGAACGAAGCCGGCGGGCTTTCGGGTTTACCATTGACGGCTGCGGCGACGGCATGCCTCGCTGACATGTACCGCTTGACCGGCGGGCGTCTGCCGATTATCGGCTGCGGCGGCGTTGCGAGCGGAGCCGATGCCTACGCCAGGATCCGCGCCGGCGCTTCGCTGGTGCAGGTTTATTCATCGCTCGTATTCCACGGCCCTGAATTGGTCGGCCGCATCAAGCGCGAACTCGCGCAGCGGCTGCGCGACGATGGTTTCAAGACGGTCAAGGATGCGGTCGGTGCCAACCATCGCTGATCCGTCATGCGGGTTTCTGCGCGCTCATGTCTCTGATATAATGCCCATCCTTCAGCGCCCGTAGCTCAGTTGGATAGAGTACCTGGCTACGAACCAGGGGGTCGTGGGTTCGAATCCTGCCGGGCGCGCCACTCTGGTACGAAGCTGGGCACCGTGTCCAGCTTCCCTTCTTTCGAGAGCGAGACTGCACGCGCCAAGGCACGATAGCTGCCCTGGATGTGCAGCTTGTTTCCGTCGAGGCGAATCTCGTCCACCAGCAGATTGATATACGCTTTGCCGAATCCTGACGCCGTATCGAGCAGTCGTGACCTGAGCCCGCGCGTGAATTTCTGAACGTGTGCTGGTGCGAGTTTGTTGAGCGGGACCGCCCATTGATCACGTAGCGCAGCTCTGGCGATCAGAACGTCCTGCCGACGTGCCTGAAGCTTCTGCGAGCGCTCCTGCAGCGTTGTATCGAGCGGCAGCAGGCCTTTCTCGACCGCTTCATAAAGGCGCGCAATGCCTGTATCGATTTCCTTGAGTTCCCGCGTCAAATGCTCGCTGCGTGCATCCTCTGCCGTGCGTGCCGCACGCTGACGCGTTCTCAACTCGCGGAGCATGATTTGCACCCGGCTCGGAGTGAAGACCTTGTCGGCCAACGTCGTGAGAACGATTTGCTCTGTGGATTCCCGGCTGAGGTTGCGGGCGCTGCAGCGGCGCACGCCGATGCTCATTCGGGTGGTGCACTTGTAGTATCGATAACGGCCGCTCTTGCCGGTCGCCTGCGTCATGCTGGCGCCACAGTGCCCGCACTTGATCAAGCCCATGAGCAGCGCCGGCGAGGCGAGCCGCTGGCCGGGCGTCTGGCTCGGCTGCCGCGCATGGCGTCTCGCCGCCACGCGGTCGAAGGTATTTTCGTCGATGATCGAGGGAACTGCCACCTTGATCCACTCGGTGAGCGGCTTGATTTTCGCGGTGCGCCATTCGTGGCGGTTGAAGTAAAACTCGCCCATGTAGACACGATCCGAGAGCACGTCATCCACTTTCTGCATGCGCCAAGGACGGCCCCGCATCGTGAAGCCCTGGTCGTTCAGATACGTCGTGAGGGTTTTCATGCCCATGCTGCGACCGTTAAGCCCGTGCAGGTACAGGTCGTAGATTTTGCGCACCGTCTCGGCGTCCGCCGGGTCCACCTCCAGCCGGCGCTTTTGCCGCCCCCGCGAACCCGCGATACCCACATCGACCACCCGATACCCCAAGGGCGCGCGCGAGCCGTTCCAGTAACCCTGGCGGGCGTTTTCCTTCATGGCCCGCAGCGTGTGCTTGGCGTTTTCCTTGCTCTGGTATTCGTCAAAGAGACTGAAGAGTTTCCGCGCCATTTCCCCGGACGGATCATCCCCTGTTTGCTGCGTGATCGAGATCACCTTCACGCCGGACTTTTTGAGCTTACGCTCGTAGAGCCCGAACTCCAGCGCATCGCGGAAGAACCGGGAGAGACTATGGACGATGATGGCTTCAAACGGCGGCGGCGATAAACTCGCATCCCCGATCATCTGCTGGAACACCGGGCGCCGGTCATCCGTGGCC
>JACQOI010000395.1 GCA_016202615.1 Betaproteobacteria bacterium
GAGAGCACTTGTCCCGTCAGCATGAAATAGCGGGCGCGATTGATCCCGAGCAGCATCGTGTAGATGACGTTCGTGCCATCCCCGGGAACGTGACCGCCGAGCTCGAAGTGCGCGGTGTCCTCGAAGGTCGCGTCGTCGGCCGCGATCACGATGTCGCACAGCAGGGCGAGCTCCGAGTGCCGCTTGGCGGGGCCGTTGACGACCGCGATCATGGGCACGTCGATGTCGAGCAGGCGCGTGATGAGACGCTTGGCGTTCCACCACACGGGCTCGAGCTCGGCCGCAGTCGGGCCGAATCCGCTGAGGCTGAAGACCGTGTTCTGCGGATCCGAGCGTGGACCGCTGAACTCATCCCCCGTGCCGGTGAGGATGATGATGCGATTCTCCCGGTCGGCGCCAACCGCGGTGAAGGCCTGCGCGAGCTCGGCCTGTAGCTGCAGGTTCCAACGCATGGGGCCACCGTCGCAGTGCAGCGACATCTGCAGGATGCCGTTCTGGCGCTCCATCCGGATGTACTCGAAGTTGTTGCGATAGGTATCGAGGTTCGACATAGCCATGGGCTCCTTGGCTGGGGAAAGGGGAACGCCACACGATTCTAGCACAGCACCCGCGCCCGGCGGCTCCCATCGGGATGCCGGCCGGTACCGCCGCCGTGGCGGGGTTTCGAATCGGGCTCAGCGCATGCCGGGCGGATTCGCCCACGCTTAATCGATGCGCAGATTGGACTCTTTCACCACCTTTGTCCACTTGCCGATCTCGGCGCGCACGAACGCGGCGAACTCCTCCGGCGAACTCACGTCGGGCTCGTTGCCGGTCTTCACCAGTTTCTCCTTCACGTCCGGGCTGTTCAGCGCGCGACCCGCCTCCGCGTGCAGCCGGCGCACAATGTCCGCAGACGTACCGGCCGGCGCATAGAAGCCCTGCCACCCCGTCACGTTGTAGCCCGGAATGCCTGATTCAGCGATTGTCGGCACGTCGGGTAGCTCCGTGAAGCGCTTCGTTCCGGTAACGGCGATGGGGCGCACCTTCCCCGCCTTCGCCGGCTCCATCAGCCCGGTGTTGCTGGCGAAGACAAAGTCGACCTCGCCGCCCATGAGTCCGATAACGGCGGCCACCGTGCCCTTGAACGGCACATGCACCCAACGGATGCCGGCCATGGTTTGGAACAGTTCGCCGGCGAGGTGATGGATGCTGCCCATTCCCGCATGGCCATAGTTGAGGTGGCCGGGCCGGGCCTTCGCCAGCACGATGAGCTGCTTAACCGTCTTTACCGGGACGGACGGGTGGCTCGCAAGCATGTATGACGCGGAAGTGAGCTGCGAGATGAAGGCGAAGTGCTTTAACGGATCGTACGGCAGCTTCGATCGCGTGCTGGGATTGAGTGAGAATTCCGGTGACGACGTGAGCAATGTGTAGCCGTCCGGTGCCGCCCTTGCCACAAGCTCCGTGCCGACGACACCGGCAGCGCCCGGGCGGTTGTCGACCACGAACGAGCCGCCGATCTGCTCGGTAAGCTTTTGCGCGAGTAAGCGCACCACAAAGTCGAGGCCGCCGCCCGGCGGGAATGGCACGACGATTCGCACCGGACGAGCGGGCCAGGTCTGCGCGGCGGCGGACGTTGCGAGCGCACATGCAACCGCGATCACAAGCGCGTGCCGGATACCAAGCTCAAGCCTAAACCTCATATCATCCTCCTGTTATGTTGTCGCATTTGCTCTAATATTACCATGGTTCACCTTGGTCTGATTCGGGATTTTCTGATGAACGCCACGTCCCTCACCTCGCGTGTTGCCGCCGATCGGCGTCTCAATTAGAATTCAACTAAGGAGGCGCCATTCTTAGTACGTCACGTCTTGCCCTCTCATTGCTTATCAGCAGCGTGTGTGTGTTCGGTGCAGGTTTTGCTACCGCGCAGGACTATCCGACCAAGTTGTCATGTGGGACAATCACTGCACCATGCATGCGGTGACGCCGTTCGATAACGCGCGCCTGCGGCGCATCATGCACCACACCACGCTGGTGAGCGACGAGCCGGTGCTGGCGGCCTGAACAGGACCCACACCATGACCAGGCATTTCGGCGTACTGATCCCCGCCGCCAACACCACGGTGGAAGTCGAGTATACGCGCCTGCTGCCGGAAGGACTGCAGGCGCATTACGGCCGGCTGGGCCGCGGGCCGACACTGTTCATACCGAGCCTAGTGGCGGACGTGGTGTATCAGTCCCAACTCCTGGGTCAGGCCAAGGTGGAGGCCATCGCTCTCGCGCAAACCTCCGCCAGCCTCCATGCGGACGATTACGACGCGGTGACAACCCAACAAATGCGGGAGGGCGCCGCCGCGCCGGCAATCACCTCCGCCATGGCGATCGGGCAAGCAGCGCGGGCGCTGGGTCTCCGCCGCATCGCCCTGGTCACCCCGTACTCGCAGGATGCGCTGGCCCGCGCCAAGCGCTACTTCGAATCGAAGCACGGGTTGGACGTGGTCGCCATGGAGGGATTCGGCACTCCCGATGCCTATGCCATCGGTGCGCTGGGGCCAGGGAACGCGCGCGACGCCTTCCGGCGGATCGATCGGCCGGACATCGAGGCGCTGGTGGTGCCGGGCGGCAATTTCCCCACCATGGCACACGTGCCCGCCTGGGAAGCCACGTTCGGCAAACCCGTCATCACCACCAACGGCGCGACGCTGTGGGCGATGGTCGGGATGATGAAGCTGGACATGAAACTGCCCAAGCTGGGCCGGTTGCTGGCCGAGATGCCGCGCGCCTGATAGACTCCCCCTCAACGACGCGCCGCGCCGACCGGCGTCTCATCCACTTCTACCAGCCAATCTCCGCCGATCTCCAAAGGCGTTCTCGTCGCATGCATGACGGTACCTGCGGTCAACACCTCATGGCGGCAGTGCCGACATCGAAGCACCCGTGGCCGCGTCACCATCCGTTGAGCATCATCGTGAACGCCGCAGGCCGGGCACGAAAAACCGTCCGGCCACCGAACTGCCTCAAGATAGGCAGCGCACGCATCGTCGCCGAAAAATATCCGCTGAAATTCATGCAGCGTCGTTGGGCGGTGAATCTACATAGCCGTCAGACACTAGACAGCGTGCCCGATCTCATATAGTGTTACGGTGAGATTAGAATTCAACCAAGGAGGCGCCATGCTTAGTAAGTCACGTCTTGCCCTCTTATTGCTTATCAGCAGCGTCTGTGTGTTCGGTGCGGGTTTTGCTGCCGCGCAGGACTATCCGACCAAGCTGATCAAATGGATCGTGCCGAACGCTCCTGGAGTGATTGAGGACGTTTTGGCGCGAGTAATAGCGCCGGAGATGTCCAAGTTCCTTGGGCAGTCAATCGTAGTTGAGAACAAGCAAGGCGCGGAATCCATAATTGGTTACGAGTATGTCGCCAAACAAGTGCCTGCGGACGGATACACATTGGTGTCTGTTCATGTGCCGGGCTTGGTAACCTTACCGCTGTTTGCCAAAGGTCTCCGATTCGATCCGCTGAAGGATCTTCCGCCGCTTATAGGTCTCAGTGAAGCGAGGTATGTCCTTGGCTCGTCTTTCCGACTGCCGTGGAAGACGCTCAATGAGCTGGCCGCCTACGCCAAGGCCAATCCCGGCAAATTGAGCTTTGGATCGTCCAATACCAGCCTGCGACTCTCGGTTGAGGTGGTCATTCGAGATCTCGGGCTCAATGTAGTCTATATCCCCTACAAAGCAGGAGCCGCCTACGTGCTGGCGCTCGCCGCGGGTGACGAGGTTCAGATGGGTTTCCTTAACGAGGCGGCTGCAATCCGTTTGGGAGAAAAGTTCCGAGTACTGGCCGTGTCGGGCGAACGGCGCCGCGCCCCGTATGGCGACGTCCCGACCTTTGCGGAACTGGGGCTTACGCGAATACCGGGTGCCGCCTTTTCGGTGAATGTGCCTGCCGGGATACCGAAAGCCGCGTTTGATAAGCTATATGCCGCGGCGTCACGAGCCTTGCTGCTGCCTGAGGTGAAGGCTCGTTTCGCGAAGCTTGGGTTGGAAATTGCCGAGCAAACCCCAGAGGCCGCCGCAAAAAACCTCGCAGAAACAGCCAAGCTTTATGCCGACATTGCCAAGAAGGTCGGAATTCAGCCGGAGTAAAGGTTCTGCCA
>JACQOI010000383.1 GCA_016202615.1 Betaproteobacteria bacterium
CAAGCATGGGCGGTTGTGAAAAGGCACTGTCGAGGGCAGGTCCAAATCCTGTATGTCTAAATGTCATTGGGAATACTCCAGGAAATGTCAAACTTTTACTGCCACCCCGGCAGAGCCGGGGGATCTCCCATGTTGGTTTAGATGGTGAGGTCGTAAGTCGAAAGGAGGGTTCCCTTCGCCCTCACGCTCTGAAGCACTCACGTTGATCCGCTCTCATCCCTCGTCCCCCTCCGTCCTCATCCTTTCCTAATGTTCCCCACCGTGCGCCGGCCTGGCTGCCGGGCGGACATCTGCAGACGCTCTACCCGGCGCTCGCCGCGCCGCAGCCGCGAGTCCACTACCGGCGTGAACGCTGGGAAACGCCCGACGGCGACTTTATCGATCTCGACTGGCTGCCGCAGCGCGTGCGCGGTTTTTTTCAGTATTGTCACGGCCGCGTGAGATAATGACTGCATCTCGCAGCTCCCCAATGACCGCATGAGTTCACTATCGCGCGAAATCTTCAAGGCCTACGACATCCGCGGCATCGTCGGCAAGACGCTGACGCCGCCGGTGGTGATCGCGGTCGGACGTGCGATCGGCTCGGAGGGCCGCGCCCGCGGCGTGTGGGAAATCGCGATCGGCCGCGACGGCCGGCTGTCGGGCCCGGAACTCGCCGCAGCGCTCGCCGAGGGCATTCAGGCCGCCGGCGTCGATGTGGTCGATGTTGGCCGCGTGGCCACCCCGATGCTCTATTTCGCGGCCCATCACCTCGGCACCCTGTCCGGCGTGATGGTGACGGGCTCGCACAATCCGCCCGATTACAACGGACTCAAGATCATGCTGGCCGGCGACACGCTCGCGGGCGACGCCATACAGGCGCTGCGGCAGCGCATCGAGCGCGGCGACGTTGCAGCGGGCGATGGCCAGTACCGCACCGCCGACATCACCGCCGATTACCTCGCGCGCATCGCGGGCGACGTGAAGCTCGCGCGTCCCGTTAAGATTGCCGTCGACTGCGGCAACGGCATCGCCGGCGCGTTCGCGCCGGAGCTGTATCGCCGCCTCGGCTGCGAGGTGACGGAGCTGTTTTGCGAGGTGGACGGCACTTTCCCCAATCACCACCCGGACCCGTCGGTGCCGGAGAACCTGCGCGATCTGATCGCGGCGCTGAAAACTGGCGATGCCGAACTCGGCCTCGCGTTCGACGGCGACGGCGACCGGCTCGGCGTGATCACCAGGGACGGGCAAATCATCTATCCCGACCGGCAGCTGATGTTGCTAGCGGCCGACGTGCTGGCGCGCAACCCCGGCGCCGAGGTGATCTTCGATGTCAAGTGCACCCGCAACCTGTTCGGCTGGATTACCCGCCACGGCGGCAAGCCGGTGCTGTGGAAAACCGGTCATTCCTTCATCAAGGCCAAGCTCAAGGATACCGGCGCGCCGCTCGCGGGCGAGATGAGCGGCCACATCTTCTTCAAGGAGCGCTGGTACGGCTTCGACGACGGACTCTATGCCGGCGCGCGCCTGCTTGAGATTCTGAGCCGGGTCGCGAACCCGAGCGCCGCGCTGAACGCGCTCCCCGACGCGGTCAGCACGCCGGAGCTTCAGATCAAGCTTCAGGAGGGCGAGAACTTCGCGCTGATCGAACGCTTGCAGCGCGAGGCGCGCTTCGAGGGAGCGCGCGAGATCATCAGGATCGACGGCGTGCGGGTCGAATATGCGGACGGCTTCGGACTGGCGCGCCCGTCGAACACCACCCCGGTCGTCGTGCTGCGCTTCGAGGCTGATACGTCGGAAGCGCTGAAGCGAATCCAGCAGGATTTCCGCCGCGCGATTCTCGCGCTCAAGCCGGATGCGGCGCTGCCGTTCTAATCGCGGGGAGTTTCGATGGATCGTTGCCGCCAGCCTGCGCCATAGAGGGCACTGTTCGCGACACGTTATTCCATTTCCAAATCAAAAAAAGCATTAACTGGAGTAGGGTGCGCTTGCGCACCATCCGGCAATCGGTGCGCAAGCGCACCCTACACCGAATATAATGTAACTCTTGAAGTGAAACTGGAATTAGGCGTAGCCCCGATTGCGGGAGCGAACAGCAAGGCCCGACATGCTGATCTCATAACCGCTCCGCCACCCAGGAAGGCACGGAGGCGAGCGCTTGCGGCAACTTGCTTGGATCGTTGCCTCCCGCCTGTGCCATGAGGGGCGCTGGCCGGGACTCGTTAGCCGTAGGCCCGCTTGCGGGAACGGCCAGCACGGCCCGACATCTCGAATTTACAACCGTTGCTCAACCCACGCCGCTACGGACTTGAGCGCCTGAGGTAGCTTCGTGGCGTCGGTTCCCCCTGCCTGCGCCATGTCGGGCCGGCCCCCGCCTTTGCCGCCGATCTGCTGCGCGACAAAATTGACGAGTTCCCCTGCCTTGACCCTGGCGGTGAGATTGCTGCTGACGCCGGCGATCAGCGTCACCTTGTCGCCATCGCTGGATGCCAGCACCAGCGCGCACGACTTGAGCTTGTCCTTCAGCTTGTCGACCGCTTCGCGCAGCGCCCTGGCGTCGGCGCCGTCGATCGCCGCCGCCAGCACCTTGATGCCCTTCACATCCACCGCCTGCGTCGCAAGATCATCGCCCTGGCTCGAGGCAAGCTTTGATTTCAGGCGCGCCAGCTCTTTTTCGAGCTGTTTGACGTTGTCGACGATCTGGCCGATTTTCTGCGTCACTTCCTGCACCGGCGTCTTGAGCGCGGCGGCGGCCTGCTGCAGTCTCGCTTCCTGCTGCTGCACCCAGGCGAGAGCACCCTCGGCGGTCACCGCCTCGATGCGGCGCACGCCGGCGGCAATGCCGGTCTCCGACACCACCTTGAAAAAACCGATGTCGCCGGTGCGCCCGACATGGGTGCCGCCGCACAGCTCGGTCGAGAAATCGCCCATCTTGAGCACGCGCACCTCATCGCCGTATTTCTCGCCGAACAGCGCCATCGCGCCCGCCCTGATTGCATCGTCGTATTTCATGATGCGCGCCTCGACCGGCACGTTGCGCCTGATCTCCTGATTCACGAGCTGCTCGATCGAGCGTATCTGCTGCTCGGTCAACGGCTCGTTATGCGAATAATCGAAGCGCGTGCGGTCGGGGTCAACCAGCGAACCCTTCTGCTGCACATGGGACCCCAGCACCTTGCGCAGCGCCGCATGCATCAAATGCGTGGCCGAATGATTGTAGGCGGCACGCGAGCGCGCCGCGGTGTCGACTTTTGCTTCGACCGCGTCGCCGACTGCGAACCTGCCGGTATGCAGCACGCCATGATGGCCGAACACCTCGGACTGGATCTTCTGCGCGTCGCGCACATGGAACGTGCCGCGGCTCGCGACGAGCTGCCCGCGGTCGCCGACCTGGCCGCCCGCTTCGGCGTAGAACGGCGTCCTGTCGAGCACGATCACGGCGCTGTCGCCGGCCTCGATCGCGGGCACCGCGGCGCCCTCCTTATAGATCGCGACGATCCTGCCCTCGAGCGTCAGCGCGTCGTAACCGTGGAATTCGGTTTTCTGGCCGCTGTATTCGACCGCGCCCTGCGCGCCGAACTTGGATGCGGCGCGCCCGCGTTCGCGCTGCTGCCCCATCGCCGCCTCGAAACCGGCGTAGTCAACGCGCACGCCGCGCTCGCGCGCGATGTCGGCAGTCAGATCGACCGGGAAGCCGTAGGTATCATAAAGCTGGAACACGGTTTCGCCTTCGAGCATCCTGTCTTCGCGGTTGAGCGCACCCTCCAGCACTTTCATGCCGTTCTCGAGCGTATCGGCGAAACGTTCCTCTTCCTGCTTCAGCACCCGTGCCACGCGCGCGCGCGCGCCGGCAAGCTCGGGATAAGCATCGCCCATCGTTTTGACGAGGTCGGGCACGATTTTGAAAAAAAACGGCTGCTTCTGCCCCAGCTTGTAACCATGGCGGATCGCGCGGCGAACGATCCGGCGCAGCACGTAGCCGCGGCCTTCGTTACCGGGAATCACGCCGTCGACGATCAGGAACGCGCAGGCGCGAATGTGATCGGCGATCACCTTGAGCGAATTATTGCTTAGATCCCTGCAATGCGTTTCGCGCGCCGCCGCCTTGATCAGATTCCTGAACAGATCGATCTCGTAGTTCGAATGCACCCCCTGCAGCACGGCTGCGATGCGCTCCAGCCCCATGCCGGTATCGACCGACGGTTTGGGCAGCGGATGCAGCTTGCCGTTGTCGTCGCGATTGAACTGCATGAACACCAGGTTCCAGATCTCGATGTAGCGGTCGCCGTCGGCATCCTTCGTGCCGGGCGGGCCGCCGGCGATTCCCGGCCCGTGATCGTAGAAAATCTCGGTGCACGGCCCGCACGGTCCCGTCTCGCCCATCTGCCAGAAATTGTCGCTCTGGTATTTGGCGCCGCCCGGCTTGTCGCCGACGCGGGCAATCCGGTCGCGCGGCACCCTGATCTCGTTCGCCCACAGGTTGTAGGCCTCGTCATCGGTTTCATACACCGACACCCACAGCCTGCCCTTCGGCAGCTTGTAGACTTCGGTCAGCAACTCCCACGCGAAATGGATCGCGTCGCGCTTGAAGTAGTCGCCGAAGCTGAAGTTGCCGAGCATTTCGAAGAACGTGTGGTGGCGCGCGGTATAGCCCACGTTCTCGAGATCGTTGTGCTTGCCGCCGGCGCGCACGCAGCGCTGCGAAGTGGTGGCGCGCCGGTACGCGCGCTGCTCCTGGCCGAGAAACACGTCCTTGAACTGCACCATGCCGGAATTGGTGAACAGCAGCGTCGGATCGTTGCCGGGCACCAGCGGGCTGGAGGCCACGATGGCGTGCCCCTTGCTCTTGAAGTAATCGAGAAATTTACTGCGGATTTCGCTGCTTTTCATGGCGCGGCCGGGATTTGGAAAACGCTGATTCTAAACTAAAATGCACCGACAACTAGTGCGATAGATGCGCTTTCGTAGCGCAGGCGCCCCGCCTGCAAGCAGCATGGAGCAGGCGAGGCGCCCGCGCTACACTTCTTTTGTTAGACGCTCTTAGCGCCATCTTTGCGCCTCGGCGTCTTCGCGGTTCACGCCTTCCGATTTGCAGACGGCTATTCCTCGACATCGCGCAGCAAGTGGCGGATCACGTCGAGGCTGAAACCGCGTCCCTGCAGAAAGCGCATCTGGCGCGCCTTGTCGCGCGCATTGGCCGGCACAACGCCGAACTTTTTCCGCCATACCGTGCGTGCGGCTTCGAGCTCGGAGTCTTTCAGCGCGGGCAGCGCCGCGGCGATGGCGTCTTCGCCGATGCCCTTTTCGCGCAACTCGTGCGCGATGCGCCGCGCGCCGAAGCGGCGTCTGCGGGACGCCGTGACCTGTTCGACGACGCGTTGCTCGGACAGCCAGCCACGGCGCTCGAAATCGTCGAGCAGGTCGAAAATTTCAGCAGGGTCTTTGGTAAACGCCGCGAGCTTGCGCTTTAGTTCCAGCCGCGAATACTCGCGGCGCGCCAGCATCCGCAGCGCCCGCGCCCGCAGCGACACTTCCGGATTGGCCTTGGAGGAAGCCATACGGGACTGCCGTTCTCACAAGGGGGCGCTGGCGTGCATCCGGCTCGCGCGCGCAGGCTCGGCCTACTTTTCCGCGGCTGCCGCGGCTTTTGCTCCGCCGCCCACGCCTATCGCCGCGCGAATCTTGGCTTCGATTTCCTGCGCCATCTCAGGATGTTCCTTGAGGTAATCGCGCGTGTTGTCCTTGCCCTGGCCGATGCGCTCCTTGCCGTAGGTGTACCAGGCGCCGGACTTGTCGATCAGCTTGTGCAAAACGCCGAGCTCGATGATCTCGCCTTCGCGCGAAATACCTTCGCCGTAGAGGATGTCAAAATCGGCGACCCTGAACGGCGGCGCAACCTTGTTCTTGACCACCTTGGCGCGCGTTTCCGAGCCGATCACCTCATCGCCCTTCTTGATCGCGCCGGTGCGGCGAATATCGATGCGCACCGAGGCGTAGAATTTGAGCGCGTTGCCGCCGGTCGTGGTTTCGGGATTGCCGAACATCACGCCGATTTTCATGCGGATCTGGTTGATGAAGACCACCATCGTATTCGAACGCTTGATGTTGGCGGTGAGCTTCCTCAGCGCCTGCGACATGAGCCGCGCCTGCAGTCCCATCTGCGGCTCGCCCATCTCGCCTTCGATCTCGGCCTTGGGCGTCAGCGCCGCTACCGAGTCGATCACCACCACATCCACAGAACCGGAG
>JACQOI010000386.1 GCA_016202615.1 Betaproteobacteria bacterium
CCAACCTGAAGAACTTATCGAGGTCACTCGCCGGAATCTGGAGTCATGGAAATCGGGCGAGGAGTTCTCTTTTACGGTCGTAGAAAAAACGACTGGAGCGCCCGTGGGTCGAGCCTCCATTCGCAAAGGTGCTTGCGAAGGGGTCTGGACGTTTGGCTATTGGGTCCATCCCAACCATTGGGGCAAGGGTTTCGCTGTCGAGGCCGCGCGTGCTCTGATTGAGTTCGGCTTCTCACAGCTTGGCGCCGTTGAAATTACCGTGGGCCATGCCGCCTGGAATAACCAAAGCAGACGCGTGGTTGAAAAATTAGGTCTACGTTTCGTTCGTGAGAATCCTTGCGGCTTCATGAAGAACGGGCAGCCGGTGCCAGAGTATGAATATGTCGCTACCAGAGCGGAACGCTCTAACAACGGTTTGCAGGGCGACGCGCCGCAGGCGGCGCGCGCCTGAAACCGGACGTTATACGCACAAAGGGTGGGCGAGCGACGCAACATGAAGCCACGCCAGAGCGAAGCTGAGTGGCCTGACCCGTGCCGCCGGGGTTCTCGCGGCCGCCGGCGGCTGCACTCGTTTGGCGCGATCGTCCGAGACTACGTTCGTCAGCACCGGCCCAAGACCACCCGCGAGCTCCGATATTTCCGGGATCTGCGGACCTTCGAGGAAGCGCTCACACGGGCGGGTCTCGCGCAGCGACCTGACGAGAAGCGGTGGTCGCATCAACGACGGATTCCCCGAGCCGCCCTCAAACAAGCAACCCGGAGCTTGCATCAGGCTCAGCTCCGAAGCGCGCGCTCATTCGTTGATCTGATCGCGCGCATAAACGCTGCTGTGCGATCCGTTCGTGGCATCGGCGAGCTCTACGTGTACGACACCGCGCTTCGCCTCGGCGCTCATCTCCGACTGCTACCGCGCCAAGTGTATCTCCATGCCGGCACGAGACGTGGAGCGCGGGCGCTCGGTCTGGACCACCGCGCGAAGTCGCTCGCACCGACCAAGCTGCCCGCCGCGCTGCGATGCCTACGACCTTACGAGATGGAGGATGTGCTGTGCATATACGAAGACTGGCTTGGCATAGCCAAGGGCGTATAACTTTAGGTGGAACGGACGGGCCGCCAGCGCCGTGCCGTCATTGATCACTGTGCTGGCCCGCCGTTCACCAACACGTTAGGTTTCACATGGCCTGGGACGACAAGGGCTTTCGAGAAGAGCTGGATCGTCTGGGCGAACGAGAGGTTCGCGCAATACTGGCTCGTGGTGACCAATGGGCCAATCTCGAAAATCGGCGCAATACTGCTAACGATTGGCTCCGCGCTAAGGAAGAAGAGCGATCGTCTGCGGCGGCGGCGCGAAAAGAGGTGCGCGAAGAGGAAAGCCTGTCGATTTCTCGAAGGGCTTTGGCTAATTCTGAGCGCGCCACGAGAATTTCGATCATCGCTATATTATTGAGTGGCGTTGTTGCTATCGTTGAAGTAATCAAGTGGCTCTCAAAGTGAAACCTAACCCCACGCCCCACCCGGACGCGCGCGCGAGCGCCGTGCCATGCATGGGTTGGTGGGCGCGCGCCGGTGGGCGTGAACGTTAGCGCTCCCATGGAAGACGCGGAATCATTCATCAATCGATTCGAGTCGCAGCTCGAAAGCGCTGTAAAGTTTCACGTCGGCCGCCACCCGGCCGTTCAGAGTGACTTTCGATTTCGGTGGTCCGTTATCAAACGCATAGACCTCAACGCGTGTCGGACCTACGCCGCCTCACGGCTGCCTGTTGATGAAGCCGAGCGCGCTACGTTCGCGTTTATCGACTTCAAGCTTCAGATCATTGCGCTCCTTCTGTTCGATTGGGACTACTTCAACGAGCACATACTTAGCCTTAGCCCCAGAGATTCGGCGAGTGTCCCAGCGGGTTCGCAGGAATACCAGCGATTTCTACTGTACTCGTATCATCATGCCGAAGCCTCAAAGGTCCGCGTCGTTGTGGAACGGTTGATGAACGTCATCTACTTCATCGAAAAGCGTCAGATGCTCGAGGGCGTTGAGAGCAAGAAATCCGCGTTCGAGAGATTCCTTGCCGAGTATCCCCTCTGGAGCTTTATGGCACCAGTCCTCACGCTCACGAAGGAGCTTGACGATCGGTTCCGCACGCCAGAGGTTCACAAAGGCTCAATGATGCGGAAGCGCATCTTTGGTGAAGGCCAGGATCAATGGTCCTTGACGGGGGTCTCGACCAAGCTGATCGAGGTGCTGAACATCGTAATTCCAGGCTTGCAGCAAGTGTTTCGGCAAGCAAGCGCTAACAATGGGCTGCAGCCGACCGCTGGGAGCGGCGGCTGAGCCTGACGTTAGCCAGCATGGCAATCAGTCCCGCCGAAGAGCTGCCCGCCGTATTCGTGACGCACGCCGCTGAGATCTTGGCGGATACGTCCCGTGGCCTTAGCGGAAACCAAATTGTGAAGGAGACGGCTGCTTATGCAATCGACTGGAACGTCTCGATTCCCTACGACACCTATCCATTCACAAAACTAGGCCTCAACAAGCGATCGGCGCTTACCGCCAACCTCTTGGCCTTCAATTCCGCACAACGGTACCGAATCATTCGCGATCTTTGCGACCACCGTACGATTCAGATGCAGAACAAAGCTGAGGCTGACAAATTAAAAGTCCTCTTGTTCACCCGGTACGGCCATTTAGATGACAAGGCTTCGCCCTCGGACCTAAACCTGTCTCTCGTTGAGGAAACTCGGCATTGGCTCGATGGATATGCTGAGTCAAAGCAGCTTTTTGAAGCAGCCCTACAGAAGCACGAACATGGCGTGTTCACCCGAAACGTCCTTGACGACCTTCGACTGTCTTTGGAACTGTTGCTCAAAGCGATATTTGAGAATGACAAGTCCCTCGAGAACCAGCTTTCCAGTCTCGGCACCTATATCAAAGCACGGGGTGGCTCGTCCGAGCTCGCCAATATGTTCGCGAAGTTGGCGGAGTACTACTCAAAGTATCAGAATTCATACGTGAAACATGACGACGCAGTAATTGGTGAGGAAGTGGAGTTCATGTTTGAAATCACCTCATCGTTTATGAAGCACTTGATTCGGCTTCGGTCGCGGAATGCTGGCTAACAACGCGATGGACAGCGACGCCGTCCGCTCCGCGCTTTGCGCGTCGCTTGGCGCGCGTCATCGCGGACGTTAGAGCGCTATATTGAGCTACGTCCGTATGCGATACATTGGCGTCCCCACCACTTTTATTGCGGCACTCCTCTTGGCAGCCTGTACCGCTTCGCCTCCTTATTCCCTCGTAACGGATTATCCGGGTACGGGGCTGGGAAAAATAGAAGTTCGCACTGAAAGCGCTTCTGGGCCTGCTGTCGTAGGGCCGGATGGTAAGCCACCGGACATAAACGTACCCGTTGGGAAGGTGTTTGTATCACTGCCTGGCGTAGCGGTGCTCAAAATTCCGCGTCATTTTCACTATCAAATTCGCGCGAAGGATGGAACGCTGCACATCGCCGCAACTGAATCCGAGTTCGAAGTCGGCTCCTGCGTCTCGTTTTCCGGTTATGCGGATGGGCCGAGTCGCACTCATTGGTCTCGCGGAAGAGTGAAGGTCGAACGGAGTAACGAGTGTGAACGATAAGCTGAGATCATGGGTAGAACAGCGCTCTAACTTTAGTTGGTGCGGACGGGCCGGAAGCGCCGTGCCACAATTAACCACCGTGGCGGCCCGCCGCACAACAAGACGTTAGGTGCCCGGAGAGACACTATGGCTGAAACGTACGATGGAGTGACTCTACAGGAGTTCGCCTCTAAGTTCAGGCGAGTGGCGGCGGAGGAAACTCGGGTAATTCATGTCGTTGAGCGTGGCGATATTCCGTTGGGCGAATACGGGTTTCTCGAATTCTTCTGTCCGGATCCCGCTTGCGATTGTCGGCGCGTCACGCTTCGGGTCACGACGCCTGATGGCCGTGCCTGGGCATCGATAAGTTTCGGTTGGGAGACGGCGCGGTTTTACCGACGATGGGCGCATAATCCCAATGATGCCGACGAGATGGCGGGGGCTTCACTTGACCCTCTAAACCACCAGAGCAAGTTCGCAGAATGGTTTCTCTCTTTCTTCCGAGAGATGGTGCGAACCGACCGGAAGTACGTAGAGCGGTTGAAGCGCCATTACCGAATGTTCAAAAATCTTCCGAGGGAGAAGATCGGAGGTGGGGGGCACCTAACCGCGCAATCGACAGCGACGCGTGGCAAGCGCTAGTCGCGCTCGCGAGCGCGCGTCATTGCGGACGTTAGGCATCCTCATGGCGTTCGGGAGGTTCAACATGAGACCGGTTACTAGCATGCTCTTGCTGTGCCTCGTTGCGCTTGCCGCCGCCGTAATCCTCGCTGCAACGAAGCTCATGGACTCCCAGACGGCAGTCGGCCTTCTCGGTGTCTTAATCGGCGCTGGCATTTCGGCGACGACATCAATACTTCTTGCGCGAGAGAATCGTCACCTGCAATTGGCAACGGCCGCCTTGGACAAACGTCTTGCCGCACATCAGGCCGCGTATGCTCTATGGTGGAAGATCGTTGGCGCTGTCCACCACAACGATAAGATCGGCGACGTCGTTATGGAAGCCGACGATTGGTGGAAGAATAATTGCCTATATCTCGATGCAGACTCCAGGCAGGCATTTCGCGCCTGTCTCATGTTCGCGTTCAATCATAAAGACCTCCTTGGAGGGCCTCGCTCCAAGGAAGCAGCCAAGCTGGCGGAGGAAAGTTGGAAGGAGATTATGAAACCCGGACAAACGCTGGTTGAGGGCGTTGCTCTGCCGAGCCTTGGCAAGGCAGAGAAGCCGTTGGATATCCCGGATGCCTAACAACGCGATGGACAGCGACACCGTTCGCTATACGCTACGCGCGCCGCATGGTGCGCGTCATCGCGGACGTTAGGGTGCAACAAGAAAGATATGGACCTGACTGCTGACTTGCCGCTGCTGTTGCCGAAAGCCATTGCCTGGGCCGAGGCAGAAGCTGCGGCTGTCGCGAACACTGGACAGCCATTGAACTCTGCATCTCAAGGTGTGGCCCGACGCGTTGGCGTTCTTCGTCCTGAACTCATTCGCGTCTCTCTCACTGAGGCATTGCCAATGCCAGTTGACCCTGCCCTACATGCAGCAGCGGTCCAAACAGGCCTGCTGGGTCCACACATGGCAGGACTAACGCTGGGATACTCGGTATTCGTCCGCCGTGGCCAAGACACGTGGCGCTTGCTTTCGCATGAATTTCGCCATGTGTATCAGTACGAACAGGCGGGCTCAATCGCTGCTTTCTTGCCGGTCTATTTACAGCAGATCGTGCAGTTTGGTTACGCGAATTGTCCGCTTGAAATGGACGCGCGAGCACATGAATGTTCTGCACCCTAACCGCCCGATCCACAAGCCGACGCTAACAAGCGTTCGCTTGTCGCGCGGGTGATCGGGAATGTTAGACAGCTTTGGATACGCAGCATTTATATCGCGGCGTTTCAGTCCGCTTTCATACTACCAACGCCGGTTTGCTCAAACCGAAGGTGCAGGGGCCGTTCACCTACAACTTTCACTGGGACGAACCGGGAGCCGCTTGGGACAGTGGGATTACGTGGGATTCCACGGTAAATAATGCCGTGATCAGGCACCAATTAAACCAGGAGGGCTTTCCGACCGCCGGCATTTCAACGACACCGCATCTTGATCGAGCCGTCGTTTACGCGCGAGGGAAAGACGGAACTTCTGACGGATACGTATACAAAATCGACCGAATCGCCTTGAGCGCACACGGTGTCAGCGAATTCGTTGTCGCAAAGTATTGTTCCCCGAGTATTCCACAGGACGATGAGGTAATCTTGGTGGTGCACGACGGCGCTCATTTGCCAGCAGCACTTGTGGTAGAGGTGCTTCCAGTGGCCGCATTGGTCGCATGAAGCTGTTTAACCCCGCAGTCGAGAGGGACGCGCGCAAGAACAGCGCGCGCCCCTCACTGTGAACGTTGGGCGGCAGAAATTAATACAGTGACAAGAATAGACGGAGAAAAGTGATCCGTTGAGCGACGCTCCATTCGGACTTCACTCGCTCAGCTCTTGTTTGCAGAAGGGAGGCAAATCATGAGGCGCAAACACATAGCACCACTTGCCGCTGCACTGGGATTCACGGTCTTTTTTTTCCTTGGCGCCGCGGTCGCTGCGTATCCTGAGCGGCCCGTACGGTACATTGTGACGTCAAATGCGGGAGGTGCGCCTGACATCATCGCGCGCACCTTCGCAACGGAACTGGGCAGGCAGATGGGCCAGCAGTTTGTGGTGGACAATCGACCCGGCGCGAGTGGAACCATCGCCACGGAGATGTTGGCCCGGGCCGCGCCCGACGGATACACCATCCAGCACGCGACCATCGTCCAGTTGGCGATCAACCGCAGCGTCCTGCCCAAGCTGCCGTACCATCCAGACAAGGATCTGCGACCGGTGCTACAAACGACCGCCACGCCCAATCTCCTGGCGGTCACCCTTTCGCTTCCGGCCGAATCGGTGCAGGAACTGATCGATTATGCGCGGAAGAACCCGGGCAAGCTACAGTACGCATCCGGCGGCAATGCCACCCCTCATCACATTAGCGCCGAGTTGTTCAAGCTTATGACCGGTACGGATATGCTACACGTGCCGTACAAAGGCGCCGGCGCGGCGAACATCTTCACGGATCTTGTCACAGGACGGGTGCACCTGATATTTGACAACATACTGTCGATCGCACCGCATGTGAGGGCGGGCCGGGTGCGTGGGCTCGGCGTGACCAGCGCGATACGCGTGGCTGCGTTCCCGGAGCTTCCGACGGTGGCGGAAGCAGGCGTGCCGGGTTTCGAGATGACCGCGTGGGGTGGAACAATCGTGCCGGCAGGAGTAACGAATACCATCGTCGCGCGGCTCAATGCGGAGTTCAACAAGGTTTTGATGCTGCCGCACGTCAGGGAGAAACTGAACGCGCTCGGCGCCGAGGTTGTCGGAGGCACACCAGATCAATTTTCAGAGCACATCAGGAAAGAAACCGCAAAGTGGGCCGAGGTAGTGAAGCGCGCCGGCGTAAAGGTTGATTAACGGGTTCCTTGGGAACTAAGTGCCGCCCAACCCCGCGTCGCAGCCGACGCCCGCAAGCGGCCGCGGCTGAACGCGAACGTTAGGCCCGAAGGGTGGCCATCTGAAAGGAGGGTGTCATGAAGATATTTCTCGCGGCGGCGAAAATCGGATTCATGATTCTGTTGGCGCAAGGCCTCGCGGCAGAGGCCGCTGAAGTGAAGCTCATAGCAGGCGTTGCAATGTCGGCGGTGATGGGGGAACTCGGCCCCCAGTTCGAACGCACGACGGGCCACAAGCTCGTGATCTGGTACGGAAACGCGGGCACGATAAGACGACGGATGGAAGCCGGTGAGGCGTTCGACCTCTTTGTCGCGGGCGGGACGGACGGGTACATCAAACGGGGCAAGATCGATGCCGACACGCGCACTGAAATCGTCCGCGTCGGCATAGGCGTGGGTGTGCGCGCGGGTGCTCCCAAGCCCGACATCAGTTCGGCCGAGGCGTTCAAGCGTGCGCTCCTTAACGCGAAGTCGGTCACTTATAATCCGGAAGGCGCGCAGGCCATCCACCTTCCCGGGCTGTTCGAGCGCCTCGGCATCGCCGAGCAGATGAAAGCCAAGACCAAGCCGTACAGGAAGGGTCTTGCGGCAGTCGCCGACGGCGAGGCCGAACTCGGATTTGCGCTCACCAACGAACTTCTATCCTTCTTCAGCAGTGTGGAGCTTGTCGGTCCGTTGCCGCCTGAGCTGCAGAGGTACTTTGTGTTCATCGCGGGCGTTGGTACCGCCGCCGAGCAACCGGAAGCAGCCAAGGCCCTGATCAGGTTTCTTAGGTCGCCAGCAGCCGTTGCGGTGATCAAGGCGAAAGGCTTAGAGCCTGCCACTCCGTGATGGTGACTACCACTCTGGACCGTGTTGAGGCCTAACCGCGCGATCGACAGCGACGCGAGGCAAGCGCTGTTCGCGCTTGCGGGCGCGCGTCATCGCGAACGTTCGGCTAACAAAGGAGGAACATCATGAACATCGGTTCAGTCACTGCAGCAGCAACATTCACCCTCATCATTCTTTTGGCGCAAAGCGTCGCAGGAGAGGCCGCTGAAATCAAAGTCCTCTGCGCCAATGCCATGGGGCTGGTGATGAACGAGCTGGGTCCCCAATTCGAACGCGCGACGGGTCACAAGCTGGTGATCCAGTTCGACGTGAACGATGTGTTGAAGCGCCAGATCGACGCTGGCGACGGGTTCGATGTCGCGATCCTCACCACACCAACGATCGACAATCTGGCCAAAGGCGGCAAGATCGCTGCCAGTACGCGCGCAGACATCGCCCGCTCAGGCATCGGCGTGATCGTGCGGTCGGGCGCGCCCAAGCCTGACATCAGTTCAGCCGAAGCGTTCAAACGTGCACTGCTTAATGCCAGATCGATCACCCTAACGAAAAATACGCCGAGTGCAAGCTATGTTGTCGGTCTGACGGAGCGCCTGCGGATTGCTGAGCAGATGAAACCCAAGACCAGGTTTCTCGAAGGGAGCGACAACCTCGATGCCGTTGCCGCCGGTGAGGCCGAGCTCGGTTTCGTGATGATCGGCGGGTTCGCGCCGATGGCCGGTGTCGAGTTGCTCGGCCCGCTTCCGCCAGAGCTACAGAATTATGTCGGCTACACGGTGGGCGTCGGAGTCCACGCCAAAGAGGGCGAGGCTGGCAAGGCCTTCATCAATTTCTTGAAGGCGCCAGCAGCCGTTCCGGTGCTCAAGGCAAAGGGCATGGAGCCGATCACTCCGTGATGGCGTCTGGGCCGCTCCGGGACAGAGCACGGGCAGAACGCCTGAAGCGTACCAGGACCGCCCTGCTCGTGAAAAAGCTTACCTTGCTACGGCAGCTCGCAAAAAAGACCCGCGGTGAATCGGCATGCTGCCGTAGGATTTGTCGCAACGTGCGACTGAGCGCCGAACAGCGCAATGCACCGGACGCGCGCAAGAGCGGCGCACGCCGGTGATTGCGGACGTTCGGCATCAGTTCACAACAGGTCGTAGATTGGAGTATTCTTCGCGCTATGAAGATAGCTACTGGAAAGGTTGTCGGGGGTAAGGTCGTAGTCGAGGGCGTAACACTCGACGAGGGCGCGGCGGTGACTGTTTTGGCCAAAGATGACGAAGGCGGCTTCACCCTGTCCCCTGAGGAGGAGGCCGAACTGCTTCTTTCTATTGCCGAGGCCGATCGTGGAGAAACGGTTTCCGCCGAAGAGGTGCTTGCAAGGCTCGCCCGTCGTCGCCGCTGAGAGACCGTGGAAGTTCCGGTCACAAAGCGAGCGCAAGCACACATTGATCGCGCTGCTCTGTGGTGGGACCAGAATCGCCCTCTTGCTCCGGAGGCCTTGGACGAAGAACTTGCGGAGGCGTTTTCGCTTTTGAGCGTTGAGCCCGGCATTGGCGCACCAGCCTTGAATGTCCGCGCGAGAGGCGTAAGGCGCGTGCAACTCGCGCGAGTTCATTACTATCTTTACTATCGTGTCCGCGGTGGCCAAGTTGAAGTGCTAGCGCTCTGGCACACCAGCCGCGGCATTGGCCCCTTTCTCTAGTCGTTGAGCATGACGCCGAATTTAATGTTATACGGCAACATAGTCACAGGGGGGGAAACGATGGCGCATTCGTAAAACGGGCACGCGGAACTGCTCGCGGATTACTTCGTGGCGTACCTCTTTGACAATTATCGCGGCACACGCCACGTTCGCAGAGTGGCAACATGGATTGGTTTTCTCCTCAAGGCCGTCGAAAAACTGCCGGGCGTATCGTTCACGCGGCAACGCTCGCGACAACTGATGTTTGATTACCGCGGCCGCCGCTTTAAGGTCCGTTACAGCCACAAGGTCGGCGCCCGCGGAGGTATCCAATTCGTCGAAGTCTTACCTGGTCGCGGAGCACCGGAAGGGGCGGTAGCGCTCGATGTTTCGAGTCTCGCGGGGGCCGAGGATGCATATCGGGAGTTGGGAAAAATACTGGATAAGTTCATTGCCGTATAACCGCGCAATCGACAGCGACGCGAGGCAAGCGCTTGCCGCGCTTGCGGGCGCGCGTCATTGCGGACGTTATACCGCAGTAAGGCGCCAGCTTGACATACCATATATAATATAGGCACAATATGGCATGTGGCGCATCGAGGAACACCGCCGGGTCGACAAACAGCTCTCGGCGATTACCCGCGATGTTCTTAAGCGGTACGAGAAATGGAAGGACATCGCCATGCTCTCCGGACCGCCCGGCCTGCGCTTGATTAAAGGGTTTCACGACGAGGCGCTGTCGGGAGAGTGGAAAGGGCATCGGTCCTCGCGGCTCGGCTTGCAGTACCGCATCATTTACCGAACCGCGCCCGAAGAGCAATTGTTTCAAGTGGTTTCGATCACCGCCCACGATTATCGGAGGCCTTAATGAGTCAGTTTCGTCCCGCGAAGAAGCGTATCACCGTATCGGTTGGGGAATCCGTTCGCATCATCCGCGAGTTGCAGGGCCTTAGCCAGAATCAACTCGCCGAGCGTACCCGGATTCCGCAAGCCACGCTTTCGGCGATCGAGAACGATCGCGTTCGCCTTGGGGTTGAACGCGCTAAAGTGATTGCACGCGCGCTTAAATGTCATCCTGCCGTTCTGGTTTTCCCTGGATGGGAAAATTATCTTGAGTCTGCGGCATAACCATTGCTTGCACTGGAAAGCCTTCGGCCGCCAGTGAAGCACACGTTAGACCACGACTCACCCTTGGCTGTAGAATAGCCGAATGCAGTTTACGTGGGACCCGAAAAAGGACGAGCCGAACCGCAAGGACCACGGTGTCTCGTTCGAGGAGGCGACCACGGTGTTTGGCGATCCGTTGGCGGGAACCATTCCCGATCCCGACCATTCGAGGGGCGAAGAGCGGTTCCTGACGATAGGACTGAGCTCCACCGGACGCCTGGTCGTCGTCTCGCACACAGAGGCGGACGACTTTATTCGCATCATCAGTGCCCGAGAGGCTACAGCCCATGAACGAAAAAACTACGAATCCTAAGAGCGGAAAACCGGTGGACGAGATGCGCCCGGAATACGATTTCTCGGGCGCGGTTCGCGGGAAGTATTACAAACGGTATCATCAGAGCAGCAATGTCGTGGTGCTCGAACCCGACGTCGCCGCTCACTTCAAAAATGCAACTGCCGTAAATAAGGCACTTCGATCCCTGTTCGTCGGTGTACGTGCCGGTCGTGCTCTAACAAAGCGCTCCACCGGACGCGCACGAAGCGCGCGCCGGTGAGCGCTGACGTTGAGGCTGTAGAAAAAGGCTCCGAGCACGAGATTTTCGCAAAGCCTACAAGATGCGACCTCATAGAACGCTCTAGAAACCACGCAAAATTTTTCGGAGGGGTAAATGCACTGCCAAAATAGAACGAAAACGGCAAGAGTCAAAGTGCTCGGGGTTTTTCTACAGCCTCGTTGGCCGGCAGAATATACGCGGTGGTAAACTGCGAACTTGGAGGTTCGGTATGAGCAAAGTCGAGTCGATTGAAGAGCAAATCAAGGCGCTATCGCCCGAACAGCTTTCGCAACTTCGCGAGTGGTTTCTTGAATTCGATTGGGCGCTTTGGGATCGCCAGCTTGAGCGGGATGTCGCCGCTGGAAAACTGGATGAGCTCGCGCAAAAGGCGCTTCGGGATCACGCGGCCGGAAAAACAACACCTCGTTGAACCACCATGCGTTCCCGGACTTCTGGGCTTGTTAACCGTGCGGTCGATAATGACGCTCCGCGAGCATCGCTCGCCCGCGCATTTCACCGCGGACGTCGAGCGCTTTCAATGTTTGCTCGCGACGAAAGGGTCGGGTCGTCACACGAGGAGTGACGGGCGAAATGGGCCCACGAGACATATCCAGAAGGACATTCATCAAGTACGGAATAGCGGCCGCCGCTGAAGCGATGGCGCTACGACTCGAAGCAGCCGCGGCCCTCTCCGCACCATCGACTCCGCCCTACGCCACCGCCCGCCGGGCAGCCGGACCTACAAGAATCGATACTCACGGTCATGCCGTTCCCGGCCTTACCGCCGATAGGGTGATCTCGCTCATGGATCAGGTAGGCATCAGTCGCATGGTCCTGATGGCCAGGGGCCGGAACGATTGGCTGACTGCCGAGATATACAAGCAATATCCGCAGAGAATTTTACCGTTTGTCAGCAGTATGTATCCTGCTTGGCATAGGCAGGACGAGCGGATGCTTGCCTACGCTGAAAATCAACTTAGGATCGGCATTTTCAAGGGCGTCGGCGAGGTCATGCTGCGGTATTACGGCATTCCCTCAAAAAACGAACCTGAGATCAACGTACCCGCCGATTCCCCTTTCATGAAAAAGCTCGG
>JACQOI010000387.1 GCA_016202615.1 Betaproteobacteria bacterium
AACGCGAAAGTGTCGTCGAAAAACCGTCGAAATGTCGTTCCTGCGTGCTGACCAAGGTGAAACGGCTGTGGAATTAAACATTGTTCAGAAAAAATGGCGGTTTTGCTTTTAGCAGCCTGTACGGACCGTTAATTCCGACAGGCTGCTAGCAGCGCGGATCGCACGGTGGAGCACGCGCGGGCAGCCCCGCTCGCGCGCCATCGGGCGCACCGAGTACCGATCCGGTATCACTGCGGCGTTGCATAGTCACAGAACGCCGGCGATGGGCGCATTGATTTTTCTATTTCTGTAAAGTGTCTCTCGATACCTCCGGCCTGGAAAGCGATATGACAAGCCCAAAAATTATTTACACGATGGTCGACGAAGCACCGGCGCTCGCAACCTACTCTTTGCTCCCTATCGTCCAGGCATTTACAACGGCAGCCGGCGTTGCCGTTGAAACGAGGGATATTTCCCTTACAGGCAGAATCATCGCGAAGTTTCCCGAAAATCTGACTGAGAGTCAAAGAATTGCTGATGACCTCGCCATATTGGGCAAGCTGACAGAAAAGCCGGAAGCCAATATCATAAAGCTTCCCAATATCAGTGCCTCTATCCCTCAGCTGAAAGCTGCAATCAAGGAATTGCAGTCGCAAGGCTATAAAGTCCCGGACTATCCCGAAGACCCCAAAAACGACGCCGAAAAGGAGATCAAGGCACGATACGGCAAGGTTCTTGGAAGCGCCGTCAACCCCGTGCTGAGGGAAGGAAACTCGGACCGCCGGGCGCCAACCTCGGTCAAGCAATTCGCAAGAAAGAATCCGCACAAGATGGGTGCCTGGAGTGCCGGCTCGAAAACC
This sequence comes from Betaproteobacteria bacterium, assembly GCA_016202615.1. Lineage (GTDB taxonomy): Bacteria > Pseudomonadota > Gammaproteobacteria > Burkholderiales > SG8-41 > PALSA-1004. The sequence goes on from JACQOI010000387.1 coordinate 840, forward strand.
CATGTGGCGCACATGAGCGCCGGGGATTTCTATGGCAGCGAAAAATCCGTCACGGTTGCCGAGGGCGGGAATGTCCGGATCGATTTCGTCGGTGACGACGGCAAGACCACGCTACTGAAGGAAAAGACGGCGCTCAAGGCCGGCGAGGTGATTGATGCCTGCGCTATGAGCCGCCGCGCTCTGCGCGAGTTCTTCGAGGAACAGATGCGGGACGCGAAAAAGCAGGGCGTCCTGCTGTCCTTGCACCTGAAAGCCACCATGATGAAGATATCCGATCCCATCATTTTCGGCCATGCCGTTTCCGTCTACTTCAAGGACGTTTTCGAGAAGCACGCCGCAGCCCTCAAGGAGCTGGGCGTCAATGCCAACAACGGCATGGGCGACCTCTACGCGAAAATCGCCGAGCTGCCGCAAGCCCGGAGGGCCGAGATCGAAGCCGACATCCAGGCCTGTTACAAGACCAGGCCGGAACTGGCAATGGTGAATTCGGACAAGGGCATCACGAATCTGCATGTACCGAGCGATGTGATCATTGATGCCGCCATGCCCGCCATGATCCGCGAATCGGGGAAAATGTGGGGGCCTGACGGCAAGCTGCACGATAGCAAGGCGGTGATCCCCGACCGCTGCTATGCCGGCGTTTATCAGGAAGTCATTGCGGACTGCAAGAAGCACGGTGCCGTCGATCCCAAGACCATGGGCAGCGTTCCCAACGTGGGCCTCATGGCGCAGCAGGCCGAGGAATACGGCTCGCACGACAAGACCTTTGAAATTGCCGGCAACGGCACCGTCCGCGTCGTGGATGCTTCTGGCAAGGCGCTGCTGGAACAGAAGGTGGAGCATGGCGACATCTTCCGCATGTGCCAGGTGAAAGATGCGCCGATCCGGGACTGGGTGAAGCTGGCCGTCGGACGCGCGCGCGCCACCGGAGCCCCTGCCGTTTTCTGGCTGGACAAGAACCGGGCGCACGACGCGCAGATCATCCGGAAAGTGGACCGCTACCTGAAGGATCACGATACCAGCAGGCTGGACATCCGCATCATGACCCTCGAAGAAGCCACGCGCTTCTCGCTCGAACGCATCCGCGCGGGGAAGGATACGATTTCCGTCACCGGCAACGTGTTGCGCGACTATCTCACCGATTTGTTCCCGATCCTCGAACTTGGCACCAGCGCAAAGATGCTGTCCATCGTTCCACTGATGAACGGCGGCGGCCTGTTCGAGACCGGCGCAGGCGGTTCGGCGCCCAAGCATGTCCAGCAGTTCCGGGAAGAGGGCTATCTGCGCTGGGATTCGCTGGGGGAGTTCCTGGCTCTCGGCGCGTCGCTCGAGCATCTGGCGCATGCCTTCAAGAACGAGAAGGCTCAAGTATTGGCGGAGACGCTCGATCAGGCCAACGGCAAGATACTGGACAACAACAAGTCGCCTGCCCGCAAGGTCGGCGAACTGGACAATCGGGGCAGCCATTTCTACCTCGCTCTGTACTGGGC
>JACQOI010000391.1 GCA_016202615.1 Betaproteobacteria bacterium
GGCATGCAGAAAATGGGCTTCAATATCACCCATGTTTACGGCCTCACCGAAACTTACGGCCCCGCTGCGGTGTGCGCCAAGCACCCGGAGTGGGACGCGATGCCGCTCGCAGAGCAGGACACGTTGAACGGCCGCCAAGGCCTGAGGTACCACAAGCAGCTGGGGATGACGGTGATGGACCCGGCGACGATGGAGCCGGTGCCGTGGGACGGCGAGACCATGGGCGAGATCATGTTCCGCGGCAACCTGACGATGAAGGGTTATCTCAAGAATTCCAAGGCAACCGACGAGGCCTTCAGCGGCGGCTGGTTTCACAGCGGGGACCTCGCCGTGATGCAGCCCGACGGCTACGTCAAGATCAAGGACCGCTCCAAGGACATCATCATTTCCGGCGGTGAGAACATCTCATCGCTCGAGATCGAAGACGTGCTGTATCGCCATCCGGCAGTGATGGCGGCGGCGGTGGTCGCGAGGCCCGACCCGAAATGGGGCGAGACGCCATGCGCGTTCATCGAGTTGAAGCCCGGCGCCAGCGCGACCGAGCACGAAATCATCGAGTTCTGCCGCAACCACATGGCGCGCTTCAAGGTGCCGAAGACCGTGATCTTCGGGACGCTGCCGAAAACCTCGACCGGCAAGATCCAGAAGTTCATCCTGCGCGAGCAGACGAAGTCGGCCTCCGCGATTGAATGAAGACCGAGCTTACTCCGCGTCCTCTGTGACCTCCGTGGCTAATTCTATTTCGCAATCAAAAAATGAAATATCGTAGGGTGCGCCGTGCGCACCGGCAGTCATGGTGCGTGGAACGCACCCTACAAAATCATTGTTGTTTTGAACGCAAATTGGAATAAGGCTTAGCGGTTTATGGATCCGATTGCCTGCCGCCGCTTGCAATCCTTCTGACTGAGGCGACAGGTCACCGCCGCTGGCTGCATTTTCAGGTTTCCAGCGGTAGCCGGATCGGCTTGCCGGTCTCGACCGCGCGTACAATGGCGATAGTGGTTTCCAGATTCATGCGCGCTTGTTCGGGTGTGGTTTGCACCGTGGGATTGCCCGTTGCCAGGTGGTCGAGCCAGGCGCGGGTTTCGTTGGCGAGCGGTCCCCAGAAGTCACCAACCGCCCAATCGCCCGGTGCATTGCTCCCTAGAAACGCCATGTTGACGTTATGATTAGGCATATAGGCGTGGGGAATGCCTTTCTCCGAGTAGAGCAAGTGGTCCAGGTGATCGTCGTCGATGATCATCGCGCCTTCAGAACCCAGCAGTTCTACGCGGTCCGACTGCCCCAGCGTGGGGTAGTGGGAGGGCAGCGCATAGCTCACGCCGAAGGTGATCACGGCACCGTCGGCGAAAGTGACGATGGCCCAGGTCATGTCGTCCGCGTCGTAACCCGCCGCCTGGAAGATACCGCGTTGCCCGCGCGCCGCGATTTCCACCGGCGGATTGCCTTCGAGAAACCAGCACATCAAGTCGACGTAATAAGTGAGCACGTCCAGCACCGGTGTCGCATGCGGATCGCGCTCCAGGATGTTGAATGCCTGGGCCCGTGAATTGTAAACGCGCGCGAGGCCGCCGATCACCCTGCCAAGTCGCCCGCGCAGCATCTGCTCCTTGGCGCGCAGGAAGCATTCCTTGTAGCGGCGGCTGTAACCGACGCGTAAGTGCCCGCCCGTCCGCTTGAGCGTCGCGAGCATGGCGTCGGCGTCCCCGAGCGAGAGTGCGATGGGCTTCTCCACCAACACCGGCTTCCCGAGCTCGAGCGCCTTGCGGACCGGAGCAGAGTGCTCGCCTTCCGGGGTGGAAACGATGACCGCACTCACTTCCGGCCGAGCGATGACTTCATTGTTGTCGCCGGAGTAAAAGTCGGCCCCTGTCTGCTCGGCAAGCGCACGCGCACGATTGGGATCAATATCCGAAACGGCCAGGAAATTCACAGCCGGGTGTTTTGCCGCGAGGCGCGCTCGCAGCGTACCGATCCTGCCTGAACCCACGACCGCGATGCCGATTTCTTTGCGCTTCATTCTTCTTCTCCACGATATTGCAGCGGGTCAATCATAATGGAACCGGGAAACGCGAGTCAATTTCCCAGGGCGATTCATCGGAAGTTGTAGGAGACGCTAAAGAGAGTAAGCGCTGAATCAAAAAGCGCCGTTGCAGAGCAGCGAAAAACCGCTTACCATAACTATTCGCCCATTTCGAACCTTTAACTTGGTTTCGGACATCACCCGATCGGAATGCATATGAATCTTGAGGTTACACAGTTGCTTTGGATAATATCGCGTCACCGAACCGGGACATTATGGCGCGGAATTCCCTCCGAGCAAAGGAAGGCAGACGCGTGGAACAGGTGGTCGTTGGCCGTTCTGACATGCCTCGGTTTATCGTTTCACGTCCTGCCGATTGACCTCCTGGCGGCGCAGAGTTACCCGAACCGATCGATTCGCATGGTCGTGCCGAGCTCTCCTGGCGGTGGTCTCGATATCAACGCTCGCATCGTTTCGCAGAGACTCGCCGACCAGCTCGGCGTATCAGTGGTAGTCGATAACCGCGCCGGCGCCAGCAACATGATCGGAACCGAGATTGCCGCCAAGGCGCCGCCTGATGGATATACGCTGATCGTAGCAGCGATGAATTTGTCGATTAACCCCAGCCTGTATCCCAAGATCCCGTACGATGCGCTCAGAGACTTCGCGCCTATTACGCAGACGTCGGCGAGCTATTACCTGCTAACGACGCATCCGAGCGTTCCGGCAAATTCCGTCAAGCAGCTCATTGTACTTAGTAAGACCCGCCCTGGAGGGCTTAACTTCGGCAACTCCGGAGTCGGCGGCCCCGGCCATCTCGCAGGATTGTTGCTCCAAGCGATGACAGGGATCAAGCTGGTATACGTCACGTTCAAGGGAACTGGGCCGGCGGTCATTGGCGCGATGAGCGGTGAAGTCGACTTTATTTTTAGCAGCACGGCGGCGGGCGTCGCGCAGGTCAAGTCTGGCAAGCTGCGCGCGATCGCGGTAACCGGTACGCGGCGCTTCTCCGAGTTGCCCGAGATCCCGACAGTGTCTGAAGCAGGAGTGCCGGGGTACGTAGTCGATGGGTGGTACGGGATCCTCGCGCCAGCCGGTACGCCACGCGACATCATCAATAAGCTGAATGCTGAGATCGTAAAAGTGGTGCAGCATCCTGCGACCAAGGAGCGGTACGCTGCAGTGGGGGCCGAGCCGGTTACAAGCTCGCCGCAGGAGTTCGGCGCCTTACTGCGGTCTGAGATCGAGAAGTGGTCGCGAGTGATCAAATCGGCAGGCGTGCGTCTCGATTAGAGCCACCTTAAATAAACCGGACGCTACTGACAAAATAAGGAGAAACGTCGTGCCAAAAGCCCAACGCAGCAGATTTTGTTTATACATGGTCGTAATTGTATTTGCGCAACTTTTGGCTTTCGAGGCGTCAGCGCAAAGCTATCCCAACAAGCCGGTTCGCATGGTAGTGGGGACCACCCCGGGCGGCGCAGGCGACACCATATCTCGCCTGCTCGCGCCGAAATTATCTGAGTACTTGGGTCAACCGGTGGTCGTTGAAAACCGCCCCGGGGCAAGCGGTGCGATAGCAACCGAAAAGGTCGCCAAGTCGCCCCCGGACGGATACACACTGGAGATGGTTACGAGTTCCATCACCGTTGTAGTGGCGTTACGTGCCAATCTTCCATTTGATCTGGAACGTGATTTGGCGCCGGTATCCTTGGCGTCGTCTTTATCGTGAGTGCTGGTGGTTCATCCGTCTGTGCCGGCGGGAATGTCGAAGGAGGTTGTTAACAAGCTGCACGCCGAAGTGGTTAAGGCGATTGCGGTGCCGTCCGTGAAGGAGCTGTATATCGCACAGAGCGGTGAACTAGTGGGCACCAGCCCGGAAGAATTTTCCAAACTGATTCGCAACGAACTGCAACGCTGGGCCGAGGTCGTCAAGGCGGCTGGCATTACGCTTGAGCAAAAATGCGGGATAGTCCAGCCTGACCTGCCCCCGAACGGTATCGTCAACTTGTCGCAATCATGATGTGATGAGGTGATGCATATTTCGGCTATTCCGCAGAATTTGTGGGCGGCCGGTGTGTTTAGTCGAGGTTCTTAAGGAAGAATTCTCGTACCTCCTCCCTTTAAGGGAAGAGGATGGGTCCCGGCCAGTCGAAACTCCAGTTTGCCCCGGCTAGAGCGAACCCGGCTGGCGTTCAGATTGACAGGCTAGCGGGCTGACTCCAGTGCAAAGAGGTCTAGTACCTGACGAGCGCCTTTCAACTTCTCGAGTTGCCAGAGTCGCTTCAGCGCCCTGGTCACCTGGTCTGGTTCCATCAGCGGTTCGCATAGCTTGCGGAACTTGGCTTCAAGCTCTGGATCGCTCATCGGATTTTTGGGGTGTCCTTTAGCGTACTTTACCTCGCTGAAATGCTTCTGTCCCGACTTCATTGTGGCGGTAATGCGGAAGGGATAAGCCTCCGGCCAGATGCGGGTGCATTCGTCGTTTGGACGAACCTTGATTTTTTGCATCAGGGCATGTATTTTCGGGTCCGTGATGCGCTCGGGGGTGAAATCGTCAAACCAGAGCGTCCCTCTGGTCAGGCCAACGGCCACGGCGTACGGAATGCTGTGATCCGCCGTCTCGCGGCTGGTCGGATTCCACTTATCGGGTGTATCGGCGGCAACTTCAAGGGCGTGTATGTAGGTCTCTACGTCAACCTTCTCAATATCCTCCACCCTGCCCTGCATCATCCTGTGGATTTGAACCGCCGGGGTTATGGAGCACTGGGCTTCGTAGTCGCAGGGATAGGCCTTGAACTTATCGCTTTCAACGGCGAATGGCGTGCCGTCTCCGCCGAGGGTCGGCAATTTCAGGTCAGCGCCGATCTGGTTAATGAAACCGCGCGGTCCCTCGAAGGCCTCGGCCGGGCCGGTCAAACCGCGACCGGCTATCAGGGCGGCGAAAATGCCATTGCGGGCGGCGTTACCGGCGGCGCATCCCTTCCACATTGAGAGCGCGCCCACTCGCGTTTGATTGGTGGCGATGCTCGAGGTAGCCGCTAGCGAGAGTGCGTTAGTGGTATGCTCTCTGTTCAGGCCTAAGGCTTTGCTGGCCCCGGCCGCGGAAGAGATGGCCACGCCAGTCACGTGGTCCCAGCCGTTGTCCCAAAGGCCATTGCCGAGACCTGAGGCTCCGAGCCCGTCCATCACCTCGTAGGCAATTACAATCGCCGCAATGGTGGTGCGCATATCGGCCCCGGAATACTCGGCCGCAGCCAAAACCCCGGCAATATTATCGCTGGTGTGGCCGGTCTTGGGGGCGATACTGGTGTCGTTGAAGTCCAGGTAGCGACCCATCACCCCATTGGCAAAGGCGGCCAGCTCGGGTGCGCTGCGATGCCTGGTGCCCAGAACGGTCGAGCCAGGTCTGGACGTTACCTCGAGCGCATGGGCCCGGGCGCTTTGTGGCGGACCCATCTCGTAGCCGCCTATCCCGCACCCGAGCACATCGATCAGGTGGCGTTTAACCTGGTGAACGGTCGATTGGGGAAGCTTCTCATAGGTCAAGGACATCGTGTAATCGGTAAGAAATTGCAGAAAGCGGTCCATGTCTTCTTATATGGACGCCGCCCGGTTTGGCAAGTGATGTTGTCGTGATGTTCGACGAGGTACTGGCTGCAGTCTTATATCCGGCCATATTGCAGACCGAACTTCCGTCCGCGGGCCCTGATGGAATTCGCCAAGAACGACCTCATCTCCTCATCGCGCTGCGAGCGCCGGAAGACATTCAGGTTTGCGTTCTTGCGGTCCGACCTGTCGTGCCATCACATCTTCATCAATCTGCGCAACCTATCGACTGATCCATATCCTTTCAAAGTGGGTTGTTCAACCTATGCAGGCTGTATGCTCACATAGTCCCTTTGGTACACCCGTCCATGGGCCAGAACCGCCTAGGCCGTGCGCGCCATCTTGTTGCCGCGTACCGCCCTCGTCTGCGGCCTCGATAGGCGCGCCATCCCGCTTAAGCGCCCGGTTGATTAAGCCGCCGCCACTCCCCACGGCGGCACCGGCGCAGAATCAGTCCACAGGCCACGGCGTGCGGCCCTTGTCTCATCCTGAAGCTGGTAAAGGCTACGGTCAATGACATAGCGATCATACATCTAGCAGCCTGTCGGACTTGAGTTGATGATTTGAGTGATGTTGATCATGGTAAGCGAGCAGAACGGGGAATTGAGCGCTAAACGGTCTGCGCGGATCGTGAACGCACCGTTTTGTGCCC